>JANNSX010000423.1:0-8784 GCA_031403155.1 Hyphomicrobiaceae bacterium
GCTCAGGTGGTTCGCAGGCTATTGAAGTGCTGATCTGGTGTTGAACGATTTCATAGCAAGAGTTGGCGGAACACCTACAACCCCCCCCCCTAATTCAGCGCCACCAGCTCCGCGTCATCCCTGAGCACGTACATCCGCCCATCCGCCACGATCGGCTGCACGAAGACCTTGCCACCCAAATCCCGCTCTGACGAAACCTTGCCGGTCGAAGCATCCACCCCCGCCAACTTCCCCTTGGACGACGCGACCCACAGCCGCCCACCGGCGAGCACCGGTCCGCTCCAGACGCCCTCGCCCGGCAGCTTGGTCGCCCAGCGCACTTCCCCGGTCGCGCGGTTGAGGGCCACGAGCTTGCCCGCCGTGTCGACGACGTAGACCGCATCGCCCGCGACCCAGGGCGTCTCGATGCCGGCGATGGAGACGGACCAGACGCGCTCGCCCGTCCCGGACGCGGTCGCGATCATGCGGCCGCCGTGGCCGACCGCGTAGACGACGCCGTCGGCGATGGCGGGGCGGCTCGGATCGTTCATGCCGGCGACGGACGAGGAGGCGGCACTCTGCCCGAGCTGATCCGACCAGACGGGATCGCCGGTGCCGGCGCGGAAGGCCATGACGTCGCCCGAGGGGAAGGTGACGACGACCTCGTCGCCAGCGACCGCCGGGCTGACGTTGTTCAGCATGCTCGCCTGCTGCGGCACGCCGCGATAGCTCCAGATTTCGCTGCCGTCCTCGGCGTTCAGGCAGAACAGGCGGCCCTCGATCGTCACCGCGTAGACGCGGCCGTCGGCGATGGTGGGCGAGGCGCGTGCCGGGGAGCCGAGCGCTTTCTCCCAGAGCTTGTTGCCGTTGGAGGCATCGAGCGCCACCGCCATGCCGAAGCCGGTGGTCGCGACGAGCCGCCCGCCGTCGGCAGCGATGCCGCCGCCGAAGCCCTCGTCGTCGCTCTCGCTTTCGGGAACGAGGCTCGCCGACCAGACGCGGCTGCCGCCAGAGGCCGAGAAGGCCGAGACGGTGGAGGCCGCATCGAGCACGTAGATGCGGCCCTGATGCATGATCGGGTTGGCGGTGAGCTTGGTGTCGGAGTTGGAGCCGGTGCCGGCGTCCGTCGACCACAGCGTGCGCAGTGAGCCTTCGAGCGCCAGATGCCCCGGCGCGTTGGAGGCGATGCCGCCGGGCTGGCTCCATTCGAGATTGGGGAGGGACGCCGGAACCGCAACCGAGCCCGTCTCCGAAGATTCCAGATTGGTCGCCAGGCTATCCTGCGAGGCGAGCACGGACACGCGCTTGCCCGGCAGCGGCGTCTCCTTCTCGGCGAAGGGGTTGATGGAATTGAAGCTCGGCAGGCTTGGGCCGCCACCATCCGATGAGCATCCGGCGCCAAGCAACCCCGCCACCACTGCCGCCAGCAGACCGAGCCGGGCACGGTTGTTGGCTTTGAGCACGTTCTTACGGCGAACCGGTTCCCACTTCGCCTGAACGTGCTCTAGCATAGCGTTGTCCTCAGTTCATCGCCGACGCGGGCTTGGCCGTATCGGCCGCGATCAGCGTCATCATCATCTCGGCCCGTTGGCGCAGGCCCTGCGGCACGTTCCGATCGGCGAGCAGCACCGTGAAGGCCTTGCTCGCCTCATCGTTATTGCCGGCCTTGTAGGCGGCGAGCCCCAAAAGCTCCTGCGCCGTCAAACGCCAGGGCTGGCCTTCGGCCAGCAAAGGGGTGAGCCGATTCTGCATCTCGGTAAAGGCGGCCTCATCGAGCCTGAGCTCGGCGGCGCGCAGCTGTGCAAAACCGCGGAGCATCGGATCGGCGGCCGCATCGTCGGCGACGCCCTGGTACTGCGCCAGCGCCTCGACCTTCTTGCCGGCCTTGGCGGACCCGGCGGCGAGGCTCAGGCGGCCGAGCGTCTGGTAGCCGGCGGGGGTGTCCTTGACGAGCGCCTCGAGCGCGGTCGCGGCCTCGTCGGCCTTGCCGTCGCGCATGAGTTGCATCGCGCCCTCGTAGCGGGCGCCGGCCGTGTCGGCACGGCTCTTCTGCCAGTATTGCCAACCCTGGTAACCGGCGACGCCGAGGATGATCACAAAGGCCCCGGCGACAACGAAGTTGCCGTATTGCTTCCACAGCGCCTCGTAGCGCTCGCGGCGGAGGTCCTCTTCGACCTCGCGAATGATATCGCCGTCAGACATCGTGCCTCGCTTGTTGATAGCCTTGTCGCATTTCCCACGGCGAACCGGGAACCACTTCGCCTGGAAATGCTCCATGCCTTGTCGCATTTCCCACGGCGAACCGGGAACCACTTCGCCTGGACATACTCCAGCCAGCTATTTGCCGGCGGGCCTTGATAGCGCGGACGCTGCTTTGAGGCAAAGAACGGCCGGTTTGACCGCAGTTCAATCCCCCCAGAGCACGTTCAGGCAAAAGCATGTCCCGGCGAAGGCCGGGATGGAGGCCGGTTCGCCGTAGAACGTGCTCAACGCCAAATATCCTAAGTGACGATGGTTTTCGGCTTTTTTGGGGTTGGCGGGGGGGCGGCCTCCTCCTTCATGCCATAACTGTGCTCATCCGCCGGGAAGGTGCGGGCCCGGACCTCGCCCGCATAACCCTCGATGGCGCGCCGGATGCTCTCGCCGACCGAGCCGAACTCCTTGACGAATTTGGGCACCCGGGGCGAGAGGCCGAGCATGTCCTCCATGACGAGGATCTGCCCATCGCATTGGGCGGACGCGCCGATGCCGATGGTGGGGATCGGGCAGTTTTTGGTGATCCGATCCGCAAGGGGCGCGGCGACGGCCTCGATCACCACGGCGAAGGCGCCGGCCTCGGCGACGATCCGGGCGTCCTCCTCGATGGCGGCCCATTGATCGCGCGTGCGGCCCTGGGTCTTGAAGCCGCCGAGCACGTTGATCGACTGGGGCGTGAGCCCGATATGCGCCATCACCGGGATGCCGCGCTCGACGAGATAGTGGATGGTCTCGCCCATGCGCTTACCCCCCTCGAGCTTTATCGCGCCACAGTCCGTCTCCTTCATGACGTGCGCCGCATTGCGGAAGGCGACCGAGGGGCTCTCCTCATAGGTGCCGAACGGCATGTCGACGACGACGAGCGCGCGTTTTGCGCCACGCATCACCGCCCGCCCGTGCATGATCATCAGCTCGAGTGGCACGGGAACGGTACTCTCATAGCCGTGCATCACCATGCCGAGGCTGTCGCCGACAAGCAGGAAGTCGACGTAAGGGTCGGCGATGCGGGCGGTGTGCGCGTGATAGGCGGTGAGCGCGACGACGGCGTCGCCACCCTTCCTCTCGCGGATATCGAAGGAGGTGACGCGCTTGGTTTGGGCTTGAGCGGACATGGGGTCGTCTCGCGGGATTGATGTGTCGGGCCAGAGTTTGCGGGAGGCACGCGCCGAAGTAAATGACGGGTGGCCGGCCGAGCCACTCACCCCCCATCCCAACCCCGCGAAAGGTTAGAGAATGCTTCCCGAGCGGATGGGTCGAGATACTCTGGATAGTCACACAGGTCCCGGCCACCCATGCGAAGCATGGCTGCGCCATGACGCCGGGATGACGTCGCGGAGGAGACGGTGCACCGACATGATCGTCACCCTGCGCGGCGACTGCTGCAACAACGGCGGCGAAGCTCGATGAACACTTTTTCCGTCATCCCGGCCAGCGTGCGAAGCACGCGTGGGCCGGGACCCGTGCGCGTCTCGATTCGGGCAAAACGGTGCCGCTAGTGTTCTGACTCATTCATTTGGTACCCCAAATGAATGGCCATCCCACTAGCCAACTCTTTGTTTGTGTTCCGGCTTTCCATTCATAATTCCAGCTTCGCCGGAATCATATGAATGTGCCGGAACACTAGGGAAGCTTCGGCCGCGTCCAGGTTCGGCCCTCAGCAACAATCGCGATCGGATCGCCCATCGCAATCTCTCCGCCCTCGATGACGCGCGCCGCGACGCCGCCGCGCCAATCGGGCGCGAGCGCGCGCATCAGGTCGGGATGGGCTTCCAGCATCCGCGTGCAGGGAAAGACCGGCTTCATTACCTCGATGCGGACGGCGCCAATGGCAAGAATCGCACCGGAGGCCGCCGGCAGCGCGAGGCCTTCGGTGAGCAGGTTCGCCCGCCGTGCGGCCCAAGGGAGATCGGTTGGTCCCTTGCCCGGATCAAGGCCGGCGAGCGCCGCCAGCCAATCCTCGGCCGACAAAAGCGTCACCTGCCGGGTCTTGAGCTTGGCCCCCTTGTGATCGCCCTCGATGCCGGTCTCGGGCGAGACGACGGCACGCTCGACGAGCTGCATCGGCCGGCGCCGCGCGCTGCGCACGGCAATGCCGATGAGGCGGCCTGTCACGAAGGAATGTCGACCATCGGCGATATCAGCGGCACGCCGATGAGCGCCCCGTGTCCCCACAGCAGCATCAGCGCATAGGCCGCGACGCCCACCACGACCACGGCGATGTCGCCACCGAGCGAGCCTTTGCGGTCGCCGAGGGGTCCCCGTGCGCCGCGCCGCTTGACCGAGATCCGGTCGTAGACGGCGTAGGCCAGAAAACCGCCGAACAGCAGGAAGGAGGCGCCGTCGCCATTGGCAATAAGGTGCGCCAGCGCCCACACCTTGATCGCCGTGAGCAACGGGTGCTTGAGCTTATCGCGGATGCGCGAGGGGATGTAGGCCGCCGCCAGCATGATGAAGGCGGCGAGCATCAGCAGCATCGCCAAGTGGCGCGTCCACTCGGGCGGCGTGAAGAGCTCTGGCGCGACGAGCCGAGCCTCGCCATAGCCGCGGACGATCAGATAGAGCGCCCCGAAGGAGACGAGCGAGAAGGCGATCTTGTACTGCGCCTCGCCCATGCCGTGGATGAGCCGCTGGCGCAGCGCCGGCGAAGTCGGGACGAGATGGATGAGAAAGAAGATCGCGAGGCCGGCGATGAGAAGGGTCATGGCGGCAATCCTTTGAGCATGCTGCGATTGAGTGGACTCCGGTCAATCGCGACAGCATGCGAAAAACAAGAACCTTGAGCGGGCTCGATCTTGCGACCAAACGCAGCCCGCTCAACAGTGATGGCGACGGGCTATATCACGAGTGCATAGGCTTGGCACACGCGTCGGAAAACAAAACCGCCGCCCATTGGCCGGGCGGCGGTTTCCATGTGGTCTTGCTGAGTCTGGCGCTGTGCTACTTGTTCTCGTCCGACAGCAGCGCCTTGTAGATGATGGCGCCGATGATGGCGCCGGCGATGGGCGCGAACCAGAACAGCCAGAGCTGCACCATGTGATCTCCCCCCGCGAAGATCGCCTGGCTCGTCGAGCGGGCCGGGTTGACGGAGGTGTTGGTGATCGGGATCGAGATCAGATGGATGAGCGTCAAACCGAGCCCGATGGCGATTGGCGCGAAACCCGCCGGTGCGCGTGAATCGGTCGCCCCCATGATGATGATCAGGAACGCCGCCGTCAGCACGACCTCGGCGATCAAGGCCGACATCAGCGAGAACTTCCCGGGCGAGAGATCGTCGTAGCCGTTCGCCGCGAAGCCGCCGAGGCCGGCGTAGTCCGCCTTGCCCGCGAGGATGAGATACAGCACCAGGGCGGCGGCGATGCCGCCGGCGAGCTGGGCGATGATGTAGGGAATGACCTCGCCCCAGGTGAAGCGGCCGCCGAAGGCGAGACCGATCGAGACCGCCGGATTGAAGTGGCCGCCCGAGACGGGTCCGACCGCATAGGCCATGGTCAGCACCGTCAGGCCGAAGGCGAGCGAGACGCCCGTGAAGCCAATGCCCAGTCCAGGATAGGCCGCCGCGAAGACCGCGCTGCCGCAGCCTCCGAAGACGAGCCAGAAGGTGCCGAATGCCTCGGCGGCTAATCTGCGAATCATGATGTCCCTCGTGTTGGTTGTCGTCCGATCGCGCGCAACGCCACCGCAAGCGACTGAAACGCCGAATCAAACCGCAAGTTGTGCGAGCATAGCGGCAATGGCCGCGTAATGAC
Organism: Hyphomicrobiaceae bacterium; assembly: GCA_031403155.1. GTDB lineage: Bacteria > Pseudomonadota > Alphaproteobacteria > Rhizobiales > Hyphomicrobiaceae > JANNSX01. Next base: position 5,982 of record JANNSX010000423.1, read on the forward strand.
CATCGCTGTGTAACAGGACGATGTCGGGAGATGTCCTCGGCTTGCACCGAGCCAATCGACCCAGCGCGCTGCCCTCAGACCTCGAACAGATGCCGCGGCGTCTGGCCCAGCGCCTCGCCACCTCCGGGCGTCACGCGGAAGGTCTCGCTGATGGCGTAGCCGAAATCCTCATCGATCCAGTTTCCGAGCATGAGGTGGAAGGTCATGTTCGGCTCGAGCACTGTCGGATCGCCGGATTTGAGGCTGGCGGTCACCTCGGTCCAGTTGATGCCGATGGCATAGCCGCAGCGGGACTCCTTCTCGACCCCGTGCTTGCGCGCCTCGGCAGTGAAGGCGTCGGCGACCTGACCGGCCGTGTTGCCCACGCGGGCGGCGGCGAGAGCGGCCTCGAGGCCGGCCAACTCCGCCTTATGAGTACGTTTCAGGCGATCCGACGGCTTGCCGAGGCTGACGGTCCGCATCAGCGCGGAGGTGTAGCCATGGCGCACTCCACCAAGCTCGATATTGACGTGGGTACCGGCCTTGAACGTCTCGTCCGCCCAGGCGATATGCGAGGTGCCCGAGCGGGAGCCCGCGCAGATCGCGAGCGTGGCGATGCTGGTGCCGGCCTTGCCGTTGGCGCCGCGCGCGAGCTGGGCGTAGATCTCGGCGGCCGCGTCCGCCTCGCGCACGCCCGGCCGGATCACCTCGATGCCGCGCAGCATGGCGGCATCGGCAATCGCGGCCGCCTCGCGCATGACAGCGATTTCGAGATCGGACTTCATGAGCCGGAGCCAGGTGATGAGGCCCGTCACGTCCTCCGTCTCGAGCTTCGCCGAAAGCTGCTTGAGCGCGGCGTGCGACAGGTGTTCGAACTCGAGGCCGATCCGGCCCTTCGCGGCGCCCGTTCCGACGAGCCGCTCGACAATGACGTCGAAGCCATTGCGGGTTTTGTTGGCGACGAGATCCTCCGGGTAGCCGAGCACACGGCTGCGATCGAGGAAGGTCTGATAGATGCCGGCCGGCGCATCCATCTTGCGCACGATGAAGAAGGGCTCCTCTTGGTCGAGATCGACGATGAGCCCCTGGGGCACATAGGCCGAGTGCGCTGTGTAGCCGGTCAGATAGGTGATGTTGGCCGGATCGCTGACGAGGAGCGCGCGAAAGCTCCGGCGCGTCATCGTAGCTTTCACGTTGGCGAGGCGGCGGAGATACTCGGTGCGGGGAAAGGCTTGCGGGCCGCGTTCGATGGGCATGGTGGGGGCTCCGGGGTTTGAGCGGAGGGTAGCATGTGGGGTGGCTTGTGCACCAAGACGGCTAGAAGAAGTCGGCGATGGACAGCGCGCTTCGCGAACGACCTACAGACCCGCTCCGAATACCTGGCCGATACCTTCGGCTTTGTCCTTCATGAGTGTGAGTAGTGTTCTGCCGCCGACTCCTGGCTCATCCAAAGGAAGGTGCATAGCAGGCCCCAGCATAGCCCCGGTCGCATCTCGCTCTCCCGACCAACTTTTACTGACAACCCCCCTGATGATTGCGCCTGCCGCCCCGAAGATTGGAGCGCCACTCATTCTCCCCGGAATTTTCGCCTTGAACGTGAAACTCGGACCAGGTGCCGACACAGCCTTCTCAACATGGTTCAAGGGGAATATGTCGGTGACCTGTCCTATTGACACAAACAAGTCGGCGCGATGCTTCGCGATACGCAACTTTCCGTCTATGTAGGTCAGAGGAATGTCATCCATCTCTGCGTAGCCAATCGAGTAGGCTTCCTCGCCAATCGAAAATGGATTGAGCGACATACTCAGCGGTTGATGCACTACCTCGTCAGGCTGCTGAGGTATTTTACACACCGCAATGTCTGTCATGTATTCAAATCTATCCGACTCATGAACGAGCGGACTCTTCTTCCAATCCCCCCACGTCCAATACTTCTCAAATCCTAAGTATCTAGTGCCACGTATTCCATTCGGATGACGAATCGGCATGAGGACTCCAAAATTGAGGTCCTCGTGCATGGCCCACCCATCGCCACTCCACGAAGCGCCATAACCTGCTTCGATTGGGTCCATCAGAACATGGGCTGCTGTCATTACATAGCCCGAGCAACTTATCAGCGTGCCGGTACCGACACAACGAATTGCAGCATCGCCGTCTTTCCAGGACACGATTGGAAGGACGCTTTGCTTCAACAGAAATTCTGTTGAGCCCACGGCCGCCATCACCTGGTGTAGGTTCGCAAAACTGCCCTCGGACAACAACTCAACACGGCTTTCGATAGGGTAGAAATCCGGCTCTGAATTGGCATTAGGCCTCAGTTCGAGGCTCTTGAGCGCAGAAATCGCCCACGATCCGTTTTCACGGGTCCACAGTGTCTTCAGAATTGAAATCGGCAGTGTAATCAAGGCTCCCTCCTGCCTCCTATGTCGGCAAAGCATGCCGAGCTCGCACGTTCCCTACCCCACCCCCAACTCCCTCATCTTCTTCCGCAGCGTATTCCGGTTCATCCCCAAAATCTCCGCTGCCCTTAGCTGATTGCCACCGGTCAGCGCCAGACATGCGGCGATGAGCGGGCGCTCGACCTCGGCGATCAGGCGAGCGTGCAGACCCGGCGGCGGGGTGCCGTTGGCGAGCAGGCCCGCCAGATGGCGCTCGACAAGCTGGCCGAGGCTGAGCGACTCCTCACCAGCGGCCTGCGGCCGCGCGGCGACCTGGGTCGCCAATTCATGCTCGACGGCCGCCGCCGTCACGAGGTCGCCGGGATTGAGCGCGACGAGCCGGCGCACGAAATTTTCCAACTCGCGTACGTTTCCGGGCCAGGCGT
>JANNSX010000424.1:0-5882 GCA_031403155.1 Hyphomicrobiaceae bacterium
GCGATTTCGTGATGCTTCGCAAAGGTACGCAGCACAACTCTCGGACCGAGACTGGCTGCACGCTCGCGGTGTTCGTCTGGACGATCGAGCGGAATTTGTAGCTGCTGCACGGTTCCGCGACAGGCGGTAACGCCTTCTTAGTCAAATACCCCGCCCTTTCTTAGCAGGGTATTGAACATCGTCAGATATCCTCCGATCTGTCCTCCATCGGTAGACGGAGCGCTCTCGAGAAGGCGTGACGTTGCCGGTCCCGATCGCGGCCGTGGGCGGTCATCGGGTGGGGGCAACGAATGGAGGGCAGCATGGCCAGGATCAGGGGCACGATACGGCGCGACGTCTTCGCGGCGACAGCGCAGAACGACTTCATTACAACCTTGGCGGGGGCCGACGAGGTGTTCGCCGGCCGGGGCAATGATCTCGTGATTGGCGGCGATCAGGCCGACGGCCTCCGCGGCGAGCAAGGCAATGACCGGCTCTACGGCGGCCGCGGCAACGACTCGCTCTGGGGCGGCGTGGGCAACGACCGGCTCTTCGGCAACGACCAGAACGACATCATCGATGGCGGCGACGGCGCGAACCATGCCGACGGCGGCAACGGCAACGACACCATCACCTCCGGCGACGGCAACGACGTCATCTACGGCGGCTATGGCGCCGACATCATCAACGCCCGCGGCGGCTACAACCGCATCTATGGCGGCTTCGGCGACGACGACATCGAGTCCGGAAACGGCAACGACGACATCTGGGCCGGCAAGGACAACGACATCGTGCATGCCGGCTACGGCGACGATGTCATCTACGGCGAGCAGGGTGCCGACCGTCTCTACGGCGGTAAGCACAACGATTTTATCTCGGGCGGTGTCGATGGCGATTCGATCTACGGCGAAAATGGCAACGACAGGCTCTACGGCAACAGCGGCGACGACTTCCTCAATGGCGGCACGGGCAACGACTTCCTGGAGCCCGGCGCGGGCGCCGATGCCGTCCATGGCGGCGATGACACGGACACCGTGTCCTATGCCGACGCAGCGGCTTCCGTCGTGGTCAACCTCGACGCCGGCACTGGCGGGCTCGCCGCGGCCGGCGATACCTACAGTGACATCGAAATCGCTATTGGCTCGGAGTTCGGCGACCAGCTGATCGCTGGCGCTGGCGACAGAGTGTACGGCGGCGATGGAGTAGACATCCTTCAGGCCTCCAGCGCAGCCGGCACGACAGAGTGGCTCATCGGCGGCTATGGTGATGACATTCTGAACGGAACGGGCAGCACTGGAAGGGACGTCTTCGTGCTCCAGTACGACATGGGTCGCGACAACGTCCAGGGTTACAATCCCATCGGGGAGGCGGACATTCTGGGCGTGAGTGCCAGCGAATTCGGTATCTCCGCGATCAACGTCCACAACAGCACGGACCCGAGTGCAATTATTGCCAGCGGGCAGTTCGTCTACGAGACCGATACGAACATTCTCTGGTTCGATCGCGATGGCACCGGTGCTGGCGGTGCGGTCCAGATCGCGTTGATGAGCGAGCCCGGACTCTTCGCCAATTTCCTGATGTCGACGGACTTCTACTTGATGGCATGAGGTCGCTGGGTGGCGACGGAGCGGCCGAGGTGTCAATGCGCCTCGTCCGGCCGCTTCTTCCCCCGGTTCCAGGTCTGGTCGCGGGCGAGGAACTCTTTCAGCGTCTTGCCACGCTCTGGCTTGAAGCGCTCTTCCTCGAGACGGAAGCCTTCGATGCGGTCGAGGCGGAAGACGCGGAAGTCGACCCTGAGCTCGCACCAGGCGGCGAGCATCCACACGGGTCCGAAATAGGCGAGCGAAAGCGGGCGCACCGTCCGCTCGCTCGCCTCTCCGATCCCGTCGGTGTAGGCGAAATGCACCTTGCGGCTTTCGCGCAAGGCCCGTCGCAGCTCGGCCAGATCAAAGCGGATCGGCTCCATGAAACGCGTGCGGGGCGCCAGCAGCGCCGTCTGCGCCATGTAGTCCCGGAGTTTGTCGGGGATGACGGCCTCGACCTTGGCGATGACGCGGCTCGCCGCCTCGCCGAGCTTGGCATCCGCCCAGCTCTCGACGATGCGGGCGCCGAGCACGAGGGCCTCGATCTCGGTTTCGCTGAACATCAGCGGCGGCAGGTCGAAGCCGGCTTTCAGGATGTAGCCGACGCCGGCCTCGCCCTCGATCGGCACGCCCGAGGCGATGAGATCGGCGACATCGCGATAAATTGTGCGCTCGGAGACTTCGAGCTGCTCGGCGAGGTCTTTCGCGCGCACGAGTTTCGACTGGCGCAGTGCTTGGATGATGTCGAACAGGCGGTCGGCACGGCGCATGGGCGCGTCACTCGTTTCTCGATGGCGGGAATGCCGCAGTCTACACCGGCCGAAGCCGATTTCGCGCATCGGCCTGTGGAGAGATGGCGCCAATCCTACACCTCCTGACACCACGCTGTCAGGAGCAGAGCGCCGGCCTCGAAGCTCCTGACGCAATGCTGTCAGGAGGCATCCTCCATAGTCACGGTGACCGGCGCGGTAAGCCCCGCCGAAGCCTGAAAACAAAGGAGGCTGAACATGAGCCGCATCCAAGACAACAACTGCCCGCACGACAATCTCTCGCCGTTGGGTCACGCCTTCGAGTCCGCCGCCGAGCCTGTCCGCAACGTCGTTCAAGCGATCGCCGGGTGGCATCCGCTGGCACGCGTCAGTGAGATGATCCGCGTCTCGCGCACCCGGCGCGATCTGAAAGAACTCGACGACCGGATGCTCAGCGACATCGGCGTCTCGCGTCTCGACATCGAGCGCGAGGGCCGGCGGCGGTTCTGGGATATCGATGCGGAGTAGCCGCGCGGGAGCGTGTGTATCGGAAACGCGATACGAAAATTCTCGTTGACACCAAGTGAGAAATCCATCATACGCACGCTCCCGCGGCACTCAACGCCGCACGAGATCGACGGAAACGAAGAGCTTAACGGATGCCAGTGATCACGAAAATCAACACCAACGGCCATGCCGGGTACGCGATGTGCGTCCCGAGTTTTGGTCTTTGGACAACCGGGGATGGCCCGCTGAGCTCGACCTAGGAAGCGCAACCCGCGCTTCGAGGTGATCTCGAGGCCCTCCCCGGCAAGCGCCGCGGAGGGCCTCGCTGCTTTTGGCTCTCCGATCACCGGCCGATCATGAGCTCCCGGCGCGCGCAGCGGCGCGCCGGGCAACGCGAGAGATTTGCCTGAAGGCCAAGTGAAGAGTTCGAGCCGTCCGATGGTGAAGGGTACGGGTACTTCGTTAGGCAACGAGCGCCGCCCTCGGGCGGACCCCGTGTCCCGCATGTTCCTCGGACGGCCATTGAGTCGAAACGATGAGAGGAGTTGAATACGCAGAATGAAAAAGCGGCCGTATCGGCGACGGTGCAGCCACTGTCCGGTGGTGAAGGTAACGGTTACTTCGCTGTTAACGAAGAGGTCGTGGGTTCGAATCCCACTCCCGGTGCTATGCCGGGGTAGCTCAGCGGTAGAGCACTAGCCCAAAGGTCTCGCCGTGCGAGGCATGCGGGCGTCTCCGTTCCGCATGTTCCCCGGACAGCTTTTCTTGAGCACGTTCTACGGCGAACCGGCGTCCACTTCGCCTGAACGTGCTGAGTCTTGTTTTTTGAGCACGTTCTGACGGCGAACCGGTTTCCACTTCGCCTGAACGTGCTCTTGAGCCTACCGGCCGGTTGTCTCCCTCCCCCTCCGGCCGGACTGCCGGAGTGGGCTTGGCTCCTTCGGAGCTTGAAGCCCGCTCCGGCCTTTTTCTTGATCGCGTTTTCTTCGACGAAATGGGATGCCACTTCGTCGGAAAAATGCTCGGGCCGCCGAGGAGCGACGCGCGCCCCTGTTACCAAAACGCAGTAGCGCAATGAAACGCATCGGATGATAGTCCGTGCTGGCGTCGTCCTTGGCCGCGTTTTTTTTAAGTGAAAGTGGAGTGCAAAATGCGATTGAACATTTTGAAGCGGAAGAAGGCCAAGACCCACGAAGGCGCCGAAGCCTTCGCGCCGCTCGACGACATGAGCCAGCTCCGCCGCTCGGTGCTCTCCTGCATGCTGTGGGAGGACGAGTTCTACGAGGACGGCGAGACCATCTCGGCGCGCATCGGCGATCTGGCGGCGCGCGTCGATCCGGAGGCGCTGGCCAAGCTCGCCATCGAGGCGCGCACCAAGATGAACCTGCGCCATGTGCCCCTCCTGTTGCTGACGGTGCTCGTCCGCACGGGTGCCAAGCGCGAGAAGCTCGTCGCCAACACGGTCGCCGAGGTGATCCAGCGTGCGGATGAGCTGTCCGAGCTCGTCGCCATCTATTGGCGCAACGGCCGGAAGCCGCTGTCGGCGCAGCTCAAGAAGGGCCTCGCGCGGGCCTTCGAGAAATTCGACGCTTACGAGCTCGCCAAGTACGACCGGCCGGGCCCGGTGCGGCTGCGCGACGTGTTGTTCCTCGTACACGCCAAGCCGAAGGCGGCCGAGCAGGCGGAGACCTGGAAGAAGCTCGCGGCCAAGGAGCTCGACTCTCCCGACACCTGGGAGGTCGCCCTCTCGGGCGGCGCCGACAAGCGCGAGACCTTCGAGCGGCTGTTGAAGACCGGCAAGCTCGGCTATCTGGCGCTGCTCCGGAACTTGCGGAACATGACCGATGCCGGCGTTGATCAGAGGCTCGTCGAAAAGGCGATCCTCGCCCGCAAGGGGGCCGAGCGCGTGCTGCCGTTCCGCTACATCGCGGCGGCCAAGGCAGCACCTGGTCTCGAGCCGGCGATCGACAAGGCGATGCTCGCCGGGCTTGCGCAAGCGCCCAAGCTTCGCGGCCGCAGCCTCGTCATCATCGATGTCTCGGGCTCCATGTACGGAGGCCTGATGTCGCGGAAGTCCGGCATGAACCGGGCGCTCGCGGCTTCGGCTCTCGGTGCCATCGCCCGCGAAATCTGCGAGGATCCGCTGATCTACGCGACGGCCGGCAACGATGTAACGCGCGTGCACGCGACCCAGAGGGTGCCGGCCCGCCGGGGCATGGCGCTGGTGGATGCCATCTACGGGCTCTGCCAGCCGCTCGGCGGCGGCGGCATCTTCCTCAACCAGGTGATGCGCTTCCTCGAACCCAAGCACCCGAAGGCCGACCGCGTCATCGTCATCACCGACGAGCAGGACTGTGGCCTTGCCGGAGATAGCCCGCTCGAGGCGCCGGCCTTCGGCAAGGCCAACTACATGATCAATGTCGGGTCCCACCGCAACGGCATCGGCTACGGCCCCTGGGTGCACATCGATGGCTTCTCGGAGCAGGTGCTCCGCTACATCGCGGAGTACGAGAAGCTGTAGCATTGGCGTACGGTTTGTTGCAGAAGCGTGCGGCAGGCCGACATCGAGAGCGGCGCTGGCAAAAGCTGGCGCCGCTTTGGCCCCTGCCTTCACAGTGCTACAACCCGGCCCATGCCCTACCTGCTGCTCGGCCTCGCCACTATTCTCGCCCTCGCCACGCTCCCGCAGACTTGGGTCAGAGGCGTGCTCAAGCGCCATTCGGGCGAGCGATCCGACATGCCCGGCACCGGAGCCGAGGTCGCGCGTCGCATTCTCGACGCGCAGGGTCTCGAACACGTCAAGGTCGAGATGACGAAGGCGGGGGATCACTACGATCCGGCGGACAAGGCCGTCCGCCTGTCGCCGCCGCATTTTGCGCGCCGCTCACTCGCAGCCGTCGCGGTCGCCGCGCACGAGTGCGGGCACGCCATCCAGGACGGCGCCGGCTATGGTCCGCTGAAGAAGCGCACGATCGCGGCCAAGCAGGCGATGAACGTCCAGCGCTTGGGCAGCATCGTCATGCTGGCCGGACCGGTGCTTATGCTCATGACGCGCAATCCGATG
>JANNSX010000425.1:0-23548 GCA_031403155.1 Hyphomicrobiaceae bacterium
CCGTCGACCGCCTTCACATGCCCGACAACGCGCTTGAAGAACCCGGCCTTGATGGGAAACCAGATCTTGAGGTTTTCGGTGGTGACGACGGAGGTGGCTTTCGGATTAGACGTAGGCGGATTGCCCTTGGGCTCGGCATCGAGGAGGAGTTTCGTGTAGGCGTGTTGCGGCCGCTCGAAGACTTTGGCCGTGTCGCCCTCTTCCACCACCTCGCCGTGGCGCATGACGTACACCCGGCTCGCCATCTTCCGCACGACCCCCAGATCATGCGTGATGAGCAGGATCGCCATGCCGAGCTTTGCTTGCAGCTCGCGCAGCAGCTCGAGGATTTGCGCCTGGACGGTCACATCGACCGCCGTCGTCGGCTCGTCGGCGATCAGTAGGTCAGGCTCGTTGGCGAGCGCCATGGCGATCATGACGCGCTGGCGCTGGCCGCCGGAGAGCTCGTGCGGGTAAGCGCCGAGCCGGCTCGCGGCATCGCGGATGCCGACTTGCCCCAGCAGCTCCAGCACGCGCGCCCGCACCGCCGCGCCCTCGAGGCCGCGATGCAACTTCAGGATTTCGCCGACTTGCCGCTCGATCGAGTGCAGCGGGTTGAGGGAGTTCATCGGCTCCTGGAAGATCATCGAGATCTTGTCGCCACGGATCGAGCGCAGCTCGCTCTCGTCGAGCTTCAGGAGGTCCTGGCCGCCGAACAGGATTTCACCGGAGGGATGCGACGCGGCGGAGTAGGCCAGCAGCCGCATGATCGAGAGCGCCGAGACCGATTTGCCCGAGCCCGACTCGCCGACGAGCGCCACGGTCTCGCCCTTGCCGATCGAGAACGATACGGTTTTGACCGCATGGAACAGCGCGCCGTTCGACGAGAAGTCGACGGAGAGATTGCGGACGTCGACGAGGGGGGAGGTGGAGCTCATGGCTCTCCCGTGAGCTCGCCGAGTCGTAGTTCCGGCAGAGTTGAAGGCGTGCGGACTCGACTATCCTCGGTCAGAAAGAATCTGCAACCGCGCTCGAGGGCCGTCGCGACGTCGATGGCTTTGAACAACTCACGAAGAATCGCGGCATGCGTGACGTGTCCTTCAATAAAGTAGATGAAGATGTTGGTGTCCAGGTAGAGCCGATCTCCTGTGAGGCCGGGAATCGACGTCATGATTCCTCCCGCAGGGTTCGAATGACACCAACAACTTCATCCTCCAAATAACAGCCTTTTCCAGCACCCTGGAATTTCGAGATAGCAACCGCTTCAGCCGTTGCGGGCAATGTCTCGCGCTCGACGGTGATCCGGACCGGACCGGCACCACCCACAGCGCGCAGTAGATCCTCCGGCAACCGCTCGGCCGGATAGTGCTCGACGGCGATTTTCTTGATCTCACCCATGATCGGAACCTATCGGAACGTCTTCCTCGGGTCGAGCGCGTCGCGCACGGCCTCGCCGATGAAGACGACGAGCGTCAACAGCACGGACAGTGTCACGAAGGCGGTGATGCCGAGCCGCGGCGCCTGCAGGTTGGTCTTGCCCTGGAGCAGGAGCTCGCCCAACGAGGGCGAGCCCGGCGGCATGCCGAGCCCCAGGAAGTCGAGCGAGGTCAAGGCCGTGATCGAGCCCGAGAGAATGAACGGTAGGAAGGTCAGCGTCGAGACCATGGCGTTCGGCAGGAGATGCTTGAACATGATCTGCCGGTCGGAAAGGCCCAGCGCGCGCGCGGCGCGCACATACTCGAAGTTCCGCCCGCGCAGGAACTCGGCCCGGACGAGGCCGACGAGCGATGTCCAGCTGAAGACCAGCAGAATGCCGAGCAGCGTCCAGAACCCCGGCACCAGGACGGAGACGACGATCAGCAGCACGTAGAGTGTCGGGATCGAGCTCCAGATCTCGATGATACGCTGGCCGATGAGGTCGACCCAGCCGCCGAAATAGCCTTGCATCGCGCCGATCAGCACGCCGACGATCGAGGAAACGACAGTCAGAATGAGCCCGAACAGCACTGAAATGCGGAAGCCATAGATGACACGCGCGACGACATCGCGACCCTGATCGTCGGTGCCGAGCCAATTCTCCGCCGTGGGCGGGGATGGGGCTGGAACCGGCAGCTCGTAGTTGATGGTGTCGTAGCTGAATGGGACGAGCGGCCAGATCGTCCAGCCGCCGCTCTTGGCAATGAGGTCCTTGAAGAAGGGTGCTCGATAGTCCGCTTCCGTATCAAATTCCCCGCCGAAGGCGGTCTCCGGATAGTACTCGAGGAACGGCGAGTAGAGGCTGCCATTGTGGTAGACGAGCAATGGTTTGTCGTTTGCGATAAGCGGGGCGAGCAGGCTGATCAAGAACAAGGTGAGGAAAATCCAGAAGCTCCAGAAACCGCGCTTGTTGGCGATGAAATTGTCGAGCCGCCTGCGGTTTATCGGCGACAGATGCCGATCGAGGAAACGGGCGATGCGCCCTGTCTCGGCAGCAGGCGCCGCGCCCTGGCGCGTGTCGGGTGTGAGCTCGGAAGCAGTCATGCTCAGACCTCCCGGCTCTCAAAGTCGATTCGCGGATCGATGATCACGTAGATAAGGTCAGAGACGAGCTGGATCAGCATGCCCATGATCGAGAAGATGAAGAGGGTCGCGAAGACGACGGGGTAGTCGCGGTTGATGATTGATTCGTAGGAGAGGAGGCCGATGCCGTCGAGTGTGAAGATCGTCTCTATGAGCAGCGCGCCAGTGAAGAAGGCGCCGACGAATGCACCCGGAAACCCGGAAATTACGATCATCATGGCGTTGCGGAAAACGTGGCCATAGAGCACTTGGCGCTCGGTCAGTCCCTTGGCGCGGGCCGTCACCACGTACTGCTTCTTGATCTCGTCGATGAAGGAGTTCTTGGTCAGCAGCGTCGTCGTCGCGAAGGCGCCGACCGCCATGGCCGTGATCGGCAGCACGAGGTGCCAGAGATAGTCGGCGATTTTTTCAAAGAGTGTCAGGCTCGCCCAGTCGCTAGACCACAGTCCTTTAAGCGGGAATATCTGCCAATAGGTGCCGCCAGCGAAGAAGATCACCAGCATTACGGCGAACATGAAGCCGGGGATGGCATAGCCGACGACAATGACGCTGCTCGTCCAGATGTCGAATGGGGTTCCATCCTTGACCGCTTTGCGGATACCAAGCGGGATCGAGATGACGTTGGCTATGACGAGCAGCCACAGCCCAAGCGAAATCGAGACCGGCAGCTTTTCCTTGATGAGGGACAGCACGCTGACGCTGCGGTAGTAGCTCTCGCCAAAGTCAAACCGGGCATAGTCCCACAGCATCTTGGCGAACCGCTCGTGCGCCGGCTTGTCGAAGCCGTACTGCTTCTCGAGCTTCTTGATGAACTCGGGGTCGAGGCCCTGCGAGCCGCGATACTTCGAGTTGAGGCCGCCGTCGGCGCCGCCGGGCTCGGTTGCTTGCGTGCCGCCGCCGAAGTCGCCGCCTTCCCCGCCGATGCGCGAGGTCGCCGAGACGTCCTGGCCGGAGAGCTTGGCGATCATGCGCTCGACCGGTCCGCCTGGCGCGAACTGAATGATGGCGAAGCTCAAGAGCATGATGCCGAACAGGGTCGGGATCATGAGCAGCAGGCGCTTGATGATGTAGTTGAGCATGGGGCGGGGGTGACTCAGTTCATGCCGAGCTTAGCGTCCTTCGCCGCATCGATCCACCAGGTCTCGATGGCGCCGAGGCCGTATTTGGGTTTTTGCGGTTTACCGAAGATGTTCCAGTAGGCGAGGCGGTGGGTGGCACCATACCACTGCGGCACCCAATAGTGGCCGGCCCGCAGCACCCGGTCGAGGGCGCGACCGGCGGTGACGAGCTCTTCGCGTGTCTTGGCGGCGATCACCTTCTCGACGAGCGCATCGACGGCGGGGTCGGCGATGCCGGAGGTGTTGTTGGTGCCTTGGCGGTTCACAACGTCAGATGTAAAAAGATCGCGGAGTTCGACGCCCGGAGAAGTCTTGCCGACATAGCGGCGGATGACGACATCGTAGTCGAAATTTTCGAGGCGGTTTTGCAGCTGCGTCGGATCGACGACACGGAAAGACGCGTCGATGCCGAGCAGCTTCAGGTTCTTGATGTAGGGGAGAAGGAACCGCTCGGTGCCGGCGCCGTCGTCATCGACGAACTCGATTGCGAGCTGTTTGCCGTCCGGGCCCACGAGCTTGCCGCCATCGACCTTGTAGCCCGCCTCCTCGAGGAGCTTGCGGGCTTGCCGCAGGAGCTTGCGATCCTGCCCCGAGCCGTCAGAGATCGGCGGCACGTAGGCCTCTCCGAAAACCGCATCGGCAACCTTGCCGCGCCAAGGCTCGAGCAATTCCAGCTCGGCAGCCGACGGTGGTCCGCTCGCCTTCAAATCGCTGTTCTCGAAGTAGCTCTGCACCCGCACGTATTGGCCATAGAAGATGTTCTTCTTCAGCCACTCGTAGTCGAAAGCGAAATCCAAAGCCTCGCGAACACGCACATCCTTGAACTTGTCCCGCCGCAGATTGAGGAAGAAACCTTGCATGCCCGATGGCAGATCGTCGGGAATGGCTTCCTTGACGATCCGACCATCCTTGATGGCGGGTACATCGGCATAGCGCGTCGCCCAGTTCTTCGACGAGAACTCTTCGCGATAGTTGATCGTGCCGGAGGTGAGTGCCTCGAGGCCGAGCGTCATGTCGCGAAAATACTCGTAGCGGATGTCGGCGAAGTTCCATTGCCCGCGATTGACCGGCAGGTCCTTCGCCCAATAGTCCTCGCGCTTCGTGTAGACGACGTGTGAGCCTTGTTTGAAATCGTCGATGGCGTAGGGACCCGAGCCGAGTGGCTTGTCGAGGAAAGGCGCCTCGAAGTCCCGGCTGGCGTAGAAGGCCTTCGGCAGGATGGGCAGCGTCGCGACGTTGATCGGAAGGTCGCGCACCTGCTCGCCCTGAAAGGTATAGCGGATGGTCAAGGGGTCGAGCGCTTCGGCTTTCACGACATCACGCAGGATCGCGCCGTAGCCCGGAACGCCCTTCTCCTTGAGCGTCGTGAAAGTCCAGGCGGCGTCTTCCGCAGTGACCGGCGTCCCGTCGGCGAACTTCGCCTCGGGCCGGAGTTTGAACGTCACCGAAAGTCTGTCGGTCGCCACGTCGGCCGAATAGGCGATGAGGCCATAAACGGCGTCGGGCTCGTCGAGCGCGCGGGCCATCAGGCTGTCGTAGACGAGGCCCAAACCCTGGGCTGCGGTTCCTCTCACGATGTAGTCGTTGAACGAGTCGTAGCTGGTATCGGCGCCAGTCCCGATCAGCTTCAACGTGCCGCCCTTCGGCGCGTCCGGATTGACGTAGTCGAAGTGCTGGAAGTCCGGCGCGTACTTCAAATCGCCGAAGATCGAGAGGCCGTGGCGTGGTTCTGCGGTCGCAGCGCCGGTTGCGATCAGCAGGGCGAGCGGCGCAACAACCAGCGAGCGCAGCAGCAATCTCATTTCCTCTGCGCCGGCTCGACTTTCGCCGCCGCCTCCGTGTCGTACCACCAGATGGTTGGAAAAGCGGTCGCGCGAGACGGGCCCGGATCGGGTCGCTTGAACTTGTCCCAGTAGGCGATGCGATCGTAGGCGATGTGCCACATGGGGACGACATAGTGGTTCCATAGCAGCACGCGATCGAGCGCGTGCGTGGCGGCAACCAGCTCATCCCGGCTCTTGGCGAAGATCACCTTGTCGATCAGCAGATCGACGGCCGGGTTCTCGATGCCGACGGCATTTCGCGAGCCCTTGATCTTCGCCGCGGCCGAGCTCCAGAAGTCGCGCTGCTCGTTGCCGGGGCTTTCGGACTGGGCAAAGGTCGCGACGACGATGTCGTAGTCGAACTCCGAATAGCGCTTCACATACTGTGAATTGTCCACCGTCCTCACCGTCGCATTGATGCCGAGCCGCTTCAGGCTCTGCACATAGGGCAAGGTGATCCGCTCCCAGATCGGCTCGCTGATCAGGAACTCGACCGTCATCACCTCGCCGGTCTTGTCGTTCGTCAGTACTTTGTTCTTGATCGACCAGCCGGCCGCCTTGAGTAGCCGCGTCGCCTCGCGCAGGTTCGTGCGGATGTCGGTTGGGCTCGTGTTGACGGGGTTCTTCCACTCGGTCGTGAAGACCTCGGGTGGAATCTGGTCCTTGACGCTGCTCAGGATCTCGAGCTCGAGGCCGCTCGGCAATCCCGACGAAGCCAGCTCCGAGTTTTCGAAGAAGGAATCCGTCCGGACATACTGGCCATAGAAGAGCTGCTTGTTCGCGCTCTCGAAGTCGAAGGCGTAGTTGAACGCCTGTCGCACGCGTGCGTCCCGGAATTTCGGCCGGCGGGTGTTGAAGGCAAATGACTGCATGCCCTCGGGCGATTTCAGATCGACTGTCCGCTTCACAACGAAACCGTTCTTCAGCGACGGGAACTCGTAGCTCGTCGCCCAGTTCTTGGCGCTCGTCTCGGTGTAGTAGTCGGTTTGCCCCGCCTTGAAGGCCTCGAAGGCGATGGTCTGGTCCCGGAAATACTCGAAGCGGAGAAGGTCGAGATTGTTGAGGCCCTTCCGCGCGGGAAGGTCCTTCGCCCAATAGTCGGCCACGCGCTCGTAGACGACGTTGCGCGTCGCCTCGAAACTCTTGATGCGGTAGGGCCCGGAGCCGAGCGGCGGCTCGAGCGTCGATCTCGCCAGATCGCGCGGCTTGCCGTCGGCGCCGTTGGCGGTCCAGTAGTGTTTCGGCAAGATCGGCAGCTGGCCCATGATATGAGGCAGCTCGCGATTGCCTTTGACGTCGAAGGTGAAGGTGACGAGATTGTCGCCGGTCTTCTCGGACTTGACGACATTCTCGTAGTACTTCGCCGTGAATGGATCGACGCGCTTCTGCTCCTCGAGCGAGAAGATCACGTCCTCGGGCGTGATGGGCTTACCGTCGTGAAAGCGAGCCTCCTTGCGCAGCCGGAACGTCGCCGACGAGAAGTCATCGGGAAACGAGACGGCGTCGGCGATCAACCCATACTCTGTCGAAGGTTCATCCAGGCTCCCCGTCATCAAGGCATCGTAAATCAGCCCGATGCCGGTGGCCGAGTTCGCGCTGGGAGGAAAGGGATTGAAGGTATCGAAAGTACCGACCGCGGACTGCGTCGCCGACCCGCCCTTGGGCGCCGCCGGATTGACCCAGCCGAAATGCGTGAAATCGACCGGGTACTCGGGCTCGCCGATGAGGGAGAGGGCATGGTGCCATTGCGGCTCGGCCTGTGCCGGTGCACCGAGGAGGAGCGCTGCGAGTGCTCCGCTCGCAATCATGAGCCCGATCGACGTCACCAACCGCATTCACACACTCCGTGGTCGCTTTACCCAGAGCACTTTCCGGCCAAGTGGATACCGGTTGGTCGAAGACAAGTGCTCAAAGCCAATGACCTGGACCGGCTTACCGATCGCTAAGGATCGGAAAACGGTCCAGGCCCGCCAAGCATGTCCGAAGCCGGCCGGCTTCCCAAGTTAAACCTATGTCATGTGGTCAAGAAAAGAAAAACCGCGCCGTTTTCGAGGCGGCGCGGCCGGGTAATCTGGCAATGGGGTGGCAACGTCTATTGCGGCAGCGGCGCGGGCGTCGCGGCGAGGCTGCGCAGATACATGATCAGATTGGCGCGGTCGCCGGGCTTCTTCATGCCGGCGTAGGCCATCTTCGTTCCGGGCACGACACCTTTGGGATTGGCCAGATAGGTGTCCAGCCGGTCGAAAGCCCATTGTCCGCCGAAAGTGACCATGGCAGGCGAGTAGGCGAAGCCCTCGTGCTTGGCGACCTCGCGGCCGATAACTTCATAGAGGTTCGGTCCGACCTTGTTCTTGCCGCCCTGCTCGAAGGTATGGCAGGCGAGGCACGGCTTGGCGGCCTTCAGCCCCGCCTCGGCATTGGCGGTGGCGAGGCGCTGGCCAATCGGCGCAACCACCACGACCTCGGCGCCAGTATCGCCGCCATGACCGCCATCCGTCGCGGCCTCGGCGACCTCGAAGCCCGGCTTCTCCGGCTTCGTCTCGCCCTGCACGACGTCGTGGACGAAGACGCGAGAACCGAACAGCACGAGCGCCGCGGCGCAGGCCCAACCGGCGTAGATATAGGTTTTCGAAGAGCTCATGGATCGCGGTCCCTCGCGGGTCTCGGACGGAGCGGCCTGAACTTGACCGGGAAATCAGTCGACGGGCCGCTTACTACCCGATGTTCGAGGCCCCTTGCAACGGCTCTGTTGTCTCAGTACGGGAGGGGAGCTGCGACCCGTTGCACCGCCGGAAGTGAACCCATATGCCCCAGACGCTCGTCGTCATTCCCGCCCGCATGGCCGCGACCCGCCTGCCCGGCAAGCCGCTCGCCGATATCTGCGGCCGGCCGATGATCGTGCATGTCTGGGAGCGGGCCATGGAGGCGGGCGTTGGCCGGGTGGTCGTTGCCACCGATACCGAGGACATCGCCGCCGCCATCCAGAAAGCGGGTGGAGAGGCCGTCCTCACCAATCCTGACCACCCGTCCGGTTCGGACCGGGTCTATGAGGCTATCAACAAGCTCGATCCGGAGGGGGATGTCGAGGTCGTGGTCAATTTGCAGGGGGATCTGCCGACACTCGATCCCAAGCTCGTCAACGACGTGCTCGCGCCCCTTGGCGAACGCAATCCACCCGATATCGTGACGTTGACGGCCGAGATCATCGAGCCTTCGGAGCGGGACGCTCCCCATATCGTCAAGGTCGTCGGCTCGCCGATCCCCAAGACCAACCGATTGAAAGCACTCTATTTTACGCGTGTCGCGGCGCCCTATGGCGAAGGCGCCCTGTACCACCACATCGGCATCTACGCCTATCGGCGCAACGCTCTTGAGCGGTTCGTGGCGCTGCCGCCCTCCTATCTCGAAAAACGCGAGAATCTCGAGCAGCTGCGCGCGCTGGAAGACGGCATGCGGATCGAGGTGGTCGTCGTTGACACCGTTCCGCTCGGTGTCGATACTCCCGCCGACCTTGAGCGGGCTCGCCGGATTCTGGCGGCCGGCTCGAAAAAATCCTAGATCTATCCGAGAGTTAGGCCTCCATGACTGATCGCAAGGCGCGCGCTTCCGAGGTCACGGCGCGGTCCGCCAAGGGCGGGCGCATCGCCTTCCAGGGCGAGCCAGGGGCCAACTCGCACATCGCCGCGAGTGAGATGTTCCCGGGCCTCGAGCCGCTGCCGTGCCCGACCTTCGAGGATGCGCTCGGCCGGGTGAAGGCGGGGGATGCGCTGCTCGCCATGATCCCGATCGAGAACTCGGTCGCGGGGCGCGTCGCCGACATCCATCATCTGCTGCCGGAGGCCGGTCTTTACATCGTCGGCGAACACTTTCTGCGCGTCCGCCATCAGCTGATGGCACTCCCCGGCACCCCGATCGGCAAGGTCAAGCGGGCCATGAGCCATACCCAGGCGCTGGGCCAGTGCCGGAACACCTTGCGCGGTCTCGGCATCGAGCCGGTGCCGGCGGCCGATACGGCGGGCTCGGCCCGGATCGTCGCCGAGCAGAAGGACGCAACGGTTGCGGCAATCGCCTCCGAGCTGGCGGCAAAAATCTACGGCCTCGAGATCCTGAAGCGCGACATCGAAGACGAGGATCACAACACGACGCGCTTCATCGTCCTCTCGGCCGAGCCCGACAATGCCGAGCCCGGCGATGGGTCGATCATCACCACCTTTATCTTCAATGTCCGCAACATACCGGCGGCGCTCTACAAGGCCATGGGCGGTTTCGCCACCAACGGCATCAACATGACGAAACTCGAGTCCTACCAGCTCGACGGCACCTTCTCGGCGACGATGTTCTATTCCGATATCGAAGGCCACCCGAGTGAGCGTGGCGTGCAGCTGGCACTCGAGGAGCTCAAATTCTTCTCCTCCACCAAGGTGAAGATCCTCGGCTCCTACCCGGCGAGTCCCTTGCGCAAGAGCATGGCTGATCAGGCCAAGCGCTGACGGGCCGGGAGGGCTGACAGGATGGGTCCGCTCCTCAAGGATAAGACGTTCCTTGTGACGGGCGCGGCGACCGGCATCGGCGCGGCGGTGGCGAGGCTGTTTCGCGCGGAGGGCGCATCGGTCGTGGCGTTCGGGCTTGGCGGCGATGCGCTCGATGTGGTCGCGCGCGAAACCGGCGCAGTCGCGGTGCACGGCAGCGTTACCGAGGAGAGCGATCTCAAGCGAGCCGTCGAGGCAGCCGGCCCGCTCGACGGCCTCGTGCATGCCGCCGGCGTCATCGCCGAGGACGAGCCGTTGACTGTCACCGACGAGATCTGGGAGCGGACGATCGCCATCAACCTGACCGGCACCATGCGCGCCAATCGCGCCGTGCTGCCGGGGCTTCTCGCACGCGGCGGCGGGGCGATCGTCAACATCGCCTCGGTCGCTGCCTTCAACGCCTCGCCCGGCATGGCGACCTACTCGGCCAGCAAGGCCGGCATCGTGTCTTTCACCCGCTCGATCGCGGTGACCTATGGGCCGCAAGGCGTTCGCGCCAATTGTCTCTGTCCGGGATGGACGAGGACGCCGATGAGCGAGGCCGAGATGGCGAGCGCCGCGCGCGCCAGCGGTACGACGCCCGAGTCGGAATACGACAAGCTTGCGGGCCAGCTCGCGCTTCGCCGGATCGCCTCGCCCGAGGAGATCGCGCACTGCGCGCTGTTCCTCGCGTCCGCCATGGCGTCCTTCGTCACCGGCGCCGTGCTCGTCGCCGATGGCGGCGGGCGGGTACCCGCGAGCGTCCGGGCGGTGTGATGACTTGTCGCGTGATACCAAACCGCAGAATGCTCGACCGGTCCGGTGGCCCCGACGGGGCCATGGACTGTAGCCACGGGTGAAGCGGGAGGCTGGGCCAATGCCCAGCCTCGCGGCGAAACCCGTGGGCGAGAACGTTGCACGATGCTGCCCCGGCAGGGGCAGAGGAGGACCCCTCCACTCATCCTCCGCCCCGTTTGGGGCGGGACTTCGGGAGCGACGTTTCCACGGGTTCCGCTGCGCTCACCCGTGGCTACAGTCCCCAGCCCCTTCGGGGCTTGGTCGGCCTTGCCGCAGTCGACGAAGCGAGCTTCGATGCGAGTCAGGCATTTTGCGGTCGGGTATGATAGGCCTGCTTGGGATCAAACCCAATTTCTGGACTTCGCTACTTTTGCGGCCGCCGATCTTGGGCCGTGTGCCAGATGCGGACGATCTGCAGCTCATCACCGGTGAAGCGGTACCAGACGACGATGCGCGTTCCGGGAACCCATGTTTCCCACAACTCGCGGTGCTCGAGATAAGTGCCGGTCTTCGGGTATTGGCTGAGGGTATTCTGGAAGAAGGCGGTCAGGCGCTCCTCAAGGCGCCGCCCGGCGGCGATCGCACCCTGATCGACCAGATAGCCGAGTTGGTTGGCAAGTTCGCGTCGCGCGCGTGGCGCAATGACGATCCTCATGCACGCGATGCGGCGATGCGGGCCTCGAGGTCGCTCTTGACGTTGTCCCAGGCTACTCCTTCACCGCGATCGAGCTGGTCCAGGGCGGCGTCGATCTCTGCCTTCTCGTCCTCCGAGAGGGTGGCATAAACTGTGCCTTGGGCAGCACCGGCGATTTGCTCGAGAATCTCGGCCGCGTGGCGCTGGCGCTCCTCGGGCAGGGTGCGAACCTTGGCGATGGCTTGTTCGAGAGCTTTGATCATGGATCACCCATAGCAGAAAACGGGCTAGCCGTCATGCGGCAGGAGAGGGCTTTGCAGGAAAGGTTTTCCGATAGAGCGCTTCGCGCGCGAGTTGAAGGAGTCTACCGTTCGAAGTTCTTGATGATCTCGCCCGTCGGCAGCGCGCGATCGACGTAGGTGAACGTGCCCTTCTCCTGGATCTCGCGCGCGGCCTCGATGAGCCCCGTCATGGCGGCGCGATAGAGCGAGGTCGCCACGCTGATGCGGCGGACGCCGGCGGCCTCGATATCCGACTTCGCCGTTGTCTTTCCTGGAATGCCGACCATGTAGTTCACGGGTTTCGTCAGGCTCTGGCAGACCTGCCGGACGGCGGCGAGATCCGGAAGCGCCGGGGCCATCAGGACGTCCGCTCCCGCCGCTTCGAAGGCTTTGAGGCGGCGGATCGTGTCGTCGAGATCGACTTTGCCGCGCAGGAAGTTCTCGGAGCGGGCCGTTAGCACGAAGGCATGCGGTAGGCTTCGCGCCGCCGCGACGGCGGCCTCGATGCGTTTGCGAGCGAGATCGAGCGGATAGATCACCTTGCCTGAATAGTCCTCGATGGAGGCGCCGCAGAGCCCTGCCGCCGCCGCTTCCCGGATCGTTGTCGCGGCGTCCTCGGGCGTATCGCCGAAACCGTTCTCGAGATCGCCCGAGACCGGCAGCTCCGTTGCGGCGGCGATTGTCCTCGCATGCGCCATGGCCTCGGCGCGCGACATCCGCCCGTCGGCCCGTCCGAGCGTTCCGGCCGCCGCCCCGCTCGACGTCGCCAGCGCCTTGAAGCCGTGCCCCGCCATGATCCGCGCCGAGCCCGCATCCCAGACATTGGCGATGACGAAGGCGCCGGGACCTTCGTGCAGCTTGCGGAACGCTTCGGCTTTGGTGCGCTGATCGGCGGGCATGCTTTGACTCCCAGGGGCAAAGGCGACAATTCTAACCCGGCGACTATAGCCTTCTGCGACCGCGTCTGCACACTCCGCTCCCTCAGCCAATCCGAAGGTTGATCCCATGGCCTCGACGAAGCCCGCCAAACGCACCTACCGCTCCTCGCATTGGTTCGGCGGCACCGGTCGCGACGACTTCATTCATAGGAGCTGGATGAAGAACCAGGGCATCCCCGATGACCAGTTCTACGGCCGGCCGGTGATCGGCATCTGCAATACGTTCTCCGAGCTCACCCCCTGCAACGCCCACTTCAAGCACCTCGTCGACCACATCAAGCGCGGCGTGCTGGATGCCGGAGGATTCCCGCTCGAGTTCCCGGTGATGAGCCTCGGCGAGACAAACATGCGCCCAACGGCGATGCTGTTCCGCAACCTCGCCTCGATGGATGTGGAGGAGAGCATCCGCGCCAATCCGATCGACGGCGTGGTTCTGATGGTCGGCTGCGACAAGACCACGCCCTCGCTCTTGATGGGCGCGGCGAGCTGCGATCTGCCTGCCATCTGCGTTTCCGGCGGGCCGATGCTGAACGGGCACTACAAGAATAAGCTCATCGGTTCGGGCACCTCGGTCTGGCAGTTCTCGGAGGACGTGCGCGCCGGCAAGATGAGCATGTCCGACTTCAAGGACGCGGAAGCCGCCATGTCGCGCTCGCCCGGCCACTGCATGACCATGGGCACGGCGTCAACGATGGCCTCGATGGTGGAGGCGCTCGGCATGGGAATGCCGCACAATGCGGCGATCCCCGCCGTCGACTCGCGCCGCAACGTGCTCGCCCGCATGGCCGGCCGCCGCATCGTCGACATGGTCAACGAGGATCTGAAGCCCTCCGACATCCTGACCAAGCGCGCCTTCGCCAATGCCATTCGGGCCAACGGCGCCATCGGCGGCTCGACGAATGCGGTGATCCATCTGCTCGCCATCGCCGGGCGCGTCGGTGTCGACCTTTCGCTCGATGATTGGGACGAGCTTGGCCGCGATGTGCCGACCATCGTCGACCTGATGCCGTCGGGCCGCTTCCTGATGGAGGACTTCTTCTATGCGGGCGGGTTGCCCGCCGTGCTGAGACGGCTCGGCGAGGGTGGCCTTCTCGACAAGGATGCGAAGACCGTCAACGGCCGCACGATCTGGGAGAACGTGCACGACGCCGCCTGCTGGAACGACGAGGTGATCAGGCCGTTCGACAAGGCGCTGACCAAGAGCGGCGGCATCGCGGTACTGCGCGGCAATCTCGTGCCGAACGGGGCGGTGCTCAAACCCTCGGCCGCGACACCCAAGCTCATGCAGCACACCGGCCGCGCCGTCGTCTTCGAAACCATCGAGGACTTCAAGGCCAGGATCGACGACCCCAAGCTCGACATCGACGAGAGCTGCATCATGGTGCTGAAGAATTGCGGGCCGAAGGGCTATCCGGGCATGGCCGAGGTCGGCAACATGCCATTGCCGCCGAAGGTTTTGAAAAAGGGCATCACCGACATGATCCGGATCTCGGATGCGCGCATGAGCGGCACGGCCTACGGCACCGTCATCCTGCACGCTGCGCCGGAAGCCGCCGCCGGTGGCCCGCTCGCCGTCGTCCAGTCAGGCGACATGATCGAGGTCGATGTGGGCAAGCGCAAGCTCGAGCTGAAGGTGGCCAAGGCCGAGATGGAGAAACGCCTCAAATCCTGGAAGCCCTCACCGCTGCCGGACGGCGGCTATCAGCGGCTCTATGTCGAGACTGTCGAGGGTGCGGACCGAGGCGCCGACCTCGCCTTCCTCAAGGGCCGGCGCGGGGCACCCGTGCCGAGGGAGTCGCATTGAGATGGGTTCCGGCAGCGGGTTCGACCTGCTGGCGTTCTTGCGATGGAGATTGACGGGCCCGAAAGAGACTCCTTCCTCCTTGAGGGCTAGGGCAACCTCATGTGTCGATCTCCTTTGGACCGAGAAGTCACCGCACCCTTTCCTCCCCCTTTCTATGGGGGAGGACCGTGCGCCTTGGACTTAGGCGCGTAGCGCGTAAGTCCTTAGGCGCGCCTAGAGCACTTTCCGACCAAGTGGATACCGGTTGGTCGAAAGAAAGTGCTCAAAACCAATGATCTAGAGCGCCGATCTGATTCCGTCAGATCGAATAGCGCCTAGGTGGGGGTGTTCGTTCGGCGCTGCGAAGGCTGGCGACGAGACCGGCGCTCGCGCCAGGGATCAGCGATGACTGTGATGACGACGTTGGCGCCACGCAAATCATGTTGCGGCAAAGCGTGTGCTCGCGGATGTTGGGAACCGGGGTGTCGATGGAATCAGTATCGCGGGACGAGCACCCCCACCTATGTTCGCCTAAGGGTTTAGCTGACGCTAAACCCAAGGCGAACAGTCCTCCCCCATAAAAAGGGGGAGGAAAGCGGGCGGAGGTACCTTGCCCGTCACCAACCCGAGTGAGACTGTTTGAGCGAGCTGCAGCCAGGTCAAGATGCTGACGGGCGCAAATGCGATTGCCCTGCCCGCACGGCGAAGCGGGACGGCAACCAAATCTATCTGATGCTGTGAAACTCCAGGTTCGACCCATGCAAGACCCGATCGATAGAGCCATCGAGGCCGTGAAGAAGCTACCGGACGCTGCGCAACGGCGGATTGGGCGATCAATGCTCGATGCCGTGACACGATACCACCAACTCAACGAGGCACTGGTCCAGGCGGAGGCCGAGCTAGACGCGGGCCAAGGGATCCCGGCACAAGACGTGGTGAACTTGCTGTCTCAGCGTTATGGTGCATAGCGTCGTCGTCGCAAGGTTTCGCACCTCTCGACCGTCTGGGCATTCATCACTCAGGTAGAAAATGAACCTCTCCCAATTCGCATCCTACCCGAGCCTCAAGGGCAAATCGGTTTTCATCACGGGCGGCGGCTCTGGCATTGGCGCGGCTGTTACGGAGTGCTTCGCCCATCAAGGGGCCAAGACCACCTTCATCGATATCGACGAAGCGGCGAGCACGGCGCTTGCAGACCAATGCGCGAAAGAGCACGGCAACAAACCGCGCTTCGTTGCCTGCGACATCCGCAAGATCCCCGAGCTCAAGAAAACCATCGCGGACACCGTTGCCGCGCAAGGGCCGATCGACGTGCTCGTCAACAACGCCGCGCGCGACGACCGGCACGCCTGGGACGTGGTCGATGAAGCCTTCTGGGACGAGTACGTCGCCGTCACGCTGCGCCACATGTTCTTCGCCTGCCAGGCGGTGGCGCCCGAGATGGCCAGGCGCGGCGGCGGCGCCATCATCAACTTCGGCTCCGTCTCCTGGAAGATGAAAAACGGCGGCTATCCCGTTTACACCGCCTGCAAGGCGGCGGTGCATGGCCTGACCACCAGCGCGGCGCGCGATTTCGGCAAGCAGGGCGTGCGCGTCAACACGATCATTCCCGGCTGGGTGATGACAGAGCGGCAGTTGAAGCTGTGGGTCACGCCCGAGGGCGAGGCGACGATGGATCGCCAGCAATGCCTAGCCGGCCGCATTCTGCCCGTCGATCTCGCCCGCATGGTGCTGTTCCTCGCCTCCGACGACGCGCGCATGTGCTCGGGCCAGGAGTTTACCGTCGACGCAGGCTGGGTTTGAGGGAGCTTGCGTTCTTCGTTCCTGGCCGTCACGATCCCGGTTTTCCAAACGCCTTGGAGTTCAGCATGGCAACGAAGAAGGGTACTGGCGTCAAGCGTAAGGATACGCACGGCGCCCAGTCGATGGAGACACTCGCCCGCATCTCGCAGAAGCAACAGACGGCGGAAGTGAAACGCTCGCTGCAGCTCGGCCTGGAAGCGGCGGATTCGGTTATCGACCGGACGATCTCGCTGTTCAGCCGCGGGCATCAGCCGGCCTTCGCCGGCATCAACACCTTCATGAAGGCGCCCTATTGCGAGGATATCCGCAAGGTCGGCGACTATGAGGCCTGCTTCATCGGCGCACCGTTCGACTCAGCCACCACCTATCGGCCGGGTACGCGCTTCGGTCCGCAGGCGGTGCGCCGGATCTCCGCCCTCTACGACGGCTACTGGTTCGACGGCGGCGTCGACATCTACGAGGAGCTCGACTTCTGCGATGGGGGCGACATCTTCGTCATCCCCGGTAACATCGAGAAGACCTTCGACCAGGTGACCAAGGCGGTCTCCCATATCTACACGTCCGGCGCCTTCCCGATCATCTGCGGCGGCGATCACAGCTTGGGCTTCCCCAACGTGCGCGGCATCGCACCCCATATCGACGGCAATGTCGGGATCATCCACATCGACCGCCACATCGATATCCAGGAGAAGGATATGGATGAGCGGATGCACACGACGCCGTGGTTCTGGACGACCAACGAAGGCACGGCGACGAGCCATCGCAATCACAGCCGCATGCACGAGATTGGCCTCGCCAACTGCCATCCGAAAAACCTCGTGCAGATGGGGATCGGCGGCTGGTACGGCAACCGTCCCGGCACCGAGGTCGCGCGCAAACGCGGCACGTCCGTCATGACCATGCACGACATCGAGAAGATGGGGGCCAAGAAGGCCGCCGAGGTCGCGCTCGAGATGGCGTGGGAAGGCTGCAAGGCCGTCTATCTCTCCTACGACATCGACTCGATTGATCCTGGCTTCGCGCCGGGGACGGGATCGCCCGAGCCCGGCGGCCTGTTGCCGCGCGAGGCCTTCGAGATCATCCACACGATTGCCGCGGAAGGCCTCTGCGGCATGGAGGTGGTGGAGGTGTCGCCGCCCTACGACGTCAACGACAATACGGCCCAACTCGCCTGCCGCGTCGTGCTCGACACGCTGGGAACGCTGGTGGCGAACAACAAGCTCGGCCATCGCAAGAAGGTGATGAAGTGAGGGCGTCGCCGCACGTCTCGCATGACATCATCGGTTCCGTAGGAAAAATCCATGAAGCGTATCGTTTCTGCACTTGCCGGTGTTGCAGGTTTGCTGTTGTCTAGCGCTGCCGTATCTGCTCATGAGGAGGGACCGGCAAGTGCTACCCATCTTTTTCTGATGCATCCTTTCGATGGGATCGATCTGCTATTGCTCGCCGCGCTGATCGCCATCGGCGCGGCTTGTGCCTGGGCCGCTTGGCGCGCGACGCGCTGAGAGGGGCCGGTTTATTGAGCACGTTCTTACGGCGAACCGGTGTCCACTTCGCCTGAACGTGCTCTGCGAAAGGACGTGGCGCGGTCGAGAGCGACGATGCGCAGTGGTTTGAGCTCAAGCCCGCGGCGCTTCGAACTCTTGCGACCTTTGGGGGGGAGCGCCGCGCCACGTCCGCTTCGTGCTTTCTCAACTATCCGACAATCACATGCGTGCAGCTTGTGAGCTGACGCCGTCTCCGCTACGTCGCCTCATGATCAGCACCGATCGGGACACATGACGTGAACGCAGCACTCTGGGGCCTGTTGTCGGCGCTCTCGCTCGGCACCGCCGATTTCATGGGCCGCTTCTCGACCCGGGCGACGAATGCCGTGGCGAGCTACGGCGCCGTGCTGCTGGTCGGCGTGATCGCCATGACCATCTGGGTGGCCGTCGACGGCGAGCCGCTCGTCTGGTCGCAGGCTGGAATTACCCTCGCCGTGCTGCATGGCTTTGCCGTCGTCGTCATGAGCCTGTTGCTCTACACGGGCCTTGCCCGTGGGCCGGTCAGCGTGGTGGCGCCGATCGCAGCCGTCCATCCCGCGCTCGTGCTGCTGGTGATGGCGGGGTTCGGCATCCGGCCGTCGGCATTGCAATGGGCGGCGATGCTCATGGCGATTGCCGGCGGCGTGCTCATCGCGCGGACGGCGGAGGCGGGCGGCGACACCCAGGCAAGTGAACCTGGCGCATTGCGCAAGACAATCATGATCGCTGCCGCCTCCTGCCTCTTCTACGCCGTGCTCATCCTACTCGGGCAGGCGGCCGTGCCGCTCATCGGTGCCGTACAGACGACCTGGATCGGGCGCTTGTCGGGGCTGGCGCTGATGCTCGTCATCGCCGCCGCGCTCCGCCAATCACTCCGCGTGCCGCCGCGCTGGTTGCCCTTCCTGGCGGCCCAGGGCCTCGCCGATATGCTGGGCTACGTGGCGCTGACGGCGGGCAGCACGACGCCCAACCCGGAGGTCACGGCTGTCATCGCGGCAGGCTTCAGCGTCGTCACCGTGCTCCTGGGCTGGGTGATCCTCAAGGAGCGCATCGGCCCCGTGCAGTGGGCGGCGATTGGGATGATTGCCGGTGGGGCGGCGGTGCTGGCGGCGGGTGGGTGAGCTGTCGAGCGCGAACCGCATGCAAGGTGGCGCGACTGTACAACAGTTTGTTGCAGCGGTTGAGGCGCACGGGAAGATGCTGCGACAAGTTCCGGTGTTCTCCGCCAACGTACGGTAGCGGCGCGTCGTGAATGACCCCAAGCAGACTCCGCGATCGCGGTAGGCTCGTTTTTAGCTCAGGTCCGCTTCGCGGACAAAGCGGCCATGAACTGCTTGCTCATGTCCATCGGCTTTCAGGCGTCGCCACCGTCAGGCTGGCTCGATCTACTCGTATTGATGTGAAAGTTGCCGGCGGCGTCGACGATGGCGAGCTGTCCGGGCAGCAGCAGGATTGTCGTTGTTGGCTCCTCGACGACGGCCGGTCCGGCAACCTCTGCGCTGGCGCCGAGTTTCGTTCCGTCGAACACGGGAACATTGGCCGAACCCGAGGCGGGGTTGAGATAAACCGCGCGGCGGCCCTTGGGCACGGGCTCTCCTTGCTGTCGCGCCAGCGGGGTTCCGCGACGCGCGGCCCCTCCGGCATCGCCGATCGCGCGCACCTTCCAGGTCGTGAACTCGACGATGTCGTTCTCGTCCTTGATGGTGTAGATCTGCTCGTGGGTGCGGTGGAAGGCGGCGACGAGCGCGGCGAGATCCGTCTCGGTGAGCACGCCGGCCGGGCACTCGAAGGCCACCTCGATATCCCAGGACTGGTACAGATAGCGCCCCTGATAGGCGTACTCGAACCGCTGCCGGCCGGCAGCGAAGCCCGAGCGCTCGAGGAACGCCTCGCCGCTCCGCCTGAGATCGCCAAGCAGCGCGTTGACGCCGGCGAGATTGAAATGGCGATCGTTGGTATGCAGCGTCCCCATCTCGCCCCAGCGCACATCCGAGATGAGGCCGCCATAGGCGCTGAGGCCGGCCGCGAATTTGGGCACCATGAAACTCTTGATGCCGAGGATGTCGGCCATGGCGCCGATATGACAGGCGGTCGCCCCGCCGCCGGAGACGAGGTAGCTCTCGCGCGGATCGATGCCCTCGTTGATCGTGATGTCTTCGATGGCGGCAATCATGTTGTGATTGGAGGTGGTGTGGATGGCGTAGGCCGTCTCGACCAGGCCCTTGCCGAGCCGCTCGGCGACCTTGCCGACGGCGGCTTCCGCTTTGGCGCGATCGAGCTTCATGCGGCCACCGAGGAAGTAATCTGGGTCGATGATGCCGAGCACGACATTGGCGTCCGTCACCGTTGCCTCGGTGCCGCCCTTGCCATAGCAGGCGGGACCAGGGCGCGCGCTGGCGCTCTGCGGGCCGACCTTGAGCAGGCCGCCGGGATCGATCCAGGCGATGCTGCCACCGCCGGCGCCGACGGAGCGGACGTCGATTTTCGGAATACCCAACATCTCCATGCCGAAGGTCGCCTCGGACGTGATGACGAGACGCCGGCCACGCAAGGCGGAGACATCGAAGGTCGTGCCGCCCATGTCGACGACGATGACGTTCTCGGCGGTGGTCAGATGCATGCCGGCGATCGGAGCGAGCGTCGGGCCCGACATGACGCTGTAGATCGGCCGCTTGACGATCTCCTCGGGCGGCATCATGCCGCCGACGCAGTTGCCGATGAGAAGCTCGCGGCCGTAGCCGTACTCGCGCAACACGTCCGTCAGCTTGCGGGTGTACTGGCTGACGATCGGAAACAGTGACGCGTTGATGGCGGCCGAGATCGTGCGCCGGTACTCGCGCGGGATCGGGTTGATCGCGTGGCCGAGCGTTACGGGAATTCCCGGCCACTCCGCCTCGATGATCTCGCGCACGCTGAGCTCGTGCTTGGGATTGACGATCGACCAGAGGAGGCTGACCGCGATTGCCTCGACCTCGCACTTCTTGAAGTGCTCGACAGCTGCGACGACATCTGCTTCGACCAGCGGGTCGACCTCGTTACCCTGAGAGTCGATACGTCCCCGTACCTCGCAAGTTCGGTTCCGCGGAACGTAGGGCTCGGGGTAGTCGATCTTGATGTTGAAGGCGCGCTTGCGGGGCGCTTCCCGCAGTGTCAGCACGTCCGGATGGCCGGCGTTGCAGATGAGGCCAACGGGCGCCACCTTGCCCTCGACGAGAGCGTTCGTCGAAACCGTCGTGCCGTGCACGATGAGTTCCGTCCGCGCCAGGAAGTCCCGCAATGTCAGGCGATGAGCCTCCGCTGCGACGCCGAGCACATCGATGAAGCCTTGCTCGAAGGCGCCGGGCGTGGTCTGCGACTTGTGGATCTCGAGGCCGTGCCCGGGCGAGTAGAGCATGAGATCGGTGAAGGTCCCGCCGATATCGATGCAGGCGACGAACATGGGTCTAGTCCTCTGACTGCGGATGCTTGGAGAGGGGCGGGGCGCGGCCGCGAAACCGGCACAGCAGACGCCCGGCATCGAGCTCGCGGTCGCCCATAACGCCGTCGGGACGGGCGATGAGGATGAGAAGGAGGATGAGGGCCAGCGCAATCTCCTGCAACCCTGGCGGCGCCGAAACCGTCATCGGGCCGAGGTCGAACCCGCGCTCGATACTGCGGAAGATTTCCTGAACGGCCGAGACAAGGAGCACGCCGGTGCAGGCGCCGGTGAGACTTCTCGGTCCGCCCACCACCAGCATGGCGAGGGTCACGAAGGTCAGGTCGAGGTAGAAGGTGTTGGCCGTCATGGTGCCGAGCAGATGGGCGAAGAGCATGCCTGCGAGCGCGACGAAGAAGGCGCTGATAACAAAGGCGACAAGCCGCTCCCGCGAGACGTCAACGCCGGTCGCCGCCGCGGCGGTCTCGTTCTCGCGCGAGCAGCGCAGCAACAGGCCGCGCCGCGAGCGATGGTAGAGGGCAGCGGCGATGATGGTGACGGCGGCGGCTGCCACCGCGACCCACAGCGTCGTGAACAACGGCAGCCCGACGAGCGCCTGACGGCCGCCGGTAACAGACCGCCAATTGAGGGCCACGACATAGGTGATGGCGAGCACCGCGAAAGTCGCCATGGGGAGCGCGATACCCTTGAGACGCATCAGCGGATAGCCTATCGCCAGCGCGCCCAGCGCCGCCAGCAGACACACTATCGGCATGGCCAGCGGCCAGGGTAGATGGATCAGCTCGATAACATCGGGCAAGTCGAGCATCACGGATTTCTTCTGGGGCGTCATCGTTAGAAGCGCGGAAAGGTAGCCGCCCCAGGCCATGAAGCTGACATGCCCAAAGGAGGAGACACCCGAATTGCCGATGAAGATCGACATGCCTACGACGGCGACGAGCTTGATGACGGCCTCCGTCGCCGTGCGCTGAAAGGCCGGTGCGCCGAGCGAGGCGAGGGCCGCGAGCGCAACCAGGATGACGATGAGCACGCTGGCCACCTTCAACATGCCGGTATCGCGCTGCGACGCTTGCCCGCCCATGGTCTACACCCTCTCCCGGTCGGCGCGGCGCTGCATCAGTCCCTCCGGCCGCCAGAGCAGGAAGGCGATGAACAATAGATAGACGAAGGCATCCCGATAGGACCGCAAGTCGACCGGCAAGTAGGTTTGCAACAGCACCGAGACGACACCGACGATGAAGCCGCCGAGCGCCGCGCCGACGAGCGAGCCCATGCCCCCGATCACCGAAGCAACGAAGGCGATCAGCACCATGCTGACGCCCATCTTGTATGTCACCGTACCCGTCTGTGTGACGAGATAGAGCGAGACGAGACTCGCGAGAATGCCGGACAGCCCAAAGGCGATGGCGATGACGCGGTTCGCCTTGACGCCGACGAGGCGGGCCATGGTGAAGTCCTCGGCCGCCGCGCGCATCTGGATGCCGGCGTCGGTGCGGGAGAAGAAGAGGCTCAACCCCGCCATCGCAAGTCCCGTGACGATGATCGCTGCCAGCTGAAGCAGCGGAATGCGCAAACCGCCGAACTCGATGCTCTGATTGAGCGTCGAGAGAAAATCGACACCAGTTGGCCGGGATCCGAAGATGAGCAGCACCAGATGCTGCAGAAAGTAGGACACGGCGAACGAGGCGATGAGCAAGGTCGTAGGGTTCGCACCTCTGAGAGTCCGGAAAGCGAGCCGCTCCATGCCGAAGGCCGCAATCGTCACGACGAGGATCGCGGCGACACCCATGACGAGATAAGGCTGGCCGGCCAGCAGAAAGAGCGTGTAGCCCCCGATCATGATCAACTCGCCATGGGCGAAGTTGATGAGCCGCATGATCGAGAATGTGAGCCCGATGCCGAGGGCGGCGAGCGCATAGACCGCGCCGAGGCTTATCGCATCGATGAGGCTCTGGATCACGATCACGAGACGCTCCGATCGCGCTTCAAGCCGAAATAGGCGGCCTCGAACTCTTCGGCTTGGCCAAGCTCGCTCGACCTGCCCGACAGCACGACGCGCCCCGAGTTGAGCACATAGGCCCGATCGGAGGCGGCGAGCGCGCGGTGCATGTTCTGCTCGACGACCAGCACGGTCAGCCCGTCCTTCTTGAGGCGGTCGAGCGTCTCGTAAACCTGGGCGACGATGAGGGGGGCAAGCCCAAGCGAGGGCTCGTCGAGCAACAGCAGGCGAGGCCGCGAGAGCAGTGCGCGCGCAATGGCGAGCATCTGCTGCTCGCCGCCCGAGAGCTGGCCTGCCTTCTGGCCACTCCGTTCCCGAAGAATGGGGAACAGCTCAAGGACATGTGTGAGGTCGCCGGCGACC
>JANNSX010000426.1:0-6851 GCA_031403155.1 Hyphomicrobiaceae bacterium
TGGCTCGCCGATCGAAACGCCAAGCCCAAGCCCTTCAAGTGGACCGCCAAAGCCGATACGATCCTGGAGAAGAATGCCCGTGCCCGCAAAGCCCTACAGCAGGCCAAGGCGGGTACCATATGAATGAGTCAGAACACTAGGTTGTTGGTTTTAAGCGCTTTCTTTCGACCAACCGGTATCCACTTGGAAGGACAAGTGCTCTAGCCATGTGTGACTGGGCGAGGATTGGCGGCCAACCCGCAGAACGATAGCCACGGCGAGAGAAGATTGCCCGAGGGAATAGACCTAAGAACGCCACTGACTTGTCTGGGCGGCCGCCGTCCATGCGGAGCATGGCTTCGCCAATGACGCGGCCGTGACGGTGGGGAAGGATGCGTGAAACGCAGATGCAGCAAAGGTGCGTCAAGCCCTCGATCCACCCGCGATCGCCACCTTGCCGTCTGTCCTGGCGATTGGCATGCTGCGCACGGTCGAAATGTTCGCCGGAAAACCGGGCACCGCGCGACCGCAAGGAAGCAACCATGAGCCAGCCAAACTTCATCCCCCGCGAGGCCGCATGAGCATCTACGAGCAACTGGGCGTCACGCCCATCATCAACGCCAAGGGCCCGGCCACGCGGCTCTCGGGCGGCATCATGGTCCCTGAGGTTTCGGCCGCCATGGCGGAAGCCTCGCAACGATGCGTCGACATCGCCGAGCTGCAGGCCGCCGCCTCACGCGTCATCGCCGGGGTGACGGGAGCGGAAGCGGGCTATGTCGCCTCCGGCGCCTCCGCCTGCCTCCTCATCGGCACGGCCGCGGCGGTCGCGGGCCTGGATCCCGGCCGCATGGCACGGCTGCCCGATACGCGCGGCATGAAGAACGAAGTCGTCATGGTGCGTAGTCAGCGCAACTTCTACGACCACGCGGTCAGAGCCGCCGGCGTCAGCATCGTCGAGGTGGGGCTGCCCGATCGCTATGCGGGCGCGGGCGTGCGCGATGCCGAGGCCTGGGAGATCGACGACGCCATCAGCGAGCGGACGGCCGCGGTGTTCTACGTCGCCGACTCCGCCGCCCAGCCGCCGCTTACCGAGGTGGTGGCGGTGGCGAAATCGCGCGGCGTGCCGGTGATCGTCGATGCGGCGGCCCAGCTGCCACCGCAGGCCAACCTCCGGCGCTTCATCGCCGAGGGCGCCGATCTCGTCGCCTTCTCGGGCGGCAAGGCGATCGGCGGCCCGCAGGCGAGCGGCATGTTGTGCGGACGCCGCGACCTCGTCATGTCGGCGGCGCTCCAGCATCTCGACATGGACAATTTCTTCGACGCCTGGGAGCCGCCGGCGGGCCTCATCGACAAGTCGCGCCTGCGCGGCGCGCCCCAGCACGGGATCGGGCGCACCTGCAAAGCCGGCAAGGAAGAGATCGCCGGACTGCTGACGGCGCTCCGGCTGTTCGTGGCCGAGGGCGATGCGGCAAGGCATGCCCGCTGGCTCGCGGCCGTTCGCCGGATCCAAGCGGGCCTCGCGCGGGCGCCAGGCCTCGCCACGAGCGTGACCGGCGCCGGCGATGAAGGCGCCGTCCCCATGCTGGTGCTCGACTGCGCGGCCGCCCCGATCGGCGCCCGGGAGCTGTTGACTCGACTTCAGCACGGCAAGCCCTCCGTCATCGCCGACCCTGAGCGCCGCGACCGCAACCTCGTGACCATCAATCCGATGTGCCTGGCGCCCGACGAGCCCGATCTCGTGGCGCGTGCGATCCTCGACGCGCTCGGGTGAGGCTGGACTGGCCTCAACCGAACCTGCGACGGATTGTCCTCGATCCGCGAAGACGCTATTGAAATCAAATGCGATTTAAGGATTGGCCACAGTTCGGACCGACTCAGGCAGGAGAATCACTTAAGGTTCGGCCAGCGATAGGTGCCGCCATGCGCTCTGCCGGTTGTTGGGTTCTCGCTCTTGTGTTGGCGTCGTCCGCCGTGCGCGCGGAAGATGCGCCGCAGCCGGAGGCCGCTTCCCCCGGCGTCGTCGTCGAGGGTAGCGAGAACGTCACGATCGGCGGGCAATCGGCGGCGCGGGCCGGAGATCAGACGAGCACGGGTAATGTCATCGTCGAGGGATCGAGCAACGTCTTCATCAACGGCAAGCCCGCGGCCGTCCAGGGCGGCGCCACCGATTGCGGCGGCATCGTGCCGAAGGCGCGTCTCCGACACGATGTCATCGGCAGTTCCTCTGGCGTTTACATCAACGGCAAGCCGGCGGCCGGCACGGGTAGTGTCGCCACGGGTTGCGCAGAGCAATAGGCGCGACGGATCGATATGCTGAGGATCGCCCTCGCCAGCGTTGCAACGGGACTGATGGCATTCGCCGCCGTCGCCTTCTGGCCGTCGGCCGGACCTTCGCGCGCGGTGAGCATTTCGGTTGCGACAACCGCCAGCACGGATGCGGGCGCCGACGGCATCGGCGGGCTGCTGCAGGGATCGCGCGCCGGCGAAGAGGAACCCACCACCGACGGCGAGGTACAGCTTGCGAGCCTCAAAGATCAGGAGAGCCTCGCCTTCGAGCCGCCGAACGAGGAGTCCGAGACTTCGGACTACGATGACGGCTCAGCGACCGAGGGTGAGGCCGAGCAGGAATCGCCGTCTGGCGAAGACAACCCCACGGCCTCCTTCGACGAGGTCGATCAATCCCTCGTCGGCCCCGATGGTCTTGCGCATCCGCGCCTGCCGGTCAGGAAGCCAAGGCTCACCACCAAGGCCGAGCCGCCGCGCACGAACTACTCGCTCGTGGAACGCGTGGCCGAGATCGGCCCCGGCGCCATCGCGCGGCTCGAGGAGAAGTTCAGCGACGCCAGCATTGCCTGGCCACCGCAGCGCCTCGCCTTCCTGGCCTTCAAGGAAGAGCGCGTGGTCGAGGTGCAGGCGCAGTCGGCGGGCGGCGGCTGGGCGCCGGTCTACCGCTATCGCGTCGAGGCGGCGAGCGGAGGCGCCGGACCCAAGCTCGTCGAGGGCGACCGCCAAGTGCCCGAGGGCCTCTACAAGATCGTCTCGCTCAACCCCAACAGCCGCTATCATGTCTCGCTCCGGGTCGGCTATCCCAACGACTTCGACCGCGCCATGGCGAAGGCCGATGGCCGCAAGAAGCTCGGCGGCGACATCATGATCCACGGCCGGAACCTCTCCGCCGGCTGCCTCGCAGTCGGCGACGACGGTGCCGAGGAGTTCTTCGTCATGGCGCATGCCATCGGGCTCGACTACGTCGACGTCATCATCGCGCCGCGCGATTTCCGCAAGCCCTCGGTGTTCTCCTCCGTCAAGGAGACGGTCAATTTCGGCCAGCCATCCTGGTTGCCCTCGCTCTACGACACCATCAAGACCGCGCTCGAGCCCTTCCCCGAGATGCCGCCGACCGTCACGCCGAACATCGCGCAGAAGTAGCCTGACGCGATGCCGCAAAGAGCCTTGGGCAAAGGGAACAAGCTTCCAGCTCGACACTCAATTCACCAGCCTGCTAAATCCGAATCTCCTTTTGCAACCTATAGAGCTTGCGCCAGCGATCGAGACGCGGTGCCAACGCGTCAGCGAGTGGGCGGTTGGGTTCGATGATCTCGACGAGCTTGGGCGGCGTGCAGATCGCGAATGGATCGGCGCGCTCGGCGGCGATCAGCCCGAGGCGAGCGGCACCGTACGCGCCGCCAAGCTCGCCCTCCTCGGGAACATCCATGGTGATGCCGAGCGCACTCGAGATCGTTTCGAGCCAGACGTGCGAGCGCGAGCCACCACCGACCGCGGTTACCCGGCCGACCTCGGTGCCGGCCGCGCTCAAGACCTCGAGGCAGTCAGCGAAAGCGAAGGCGACACCTTCCAGCACGGCGCGTGTCAGGGCGCGGCGATCGGAAACGTGCGCGAGACCGACGAACGCACCGCGGGCCAGCGCGTCGTTGTGCGGCGTGCGCTCGCCGGACAGATAGGGGAGGAAGAGCGGCGCATCGGGTGCGGGTGGCTCGCGATCGCCTTCGCATTCGGCGACGAGTTCGGCCGCCGTTCGCCCCGTGATGCCGGCGAGCCATTCGAGGCTCGCGGCCGCCGAGAGGATGACGCCCATCTGATGCCAGGTCTTTGGTAGCGCATGACAGAAGGCGTGCACGGCGCTCTTGGTGTTGGGCGAATAGCGCGCATTCGAGACGAAGAGCACACCCGACGTGCCGAGCGAGAGAAAGGCTTCGCCCGGCCGGACGGCGCCGATCCCGCAGGCGGACGCCGCGTTGTCGCCGCCACCACCGGCCACGGTCGGATGGCCGTCGATACCCCAGCGGGCCGCCAGTCCGGATCTCAGCGTGCCGCTCACTTCCGTGCCTTCGACGAGCCGTGGCATGTGCGCGCGACTGAGACCGGTCGCCGCCAGCAGGGGCTCGCTCCAGTCGCGTTCCGCGACGTCCATCCAGAGCGTGCCCGCCGCATCCGACATGTCGCAGACGTACTCGCCGGTGAGCCAGAGCCTGACATAGTCCTTGGGCAGGAGCACCTTGGTGGTCTTGGCGAAAATCGCCGGCTCGTGGCGGCGGACCCATTCGAGCTTGGGCGCCGTGAAGCCCGGCATGACGAGATTGCCGCCGAGCGAATGGAAGCGCGGCTCGCGCTCGGTCAACGCGGCGCATTCGGCAGCCGAGCGCCCGTCGTTCCAAAGGATCGCGGGGCGGAGCGGACGATCCGACGGATCGAGCAGCACGGCGCCATGCATCTGTCCGGAGAGGCCGATGCCGCGAAGTCTGCCAAGCTCCGCGGCCGACTTCACTCGCAACTCATCGAGCGCCGCGCCGGTCGCCTTGATCCAGCCGTCTGGTGCTTGCTCGGACCAGTCCGCGTGCGGACGCGACACCTCGAGCGAAGCGCTGGCGCTCGCAACCGATCGGCCCTCTGCGTCGATGAGGAGCGCCTTGACCGCCGAGGTGCCGATATCGATGCCGAGATAGCTCATGGATCGACGAGCACCCTTGCGCCAGCTGGATCAATCCTCGCCCGAAGAACCGCTGCGGCGCCGCCCGCGAGCCATCGTCCACACATGCACTCACTCAGCGCGCCGCCGCCTGCTCGAGCGGATGCTGAGATACAGCATGAAGATCGCGACAAACACGAGAATGTTGATGATGGAGGTCAACGCATACAGCTCGGGCTTGATGCCGAAGCGCAGCGCGCCCCAGGCAACCGACGGCATCGTGGGAGTCGCACCCAGCAGGTAGAACGAGATGTCGAGCCCATTGAGCGACAGCACGAAGGCGACGATCAGGCTGCCGAGAATGCCCGGCCAGGTCAGCGGCAGCATCACCTCGAGGAAGGCGCGTGCCGGCGAGGCGCCGCACACCACCGCCGCCTCGTTCATGCGCCAGTCGTAGCGGTAGAGCAGCGCCACCATGATGAGGAAGCAGAACGAGAAACAGTGCACCGAATTGGCGATGATCGCCGTCACCATGTTCCCTCTCAGCTCGAAGGCGAGGTAGTAGAGGGCCATGGACGAGATGCCGAGCAGGATCTCCGACACGAACAATGGCCCGGCGAAAACGATCGCATAGAAGAGCGCCCGGCGGCCGGCGAAGCGCAGCACGCCAACGGTTGCGAGAAAACCCATGACCGTCGACAGGATCGCGGTCGAGGTCGCGATGATGATGCTGTTGACGAAGGCGCTCTGATAGATCGTGTTGGTGTAGAGCCTGACATAGCTTGCGGTATTGAATTCAGGCGGGTACGGAAAGATCGGCTTGCTCGACAGTGACGCGAACAGGATGTGGACGATCGGCATGTAGAGGAACGCGTAGGCGGTGAGCAGGATCGCCGCCAGTGTCCACTTGATCAGCCCTGAGTTCTTCGCATCTGCGTACATCACTGCCGCCCCAGTCCGGTGAAACCGGTGCGCCTGAGGTTGATGCCGAGGCTGAGCACGCCCAGCACCAGCAGCGAGAATACGACGAGAACGACGCCCATGGCGGCGCCCAGCGTCCAAGTGCCGGACTCGCCGAACTGCTGAGCGATCGACATGCCGTAGAGCGTGCCGCTCGGACCCCCGAGGAAACGCGGCGCCAGCGAGGCCGACATCGTCGGAATGAAGCAGAGCAGGAAGCCGATGATCGTGCCTGACAGGTTGAGTGGCCAGACGATCTCGGCAAAGACGCGCCGCCGGTTGGCGCCACAGGCGCTCGCCGCGCTCGCCAGGCGGAAATCGAAGTTCAGCAGCGACAGGTAGATCGTCGTCACCACCATCGGCAGGTAGAGGTAGACGAGCGCGATGAACGTCGCCGTGTCGGAATACATGATGAAGCGCAACGGCGCCGATCCGAGCCGTATCAGCAAGCCGTTGATGAGGCCGGTCGGACCGAGCATGCCCTGGAGCGCGATCAGGCGCAGCACCTCGCCGGAGAGGAACGGCACCGCCAGCAGCAGCGAGAAAATCAGCTTGTAGCGCCCGCCATAGCGCACGATGAAGAGCGCGATCGGCCATGAAACGACGACCAGAAAGATCGAAACCGCGGTCGCCATCACCAGCGAGCGCACGAAGAAGGTGACATAGGCCGGCTCGGTGGCCAGGATGACGTAGTTCTCCGTCGTCCATTCGCGGATGATCTTGTAGTTCTGGGACTGCCAGAAGCTCAGGATGATGAGGGCGATCTGGGGCAGGATAAAGAACACGGCGAGGAACACGGCCGGTACATGCAGGAAAAGATGCTTGTTCAACCGGTTGCCGGCCGCCGCCATGACTCAGCTCCCGGCCAAGAAGACGTGGCACTGCTTCGCATTCCACGTCAGCGAGAGTTTGGTGCCGATCGCAACCGGATCCGCGTTCTTGGTCTGCACCGCGATGATGCGCTCG
This sequence comes from Hyphomicrobiaceae bacterium, assembly GCA_031403155.1. Classification (GTDB taxonomy): domain Bacteria; phylum Pseudomonadota; class Alphaproteobacteria; order Rhizobiales; family Hyphomicrobiaceae; genus JANNSX01. Next base: position 6,833 of record JANNSX010000426.1, read on the forward strand.
CCGGCCTCGGTCTCCAGGA
>JANNSX010000427.1:0-1906 GCA_031403155.1 Hyphomicrobiaceae bacterium
AGTTGTCGATTTGGCCTGGTAGCTGACGAGCGATGTAGCCGGGTAACTGGCTCCGTCGAAGCCTCGTGACAAAGGCCGTCTTGGGCGGTCGAGCGATCCAGCGGGCCGTAACACGCGTGAAGCCTGAGCAGGCCTCGAAACGCAAAGTCGTGGACGCCGACCCGGCTACCAAACGGGGAAGGCTGCATGGGATGGGGAAGCAATCGACAAAGGCACCCGTTCTGGTCCGCCGGGGTAATGGGCACGGCACGTTGGAAAGACACTGCGGGTAATCGGGGGAGACCCGTTCGGTTGGGGGCAGCCTCAACATCGCGAAGGCGGCGGACCGGGCGGGAGTCGGAGAGGGTCATAGTACCGTCGAGACCGGGTAACTCCGGTGGAGGGAAGGACCCTCACTTCTGGTGCGCTTTCGAAGCGGTCGAGGACAGGGACATTGGTGATGAGCCTGACAAAACCCGAGAAGATCCGGACACTGCAGAGGAAGCTCTATGTCAAGGCGAAGGCAGAGCCGGAGTTCCGTTTCTATCAGCTCTACGACAAGGTCTGGCGCGAGGACATTCTCGCCCACGCCTACGCGCTTGCTCGTGAGAACCACGGAGCGCCGGGTGTGGATGGGGTGGCATTCGAGCAGATCGAGGCGGCGGGATTGGCGGAATGGCTTTCCGGCTTGCGCGAGGAGTTGCGCAACAAGACCTATCGATCACAACCGGTGCGGCGGGTGCTGATCCCCAAGCCCGGCGGCGGGACGCGTCCGCTCGGCATCCCGACCATTCGGGGTCATGCCGGAGGCATGCGTCCCGCATGACGTGGTGCAGACCGCCGTCAAGCTCGTGATCGAGCCGATCTTCGAAGCGGACCTCGAGCCCAATACCTACGGCTACCGGCCCAACCGGTCGGCGGCCGACGCGATCAAGAAAGTCCACAGCCTGCTCTGGGCTGGCCACACGGATGTGGTCGATGCCGATCTGTCGAAGTACTTCGATACGATCCCGCACAGCGCGCTGATGAGTTGCGTTGCGCGCCGGATCGTAGACCGGACGATCTTGAGCCTCATCAAGATGTGGTTGAAGGCGCCGGTGGAAGAGCGGGACAGGGACGGGACGCGGCGCATGAAAGGCGGCAGGAACAGCAAGCATGGCACGCCTCAGGGCGGCGTCATCTCGCCGTTGCTCGCCAACCTGTACATCAACCGCTTCCTGAAGTTCTGGCGCATGCAGGAGAAGACGCGGGCCTATCGTGCCCACATCGTCTCCTACGCCGACGACTTCGTCATCCTCAGCCGCGGACACGCGGCGGAGGCGCTGGCGTGGACGCGGGACATCATGACCAGGCTCGGCCTCACCCTCAACGAGGCGAAGACCTCGCTGAAGGACGCCCGCAAGGAGCGGTTCGACTTTCTTGGCTACACGTTCGGCCCCCATTGGCGGCGCCGGGATGGCAAGCGGTATCTGGGCTACAGTCCATCGAAGAAAAGCATAGGACGGATCAAGGACAAGATCGGCGACCAACTGAGGCCGGGCAACCAGGGCTCGTGGGACGACGTGCGCGACCGGCTGAACCGCTTGCTGCGGGGCTGGTCGGGCGACTTCAGCCACGGAACCTCGAGCGCGGCCTATCGGGACGTCGAAGGTTATGTCTACGACCGGGTGCGCAACTTCCTCAGACGGCGGCACAAGGTGGCGTCGCGCGGCACAGCTGAGTTCCCGGGCGCACGTGTGTTCGGCGAACTGGGTGTGCGCCGGCTTCGGCGCCCAGCACCGGCGGCGCAGCCGTGAGCCTGGCACGAAACCAGTCGGAGAGCCGGATGCGGGAAACCCGCACGTCCGGTTCGATGAGCGGGGAGAGGAAACGGAGCGACGGCTTCCCGTCGAAGCCCCAAGCCACCGCGCCTCTCCTCGACTCTACT
>JANNSX010000428.1:0-3693 GCA_031403155.1 Hyphomicrobiaceae bacterium
CCCTTGGGGAGAGGGTGGCGGTCGTGCCGGAGGCACGCGGAGCCAAGACACTCGGGAGAGGGGTTGAGACTTGCCATCTCCCTCAACCACATCGTTTCCTGAACTCAATGCCTCGGAAGGCACTCGTGATGAGAGGAGACCTAACCGGACCGTGCCCCTCCCCGCGGTCCTGAGGAGCGGCTCCCTCTCCCCGCTCCGTCTCACCGCCGCGGCCCTCTTGGCCGCGGCGGGTCTGTTGCTCACGGCCTATGCGCTCTACATCCCGGCCAAGGCACAGCTCGCGCAGATCCTGCTCGAGCGCGCCTTTGCCGAGAGCCTCGCGACCGGCCAAGCGGTCAAACCCTGGTCCTGGGCGGATACCTGGCCGGTCGCCCGTATCCGCGTCCCTCGTCTCGGCGAGAGCACCATCGTGCTTGCGGGCGGCAGCGGCCAGGCGCTCGCCTTCGGCCCCGGCCATCTCACGGGCACGCCCTTGCCGGGCGATCCCGGCACGTCGGTCATCGCAGCCCACCGCGACACGCATTTCAGTTTCCTTGGTGATCTCGAGCCCGGCGACGAGATCGCCGTCGAGCGCGCGGACGGCGTGACGACGCGGTTTCGCATCACCGGCAGCCGGGTCGTCCGCTTCGATGCATTCGGTATCGACCCCGGCGCCGGCGTCCGCCGCCTCGTCCTCGCGACATGCTGGCCGCTCGATGCCGTGACGAACGGCCCGTTGAGACTCGTCGTCGACGCCGAGCAGGCCGGTCCACGGAAATAGCAGGCTGGCATTTGCGAAACCTCCGTGTCCGGTGCTATCGAGGCGTGGCGCTTCGAGACTCCGGGACGGGCTCGAGCCGCTAGAGCATGCTGCGATTAATTGGAATCCGGTTAATCGCGAAAGCATGCGACCAAACAAAGACCTAGAGCGGGCTGGTGCTTCCGGCTAAACGCAGCCCACTCTAGAGCAGTACTTTCAGGCAGAGTGAGCCCGTGCCCGAATCCAAGGAAGACCTGCAACCACTCGTCGAGCGCATCTACGACATCGTCGTTGCCCCCGATCGCCTCGAGCAGATGCTCGACAGCTGGAATGCCAGGCTCGCCGCCACGCGCGGTGCGCGACGCTACGGCGTCCTCGAGGAGCCTCGGGTCCTCGCCCACATCGAGCGGACCGAGATCGTGCTGCGCCAGCTGATGGCGACCGAAGGCCGATCCTCGGGCGCCGCTGGCGACTGGGTCAACACCGCGCGGGCGGCAGCCCTCGTCGTGACGCGGGCCGGCACCGTCATCGCCGCCAACCCGGGCGCACGCACCTCGCTCGGCGTCGACATCGGCCAGACACTCGCCGATCTGCCGATCGAGCCCGCCGATGCCGAAATCCTGACGCACGAGGTCGTCCGTCTCGGCGGGACGGAAAAACGCGACGCGCGCATGCTTCGCTTGCGGATCGCCGGACAGCCGATGCCGATCCTGATCCGGCTCGTCCGGGCCATCGCCGGCAACGACGATCACATCGGCCTGATGACGACCGTGCTCACCTGGCCGCCTTCGCTGACGGAGATGCTCAAATCGACCTTCGACCTGACGGCCGCCGAGACCGAGGTGTTGAAAGATCTGGCCCTCGGGCACGCCGTCAGCGAGATTGCCCAGCGCTCGCGCCGCTCCGAGGCGACCATCCGCTCGCATGTCGCGGCCCTCCTCGAAAAGACCGCCACCCGGTCCCAGATCGAGCTCGTCCGCTTGACGCTCGGGCTACTCGATGTCGCCGAGCAGGCCCTGCCCGGCCAGGTGCCGGGCCGGCGCGCGACGCTCTCCGACAACACCTATCAAACCCTGAAGCTCACGGACGGCCGCCGGCTCGATTACCTCGTCATCGGCGATCCCGCGGGCGATCCCTTCATGCTGATGCCGAGCGGCATCGGTTTCACCCGTATGCTACCGGCCGCCGAGCGGGCGCTCGAGGAGCGGAACCTGCGCATGATCGTGCCAGTCCGGGCCGGCTACGGCGGCTCCTCGCCGCTTCCGGCCAACCGGCATGTGCACGATGTCACCGTCGCCGACACTATGGAGCTGATGGCACATCTGGGAATCTTGCGCTGGCCCATCTGGTCGCTCGCCGACGACATCCGCATCGCCGTCGAGTTCGCCTGCCGGCATCCGGAGCGTGTCAGCGGCATCGTCGGCTCGGGGGCCGAGCTGCCGGCGCGGACGCAAGTGCACTATCAGCGCATGGCGAAATGGTCGCGCTTCGTCGCCGCCAACGCCCGCTACGCCCCGCGCGCCATGCGTTACCTCGCGCTGGCCTTTTTCGGGCTCGCGCGCCGCGTTGGGCAGAAACGCTTCGTCCAGCTGGTCATGGGGAGCTCGGCCGCCGACCTCAAGGCGATCGAGGACGAGGAGGTCTATGCGGCGATGCTGCGCGGCTCCGAGATTTCGGTTTCGCCCTCCTTCACCGCCCACGAGGCCTGGGCCGCCGAGATCGTCGCCAACCTGTCGAAGGATTGGAGCGAGCGGCTTCGCCAGTGTCCGGTGCCAATCGCGCTCTTTCACGGTATCGAGGACCCTTTCTCGCCGATCGAGACGGTCCGCGAGTACGCTGCCGAGATGCCCAACATCACGCTCGTCGCGTATCCGGAGCGCGGCCAGATCCTCTACCGCGAATGGCCGGACATGCTGCGGGTGATCGAGCGGCATCTCCGGCGGCAGGCGTGAGCGGGCCGCGCGGGCGCCGGCATGGTTGCCGGCAGCGGTGGGCGGACGGTCGCATCGAGCCGGCCAGACCCGCGCCCGGCGCGCCTGTTGTGCATCCGGAAAAGTGCAGAGTGGCAATCCAACGAAAAGCCAGAAGGCTACGGGGCTGAAGTGATGCGACCAATCGTGACATCACGTTCGCGGCGCTCGCACACATGCCAACCCATCCGGGTCAATGCACTCGCGGCGCCGGGCGTTCGCGTGGGCGGGCCAGGCTGGCAGGTGACGCCTCGGCCCTGACAGATCGGCTTCGCTTGGACCCAAACCGTCAGGCGATATGCCTCGCCCGGCGCTCAGGTGTTGCGGGCAGGGGGTCATTCCGCCAGGCGGCGACTTGCCCGGCCCCGGCGTCAGCGGCGTGCTCTGAGCCGCGGATCGGACTATGGCGACCCATCCCGATCGCAATGCCTTGCCAAGCCCCGGCCCCGCCGCTATCTAGGGCCATTCAGGCGCCCACATTGGCCGCCCATACGGCTGCCGCCTTAGCTCAGCTGGTTAGAGCACCAGATTGTGGATCTGGGGGTCCCCCGTTCGATCCGGGGAGGCGGTACCAACAAAATCAAGGACTTAAGACCCCAACGCCACTGGCTGATACCGGACAAGGGAACGCCTAGTACCCACTATCACCCATGACTGAGTCGCATTTGCACTATCGCGCTGCGGCGTTGCGTGATTCAAGATGGCATGATTTCAGTGGCACAGAAAGTCCGGTTGCGGCGCGGCGATCGAGCGATACTCGAGGCGCGGGTGCGGGCAGCCACGACCGAGCAACGTCACGTTCTTCGGGCGCGCATTGTATTGGCGGCCGCCGCAGGGCACACGACGCGGCAGATTGGCCGCAAGCTCGGTACGACGCCGACCACGGTGAGCCTTTGGCGCATCCGCTACGCGCAGGAAGGTCTTGATGGGCTGGAAGATCGCGACCGCGGCGGCCCGCCCGCGCGCTACGGCGAGCAGACCGAC
>JANNSX010000429.1:0-3442 GCA_031403155.1 Hyphomicrobiaceae bacterium
AGCACTCGCGAGCGCCAGCACCATGCCGATCGCCACCATGACGCCGAAGTAGCGGTCGACGAAGGCGCCATTACCGCCGGCGAAGCCCAGATCGATCATCCGGCGGACGCCGAGCGGCAGCACCAGGGTCGCCACCGCCGCCATCGTCAGCGCAACGATCGTCAGCGCCACCATGAGGGGATGGCGGGCGAGATAGGGTTTGAGAGCGAGGAGCGGGCGTAGGCTGGTGCGATTGCGGAGGGCCGCATCGGCGGTCTCCGCCGGGGCTGCCGATGAACCCGCCGCGACTTCCGCCATCTCGATCCGCCTCCCGTGCCGCCTGAGCCCCTATTTCACGGCCCGGCGGGGCAACCATGCCCGAGGCTTCACGGCAATGACAAGGCAGTCCGACCGCACAAACCGCCCTTGCCGGTTCTGGGCCCCTTCTGTATAAGGCCGGTCAAATTCACTCCCGACAGGCAAGCTTGCGCCCGGCACAGGCTGGTTTCGCTTTGCCACCGGCCCCGAGGACCACCGCCATGAAGAAGACCGACGGCATTCACCCGAACTACCACCCGATCAAGGTCGTCATGACCGACGGGACCGAGTTCACGACGTTTTCGTGCATGGGCAAGCCCAACGACGTGCTTCGCCTCGACATCGACCCCAAGACCCATCCGGCCTGGACGGGCGGTGGTCAGCACCTGATCGACCGCGGCGGCCGTCTGACCCGGTTCAAGAAGAAATTCGAAGGCTTCCTCAAGAGCTGATTGGGGCACCTTCAGGCACCCGAAAAACGAAAGGCCGCGTAATCAGCGCGGCCTTTTCGATTCCTGCCGGGGCTGAAAACCCGGTTCAGCTCCGCTCGCCGTACGCGCTATCGAAGGCGTGCCGGACGGCCTCCGAATTGGCCTCGCTGGCAGCGCCGACCTTGACCGGCATCCGGATGCCCAGCACCGGCCCATCCTCGAACAGGCGGTCGAGCTTCACGATCTTGTCCTGGAACTCGAAGCTTGCCTCGATCAGCTGCTTGAGCTTGTCCGGCAGGCCGCCGAAATCGCGTACATGCGAGGGCCGGCCGATGTCGATCTTCAAGCGCTGGCGCTCGCTGCGGGCCTTCTGCTGGCTCATCTCGCCGGTGTTGACCGAGCGGCGGATCAAGAGCCAGGAGGCCAGATTCATGAGGCGAGTGGTGAGCCGCATGCTCTCGGTGGCGTAGGTCAGCGCGATCTGGCCGGTCAAACTCCGGCTGTCGTCGCGGCCAGCGCCATCCAGATACTGCGCCGTCGCTTCGACCAGGGCCATGCCCTCGCGATAAACGGCCTGGAAGCGGCTGGAGGAGAAATAGCGCTCGCCAAAGCTGATGGTCAGACCATCGGCGGCGGCGTCGCGAACGACTGAACTCTCACTCATGATCCTACGCACTCGACAGATACTCCACGCCGCCATGATGACGCGCGGGGCTCGAAACGCAAGTATCCCCGCTCCGGGTTAACGTTCACTTCCAATTGTCACGGTTTCTGGGCGGCCGGCCGGCGAAAAAAAATGAGCCGCCCGGATGAGCGGCTCAAGAGTTAAACAGGGAGGCGTCAAACAGAGTGACCGGAGCCACTCAGCATCCAGAGAACTGGATGGCATGAACAGTAAACGCCATTGGCTAACAAGTTCTTAATCGGCCACACAGATTCGCACGATTTTGCGCAAGGAGGCTGCTCGCTGAGGCCGCGCAACGATGCCGGATGCGACAGTCAGTTGCTTTTCTTGAAGATTTGCTCGGCCGCATCAAGCGTCGCTTTTCTCTTGTGGATTTCTTCCTCGACCCGGCTCCGCTCGGTGGCGAGCGCCCCCAGGCGCTCCTCGAGATCGGGTATCGAGAGCCGCGATATGTCCTCGCCGAGTGTTACGGCGGCGGTTTTCTTCCTCGGGAACAGGTCGTCGAGATCCATCACGTCCTCCGCAGCCGGCTTTGCCGCTCGTGTGGCGGTTCAGAAGTTCGCCTTATCGCTGCGGCAAGCTCCGGTGGCGAACTTCTGAACTTAGCGCCACACCAAGCTATCGACTCGTCTAGTGTCCCTATCGATCCCGAAGTTCGCTCGGTGTCTGATGCTTGATCTGACGAACTTCGGGATCGGGACACTAGATTGTGCCTCGCCTCGGACCTGTGCGACAAGCACTCACAATCCACCCGGAGGTCGGCACATGAGCATTCCCAAGACCATGACGGCGATCGCCATCACCACGCCCGGCGCGCCCGACGTGCTGCAGCCGCGCGAGATGCCGACGCCCGAGCCGGGGCCGGGACAAATCCTCGTCAAGGTGGCCGCCGCCGGCGTCAACCGGCCGGATGTCATGCAGCGTGCGGGCGCTTATCCCTCGCCGCCCGGCCATTCGCCGATCCCGGGGCTCGAGATGGCGGGAACCGTCGCGGCGGTCGGCCAAGGCGTTACGCGGCATAAGGCCGGCGACAAGGTGACGGCGCTGCTCAATGGCGGTGGCTATGCGGAATACGCGATCGCCGAGGAGGGTGCCGCACTTCCCGTCCCGGCCGGGCTCGGCATGGTGGAGGCCGGCGCCATACCGGAAACCTTCTTCACCGTCTGGCACAATGTCTTCGAGCGCGGGCGGCTCCAGGCCGGCGAGTGGCTGCTCGTGCATGGCGGCTCGAGCGGCATCGGCACGACGGCGATCCAGCTCGCCAAGGCCTTCGGCGCTTCGGTTGCCGTGACGGCCGGCTCGGAGGCCAAGTGCCAAGCCTGCCGCGACCTCGGTGCCGACCTTGCCATCAACTACAAGACCGGGAATTTTGTCGACGCGATCAAGACGACGACGGGCGGCAAGGGCGCCGACCTCATCCTCGACATGGTCGGCGGCACTTACATCGACCGCAACTTCGATGCCGTCGCCCCGGATGGCCGCATCGTGCAGATCGCCTTCCTGGAAGGCTCCAAGGCGACGATCGATTTCTCCCGGCTGATGCTGAAGCGCGTGACCTTCACCGGCTCGACGCTCCGGATCCGCACCAACGACTTCAAGGCGGGGCTCGCCCGAAACCTGCAGGAGAAAGTCTGGCCGCTGCTCGCTTCCGGCAAAGTCAAAGTGTCGATCGATGCCACCTTCCCGCTCGCGAAAGCCGCCGAGGCGCACAAGCGCATGGAGACCAGCCAACATGTCGGCAAGATCGTGTTGACGGTTTAGTAGACCACTGAAACCTTCGATTTTCAAACAAGAGTTTATAGGTTCAATCGCCTTCTCCCAAGGGGAGAAGGTGGCGCGGTCCATGCGGAGCATGGCTTCGCCATGACAGCGCCGGATGAGGGGGTACGATGTCTCTTATGGAAAAAGGCCCAACACTACGACCCAGCCGACAGACCTTTTTCCATAAGAGACATCGTACCCCCTCATCCGGCGCTGTCATGGCGAAGCCATGCTCCGCATGGACCGCGCCACCTTCTCCCCTTGGGAG
>JANNSX010000430.1:0-17365 GCA_031403155.1 Hyphomicrobiaceae bacterium
CCCCCCCCCCCCCCCACCACTAGGCGGAGGACGGAAGCCGGGCGTGGGATGACGACTGTCGCTGGAGCAGCTTCTCCAGATCATAGTTGAACACCAGCACCCCGTTCTTCAGATAGTCGTTACGCTTCAGAAGCGAGAATCCGCGGCGCATGAAGAGCCCTTTGGCCGCCTCGCTCGCCTCGACATAGAGCCGCATCATCCCCTCGGTCTTGGCGACTGTCTCGATGGCATCGAGCAACGCACTCGCGATGCCGGTGCCGGCCACCTCGGGTAGCGCGAACAAGAGATCGATGTGGCCATCGGACTCGAGATCGACAAAGGCGACGGGCCGGCCGGTGTCATCACTCGCGACGATCGTGGTTCGGCCGTCCGAACCACGCCTCAGCATGTCCTCGGCATCGGGAGCATCGGCAGCCCAGGCCATCACCTGCTCGGGCGCATAGTGACGGGGCCCGAGCTCAGTGACCGAGCGGCGAAAGATCCCGGCAAGCGCTGGCGCGTCGCCGGGACGATAGTGGCGGAGTTGCATGGCGCAAGCATAGAGCCAGCGCCGCCGTCTGTCCTTGCTATCTTACTCGGCCGCCGCCAGGGTCACCGGGCTCAGCGCATCGAGATGCGGCGGCGGCTCGGGCAGGTCGACCTCCGGAATGACCGCGCGGATCCGGTCATGAAAATCTCTGATCGCGACTTCCAGCGTCGATAGCGGCCCCGGCCGGTAGCCGTGCGAGGACAGCCCCGCCTGCACGCGCTCGGTCAGCTCCTTGTCCTCGCGCGTCACCTGCCGGTTGATGCGGGTGTTGAGATAGCGCAGCACGCGGGCTTCGCGCCGGTCGTCGCGCGGCTTGAAGACGGGATAGCGCACGAAGCAGGTCGTCGCCGTCCGCGGCAGGATCTGGAACACGTCGGCGCTGTCGGGATAGATGTCGATACCGATGTTGGGCGGCAAGGTGAAGAACATCCAGGTGCGCCGCGTCGCTTCCGCCAGGCGGTCGAGCGCGACGGGGGCAAGCCTCAGATAGCGATCTTCGCTCCAGTTGTCCGACTGCGCCTTGTGCCGGCTCGCGCTGCCGGCGACACCATGGGCATTCATGAAGCCCTGGAGATCGTTGTCGAGCATGCGGTGATAGCCCGGATGCCCGATGGGGATATGGTAGTTCTCCAGATTGTTGTCGACGGCGACCTTCCAGTTGCAGTTCCACACCTCCGTGTGAATTGCGTTCGCCGCGGGCTCCAATTCCTCGAGGCGATAGGGCGCGATGAGCTTCGCCTCCTCGCCCCAGATTTCAGCCAGGCTCGGGCCGCCGGATACGACGCGCACGAAGACGAGGCCCGCCAGCACCTCGAGCTCGACCGGCTCGAGACCGTGCTTGCCGAGATCGAGGCCCGGAAACGTCTTCCTTGCGGGCGTCGCGCGCAGCGAGCCGTCGAGCTTGTAGCTCCAGCCGTGATAGGGGCAGACCATGACGCCCTTGCAGGTGCCCGAACCATCGAGCAGCCGCGCGCCGCGATGGCGGCAGACATTCTTGAAGGCGCGCAGTTGGCCGTCATCGCCGCGGACAACGGCGATCGAATCCCGCAGCATGTCGAGCGTGGCATAGCTGCCGGGCGTCTTCACCTGATTGACATGGCAAGCGAACTGCCAGGAGGGCAGGATCACGCGCTCGTATTCGAGCACGGTCAGCGCCGGGCTCTGGTAGGTCCAGGCCGGCAGCCCCGTCATCTCGCCGGGGCCGTCATAGGCCGTTGCATAGGAATGGGTGCTCATGTCGGGTACTCGCAATCTCGATGATGCAAAGGTCTCGGCAATGAGGCCGGCGGCCAAAGTCGCGGCGGCGCTCAGGATCGTGCGGGACTTCGTTCGAGGAAACTCGCCAGATGTGCCCGCGCCATGCGAATGGCTTCGCGCCGATCAAAGTTCCGCCCCTCGACGAGCAGCTCCTGCCAGAGCCATTCGAGGAGGCCGGCGAAGGTGCGGGCGGCGAGTTGGGGCGCAATGCCCGTGTGGGTCTTCGCGAGCTTCGCAAAAAGCTGCTCGATCTCCTCGAGATAGGTCCGGTCGCGATTCCCCACGCGCCCCATGTAAACACGCCGGGCCGGCGCCTCGCCCCAGAAGGCGTACCAGACGGCGACCTTCTCGGGCGCGGCGATGGTCTCGTCGAACAGCGCGAGAATGACGGCGTCGAGCGCCTTCGCAGCATCGCCGCCGGCCGAGGCGATCGCCGCACGCCGTGCCTCCTCGAACTCCTGCGACACGGCATCCAGCGCGGCGAGCAGCAGTTCGTCCTTCGAGCGGAAATGGAAGGTGACCGTGCCGGGCGACACGCCCGCCTGGCGCGCCACCTTTTCCATGGTCGTGAGAGAGAGGCCTGCCTCGGCAATGACGCGCATGGCGGCATCGATGATCTGCCTCCGCCGTTCGGCCTGCGGCAGGTCGTGGCGGGAAGGAGCGCGCGGGCGCGTGTCGACAGGCACGGCAGCGCCACCGCGGCGGCCCGCCCTCACGCTTGCTCGCTGATTGCTGCCGGTAGCTCGCACGGCGGAGCTCCCTGTTCAGTCTTCGTCGAATTGACTGAGCATACGTTTAGCGATTTGAGCAACCTCTGTCAAGAGCATTGACTGAGCATACGTTTAGGGTGTTGCCGTTTTTCGTTCGATCACTTCAACACCCTAATTCCTTGGTTTGTCGTGCTTCTTATCGGAAAACCGCTTGCGATCCCGGCCTTCGCCGGAACAAGCTTTTTCCGGAAGCACTCTAGCACCTGGAGGTAAGCCATAATGATAATGGTCCGATGAGATTACTCCGCAGGCGGCACTTATCATCGGACGCCAAATGGCGACTGAAGCGCTCGGACCGTGTGGGAGGCAGGCACGGCAACGGCAGGCACCGGCCGGGCGAACAATGCTGGTGCGGACGGCGGGACTTGAACCCGCACGACGTTGCCATCTCAGGATTTTAAGTCCTGTGTGTCTACCGGTTCCACCACGTCCGCGCCGGAGATTGCATAGCATGGCCGTAGAGCCTGCGGCCAAGGCAGGTCAAGTCTGCGGCGGCCGGGCCATCAGGGCGCGGAGCAGCAGATAGAGCAGCGTGCCGTTGAGGATGTGCCAGAGGAAATGCGTACCGATGGCGCGGCCGCTGGCGGTCAGCGCCGGGCAATAGGGCATGTCGATGGTCCGGAAGGTCAGCGATACGGCGAATATGGCGAGGCCGGCCCAGAGCCATTTGGCGGATGGGTGCGTCTTGAGACTCATCAGCGGCGCGAAGCTGCCAAGCGCCAGGAAGGCCGGCATGTAGGCGATCGAGCCGTTGAGGCAGGGGCCATCGCCGCAACGCACGCCACCGATCCATTGCGAAAGGCCGAGGAAGGCGACGAGCAGCACGCCGACGGCGATCCAGGGCGCGCCAGCGAGCGTGCGCAATGCCACGGCCAGAAAGGTCACGATGAAGACGGTGATCGGCAGGACATCAGCAAGCTCGGCCCAGCTTTCCGCGAAAGTATGGAACAGAAAGCTGCCGGCACCGATGATGGAAACGACCGCGGTCAGAAACCAGACATCCTTGCCACGATCGATGTCGGTCCGCGTTCTCAGATGATGGAACGCGAGGAGCGCCGCGACGATGAACGCCCCATTGCTCAGCGCATTGAGCGGCTCGGCCCAGAAGGCCGGGTCGAGCCCGCGTTCGCAATAGATGTAGACCTTGTCGCGCCAGCTCATGCATTCACCCGCGCAGAAACCCGCGCCGCACTGAAGCATGATTCAACGTTGGGGCGAACAGTAGTTTGGTATTACTTGCGCAGTCGCCGGCAGGGCCGCGAGGAAACCGTGCAGCCCCACAAGCCGCTGCCATCCTTGGCGCAGTCCATCGTCTTGCCCTGGGAAGCCTTCCAGCTCGTATAGGCGCCGCCATACTCGAAATCGACGAAGTTGGACCAGGAGGCAACCGCGTCGGCCTCGGCGGACTTCTTCGAAGTCTGCCCCTTGCTCGAGCCGAAGTGATAATGGTCGACCATGCAACTCCATTTGCCGACCCGCTGCTCAGCGTGCAAGGTCTGCTGAGCCTGCACGGCCGAACTCCAGCTGAGCACGCCCGCACCGATCGCCAAGATTACCGCAGCCAACCGTACCAGCATTCTTGCTCTCCCAGGAGTTTTCGCCCGCCGAATCTGAATGCGGGCACAATAACCGGCAGGTCCGGATTGTGGATGTGGCCAGCAGGCCGCAGTGTGCGAATTCGGTTTCGCTGTAGACGCCCGGCCACAGCGCCTTGGTGCCGTCTAGTGGCCCGTCGCGCCAAAATCGCATGCTCGCCGGGCGTCCGTCCGATTTTGGCGCGACATTGAGGGCCACTAGCAATATCATGAGCTTCGTGTGGCGTTCATCGCGCCATAGTTGACTAGGACCGTGCAGCGATACTGGTCAACTATGGCGCGACGCCACACTAGGTTTTTGGCGTTGCCGCTTCCTGAGAGCCGCTCGCTGCGGTAGAGTCGCCGGCAAGTGCGGAGGGATCTGGAGACGAACGCGATGATTGCTGCTCTGCGACTTGCGGCCCTCGCCTTGGGCTTTGCCTTGATGACCCCCGCGGCCTCAGCCAGCTCCCTCCCCGACGGTGCCCATCGCCTCCTCTCGGTAACGGCCATCGGCGGCTCCGAGCCCATCACCGTGCCGGTGCGCTACGACGACCGGGGCGATGAAGAGGTCTACGTGCCCGAGCACGGCTGGGAGCGGTGCATCTACGGCTCCTGCACCTACACGGTCCGGGTCTATTACTTCGATCGTTGGGAGTCGGGGCCTGGCGGCCTCGGCATTGGCCGCGGTATCCTCGGCGGCCTGCTCGGCCTCGACTGAGGCTCAGCTCCTGAGTTCGGCCAGATCCTTGTAGAGATCGAGCGCTTCCGGATTGGCGAGCGCCTCCCTGTTCTTGACCTCGCGCCCGTGGATGACGTCGCGGACGGCGAGTTCCGTGATCTTGCCGGACTTCGTGCGTGGGATATCGCGGACGGCGACGATGCGGGCCGGGACATGGCGCGGCGTCGTGCCGGAGCGGATGCGGGACTTGATCTTATCCTCGAGCGCCTGGTCGAGTACGCAGCCATTCTTCAGCACGACGAAGAGCACGACGCGAACATCGTTGTCGAAATCCTGGCCGACGACGATCGCCTCCTGAATTTCAGGCAGGCTCTCGACCTGGCGATAGATTTCCGCGGTGCCGATCCGGACTCCGCCCGGGTTGAGCGTCGCATCCGAGCGGCCGTAGATGATCATGCCGCCGTGCTCGGTCATGGCCGCGTAGTCGCCGTGATGCCAGACGCCGGGAAAGCGCGCGAAATAGGCTTTGTGATATTTCGTGCCGTCGGGATCGTTCCAGAATTTGAGCGGCATCGAGGGGAAGGGCTTCACGCAGACGAGCTCGCCCTTGCCGGTTTCGAGTTTCTTGCCCGCCTCGTCCCACACTTCGACGGCCATGCCTGGCACCGGCCCCTGGATTTCGCCGCGCCAGACCGGGTTCGTCGGCACGCCCGCGACGAAGCAGCCGCAGATGTCGGTGCCGCCGGAGATAGAGGCCAGGTGAATATCGTCCTTGATGGCGTCGTAGACGTAATCGAAGCTCTCTGCGACGAGCGGAGAGCCGGTCGAGCAAAGCGCGCGCAGAGTCGTGAGCCTATGCGTGTCCTTGGGGCGCAACCCCGCTTTCCTGGCGGCATCGATGTATTTGGCGGAGGTGCCGAAAACCGTCATGCCCTCGGCATCGGCGTAGTCGAAGAGCACGTTGCCGTCGGGATGGAAGGGCGAGCCGTCGTAGAGCAGCAGCGTCGCGCCGGCCGCCAGTCCCGAGACGAGCCAGTTCCACATCATCCAGCCGCAGGTCGAAAAATAGAACAGGCGATCCTCGGCGTGCATATCGGTCGAGAGCAGATGCTCCGACAGATGCTTCATCAGGATGCCGCCGGCCGTGTGCACGATGCATTTGGGAATGCCAGTCGTGCCGGAGGAATAAAGAATGTAGAGCGGGTGATCGAAAGGGAGCCGCGCGAAGTCGGGCCTTGCGGCCGCTTCCGGCTGTCGCCATGCGACGGCCTTCGGCAGGGCGGCGGCGACCGCGTCGGCTTCGCCGAGATAGGGGACGATGATCACCCGCTCGAGCGAGGGCAGCCTGGCGACGATCTCCGTGAGCTTATCCAACAACCGGTGCGGCTTGCCGTTGTAGTGGTAACCATCGACCGCGACGAGCACCTTGGGCTCGATCTGGCCGAAGCGGTCGAGCACGCCGGAGGCGCCGAAATCGGGCGAGCAGGACGACCAGATGGCGCCCGTCGCCGCCGCGCCCAGCATGCCCGCGATGGCTTCCGGCATGTTGGGCATGATGGCGGCGACGCGGTCGCCCGCAACGACCCCGGCTTGGCGATAGAGCGCTTGAAATCCGGCGGTCGCGGTATTGAGCTCGCGCCACGAAACCCTCCGGCGGACCTTGTCCTCGCCCCAGAAAACGAGTGCCGTGGCATCGCCGGTTTTGACGAGAAGGTTTTCCGCGTAGTTGAGGCGGGCGCCCGGGAAAAATCTCGCGCCCGGCATTCTTTCCGCATCGATGAGGAAGGGCGAGGCACCTTTCTCTCCGCGCACGCCGGCATAATCCCACAGTGCCGACCAGAATGCCGCCGGATCGTCCAGAGAGTAGCCGTGGATGCCGTCGTAGCCCTCGATCGGCCGGCCCAGCGTCTCGCCTAACCGGCGCGCGAAAGCCGAGATATGACTTTGTCTAATTCGCGTCGCATCCGGTTGCCAGAGTGGGGTCGTCATCTTCTGAGGTCCGGTCATCAAAATGTCAGCCGACATGGAATAATTGGATCGTTGTCTTAACCGCAGGGGCGGGCTAAGGCTAGTCGCAAGGCCAGCGAGGGACCGTTCGCAAGGACGGCGCGGCCTGATCTACCGGCGGGGGCCGGGTCGAGGGAACGATCACGGCAAGGATCTGCGTTTGGTGCAGCCCTGGCTGGTGTACGACGTGCGTTTGTTGCGTGACATTCTTCGCTTCTGGCCCGGCCGCGTGCTCGGGCCGATCGCCGCTATCGCGGTCGTGATCCTCGCGGGCGCGAGCCTGCAATTCCAACGGGTCTGGCAAGCCGCGCCGCCGCCGCTCCAGGACCTCGTACTGACGGCGACACCCATCCCCATCACTTCGCCTGTCCGGGTTCACGACGCGCCATCGATCATCGTCTTGAAGGGAGAGATCGTCGGCCCACGCTCGATTGCGGAACTCATCGGGAGCTGGGTCTCGGCTAAGAGCGCACCAGCACCGCTTCGCCTCAAATCGCCCGAGATCGTCATCGGCGGATCGGCCCACGAGACGGCGGCGATCGTCGAGGGCTTGCCGTCCGGCGGCTCTTCGATCGTGGTGATCTCCAATGGACTTGTGCGTTGGCCGTTGGTGGCAGGCGGCGAGCTGCGTTTCGAATCTGTCGAGGCCCGGATCGAACTGGGGCCCGGCGGAGCGGTCCGGATCCCCAACGCAACCGCCACGCTCGCCGGGCGCAAAGTTGCGTTTGCGATCGAGGCCGGTCCTTCGGTCTCCGGCGCTCACCGGCACAGCTTGCGACTGACCCTCACCAGCAAGGGGCTGCACGTCGGACTCACCGGCGTCCTGGCCGCCAACGGCACCGTGCTGGAGGCCGGCTCGTTCCGTGTCGCGGCCGACGATGCCGTTGATATCGCGGCCTGGCTCGGCCTCTCGCTCGACGGTATCGCCGGACCGATCCAGGCCGAAGGTGCGCTCTCGGCGGAGGCGGGCCTCGTCAGCCTCGAGGAGGCGCGAGTCGCGATCGGCGGCAACCGGGGAGAGGGCAGCGTACGCCTGCAAGTAACGTCCGGCCGCCCGCTCATCGATGCGACGTTGGCCTTTGCTCGATTGGACCTAGGAGAGGCCGAGCAATGGCTGCGATCCGGTTTCGCCGAGCCTGCCGAGGCCTTGGCGCGCAAGCCGGCCGGCTCGACCGCCAAGCTCCTCGAGGCAATCGATATCGATCTTCGCCTCTCCGCCGATACCATCCGCGTGGGTGAGCTTGCCACCGGCCATGGCGCGATCTCGGCGACCTGGCGCGACAAGGGCCTCACGGTTCAGCTGGCCGGGCTCGACATTTATGGAGGTGGCGCCAGTGGCCAGCTCGATCTCCGGCCGCGCTTGGGCGATCCCACGGCCGAGCTGGCGCTGAAGCTCGACAATGTCGATCTGCGGACACTGCTGACGGCGCTGGGCCTGGAAGCGCCGCTCGACGGCAACGGACATGTGGCGATGGCGCTCACGGCCGCCGGTCGCAGCTGGCGGGAGGCCCGGGAACGTTTCTCCGGCGAGATTGCGGTTCGCGCCACCGAGCGCGCCTTGATGCGCGGCGGGCTCCAGCGCGCGGCGCTGGCGGCGATGGGCAGAGAGGGCGAGCTTCGAGCTGGAGAGCAGGCCGTCGACGGGCTCGATTGGCAGATTGCGATCGAGAACGGCATCATGACCCGGCAGAGCCTTGCCTTCGATGTCAATGGAATACGCTATGGCGCCGGCGTCGAAGCGTCGAAAGACGAGAACGCGACACCGGTCACCGCCGACGCCCGTTTGCTCAGCTCCCGGTGACGGCGAAGCACCAGCAACCTGTTCGCGACCTCGCCCGACTGGGGTCCGAACGCTTGCCGGCCGAGGGTCGGATGTGCAAAGTCCTGCAAATCCGATTTGCAGATGGACGAGAGTGGAACGCGCTGACATGAGGCTTTTCTTTCCCGGCATTCTCGCATTGATCGTGGTAGCAGCCGAACCAGCCTTGGCGGGTGATCCGGCGCAGCCCGATGGGGTCGAGCTTGCCCTGACGATCGAGACGAAGCCTTCCGCCATTGGGAGCTCGCTCCAACCTCCGGTCGCCGCTTCTGCCGTCGAGCTGCCGCCAGCCGAGTCCCAGGGCCGGACCTTGTCGCATGCGCCCAAGGCCCCTCCGGCGGGCGGGGCATCATCCTTCGCGGACGAGGCCGATCCTTCGGAAACCGCAACGACGACAGCGCCAGAGCCGGCCGAGCCGCCCGTGACGAAGCTCATCGTTGCCGGTTGGGGCGGCGCCTACGGACAAGCCCTCCGCAAAGCGGTATTGGACCCGTTTCGCGACAGCGGGAAGATCGAGATCGAATCCATCGCCGCAGTGAGCGGCACGAGCCTGCCACCGCCGGCCAGCGACTGGGATGTCGCTGACGTCTCGGCCGCAGTCGCCCGGCGCGCCTGCAGTGCAGGCGAGCTCGCCCTGCTCGATCAGTTTCAGCCGAGAGCCGAGGAGTTCATTCCCGGCAGCATCGGCCGCTGCGGCATCGGCAGCCTCGCCTGGTCTTCGCTGGTGCTTGTCGATCCAAGGGCATTCCGCAAGGGCGTGCCGGAAACGCTGGCCGACGTGTTCGACGGCCGGCGCTTCAAGCAGAAGCGTGCCTTCGCCCGCTCGCCCCGCTATCTGCTCGAAATGGCGCTGCTGGCCGACGGCGTGCCGCCCGGGCGGGTGTATGGAGAGCTTTCGACACGCGAAGGCGTGAAGCGCGCGTTCAAGAAGCTCGATGGCATCCGCAAGCTTATCGTTTGGGCGGACAAGCCGGAAGCTGCCGTTAAGTTGCTTGGACGCGGTGAGGTTGGCATGGCGACCGCCTTCAGCGGCCGGGCCTTCTATGCGATCGCCAGCGAGCTCAAGCCCTACCGGATGATCTGGGACGGCCAGATTTATGATTTGAGTGTCTGGGTCGTCTCCAATCGCTCCCGAGCCAAGGCGGAAGCGCTCGACTTCGTATCCTTCGCGACCCGGGCCGACCGCTTGGCCGCCTTCGCGCGCTGGTATCCCTACGGCCCGGTGCGAATGTCAGCCGTCGGAATGGTCGGCCGGCATCCAACGCTCGGCATCGATCTCGCCCCGTTCCTGCCGACGGCTGAAGCCAACATGACGAGCGCTATGCGTTTCAACGAGCTGTTCTGGCAACACTATGAGGCGCCGTTGAAACAGAGCCTCGAAGCCTGGATCAAGGGTGAGCCGCCCCTGCCGAAGGCCGCACCACCGACGGGCGCTGAGGCGCGCAAGCTCTGAGGCTGCCGATCTGGCTCGTGTGGCGTCGCGCCATAGTTGACCAGTCGCGCTGCACGGTCCGTGTCAACTACGGCGCGTTGAACGCCACACTAGGGTGTTTGCGTTTTTCGTTGAATCACTTCAACACCCTAATTCCTTGGTTTGTCGTGCTTCTTTTCGGAAAACCGCTTCGCACTTTTCCGGAAGCACTCGAAGCTCATGGTATTGCTAATGGCCCTCATGTCGCGCCAAAATCGGACGGACGCCCGGCGAGCATGCGATTTTGGCGCGACGGGCCACTAGGCGAATGCCACACCTGGACCGCAGCGCACGAGCGCCACAGTCGGCCGCGAAATTTGCCTCTGGCAAACAGAGACTTGCCGTGCACAGTCAATGCAGGCAAGTTCCTCCCGAGGATCCGCTTGGGGACTGGGCTCCACGGACCGATGTATGAGTGAGTGTGGGAATGTGCGGTCGCGTTGCGGCGCTGGGTTGGTTGTTGCCGGCGATGTTGATGTGCGCGGGGCTTGCGGTCTGGGGTTCCAGCCAGCGAGCGCTGGCGTCGCCGTTTGCCGCCGGCGCGCCGGCCGGGCTATTCGCCCAGCCTTCCGATCTCGTTGTCGAAGTCGCCAAGAAACGCAAGCGCAAGACCCGCGCCCCTCGGGAGGCCGAGGAGTCCGAGGCTCCTGCCTTCAAGCCAGGCCCGGATGACCGTCTTATCGTCGCCGACGGCGTTCAGATCCTGATTAAGCCGCTGACCCCCGCCGAAACCTATCGCGCCGGGCAAAGCGTTTTCCTGTCGGTGACAGTCGGCCGGCGCAAAGGCGCGCGCGCCAAGGCCGCGAGCATCAGGCTGTATGGCGATGCCACAGGGGTCAAAACCGCCGAGGTCAAGGGCGTCTCCGCCAGGACGAAGGAGGCTCAGACGGTGCTGACGGTGCCGCTCACGGGGAGCGGCCAATCGTTTGCGATGGAACTGCAGTTGCTTGAACCGGCAACAGCCCCTGGCGCCGCGCAGTCGCTCGTCAGCCAGCTCCATATTGCGCTCAGCACCGATGCGAAGGATGCCAAGGTCTCAGAGGCCATTCTCGAATTCCCGCTGGCCGACTGCTCAACGGCCTATCACCAGGCCTTGGGACGTCTCTACGCCGAGCGTCAATCGGGCCTGGACACCGCCGTCAAAGCCGCCGCTCTCGAGGACGATAGCCTGCCCGGAGACTGGCTGTTTCCGCCGCGCAAGCTGAATAAGGCCGAGCTCGAGCCTCAGCTCGCCGTCGTGGCGCCGCCCAGGCGCGAATGCCGGTGGGCGATCGAGACCGTGAGCTTCTCGACGAAAAAGCACGACCGGCTCTGCAAGAAATGGGAGCTGGTGGAAGTTGCAAGCCTGCCGTCGGGCCCCAAGATGCCGTTGGTGGATGAAGCGCGGGCCCAGGCGATCAACAAGCGGGCGGGTGTGTTCATCGCAAGCCGCGCGGCAGCCAGCTATTTCGGCAAGTCGGGCAAGCTCGAGTGGATCTCGAAGCGCATCGTGACCGACATGAAAAACTATATGCAGCAGGAGCCGCATCCAGCGCTCTGCGCCGGCACCGACGTCATGACGAGCTATTTCGTCGACAACGCCGTGTCCTTGAGAAAGGAGCTCACCGCTTCCGACGAGGCCCTCATCGAGGCGCGCCAGATCGCCCGCACCCGTCTGGCTGCGCTTGAGTTTCTCATCGGCAAGCCGCTTGAGGAACCGGCAGAAACCGCATCCATTTCGCTCGTCTCCGCAGCCCAAGCGGCGCCTGTCGCGGACATTGGTGGCAGCGCCCAGCTGATCGGCGAGGCGAGCCGCATGCTGCTGTCCGAGCCGCTGAGTTCGGTGGTTGCCGCCGAGCCGCTGAGCTTCGCGAAACTCAGACTGCTGCGCGACAGCCTCGCGACCGCCACCGGCCGGCCCGAGGCCGAGCAGCGCGCGATTGCCGATGTTCTGACGGCGCTCGAGGCGGCCGCCTATCTGGAGGCAGCGGCCGAGCGCTACGCCCGTGTCGGCGATACCATCTTCGGCTCGATCTCCTCCATCAACAAAGCCCATGGCGAGTCCTGCACCTGCGCGCCCTGAGGGGAACGACACGACCTGGGCGATCGCCCTGTGCGTCGCGCTGCTCGGTTTGATCGCACTGCTCGCGGCCAGCCCGGACGATGTCCCGTGCATTCTCCTCCCGATCTTCGCAGCACCAGTCGCGCGTGCCATCGCCGTCCCGCCGCTTGGGGCTCTATCGCGCCGTTTGGCAGAGCCCAACATCGGCCGTGTCGCCGCCCTCGTGCTCGACGAGGCGGCCATGCGGGTGGCCTACACATGCTGCTGGCTCATTGCGCTAGCCGGCGCCGTCGCGCTGGTATTGCTCGGCGGCGCATCGGCGCTGAACGGGTTTCCCCCAGGCGGGATTGCCGGCAAAGCGGCTGTCTCGAATTGGCCGAGCCCATCGGGGCTTGGACCACTGTCGGGGTTGGGGATTGCGGCCGGAATCGCGGCCCTCGCGCTTCCTCGACCCTGGCTCGCCGGTCTCGACGCCGCCGATTGCGTGTTCGTGCTCGGTGCTGGCCTGCTGCTCGCGCTCGTGCCGCCGCTCGATCACATCGCGGGACTTTCGACCGCCGCAGCGCTGATGCCGGCGCAGATTCTGCCGTCTCTCCTCGCCGTAATTGCCCTGCCATGGCTGCGCGGCCCGGCGGTCCTGATGGGTGTTGCCATCGGCGGGCCGGTGTCGCTGGTAGCCACGGGGTCGGGCGCCTTCGATGGCCCGTCGGCCGCATTGGTGGGCCTCATCGTCAATCTCGCTGTTGCCGTGATGTTCAGCGGACCTGCCCTCGCGCCGCAAAGCGCTGCCCGCGCCCGGATGCAATCGACGCTGCCGCAGGCGCCACTCAATCGTCCCATCGTTTGGACGGGCGGCGTGCTCTGGGTCTTTCTCGCCCTCGGACCCGGCTGGCCGCTGCTGCGCGACGCCTTGGGAGGTCCGTGGACTGCAGGGTTGGCGGCGGCAGTAACCGCGTGCTCCGGCCTGCTTTGGCTGCGCCTTAGAGTGCTTCCGGAAAAGTGCGAAGCGGTTTTCCGAAAAGAAGCACGACAAACCAAGGAATTAGGGTGTTGAAGTGATTCAACGAAAAACGGAAACACCCTAGAAACGAACGAGCCAGCTCACGCGACCGTAGGGGGTAGAGGGGTCTTCGTAGTCACCTGAGACGCCACCCGCCGCCGTCAGCTCGCCATAGGCCGTATCCCATTTGAGGAGCGCGCCGAGCCGGCCGGCATCAAGCGTCTCGTTGCCGAAGGCGCCGGCCTCGACGCCGATCGACAGTTCCGGGAGCAGCCGGTAGCCGGCCGAGGCATAGGCGGAATAGCTCGAGTATGCCGTGTCGTAGGACGCGCCGAGCGAGGCCCAGCTGCTGTCGTTGAGGTCTGCCCAGAGGTCGACCGCGGCGATCGCCCCATACGCAATACCCGAGACAGAGTTGAAGACGTCATTGGGCTCGATCCGGTGATCCTGATAGCTCGCGCCGAGAAAGGCCTTGGCGATCACTGGCCCGAAGCGCTGCTGATAGCCAATGGCAATATCAGCTGCCGCCGAATTGCCTGAGAAGAGCACGTCCGGGCTGTCGAGCGGCTGTAGCGGTAATCGCCCTTGATAGGTGTAGTTGCCGCCGCCGCCGGTTGTACGAAGCCGCCAGCCATCGGCGAAGATGTCGCCACCGAAGGCATAGATGACGCCCGAATAAGCGTACCAGCTGTTCTCGGTGGCTTGGACGCCCGACCAGACTTCGGCGAACTCGCCATCTGCTTGTGCAAGGCTCGGAAACGCCAGCACAAATACCCCTGCCAGAACGGCAAGGGTGCGTCCCACCCCAAAGACGCGGCCCACCAGACGCAACACGATACGCACACCAAACGTAGGAAATACTCGTGCCGACGATAGCTGAGTATATACACGTACCAGTTGAAATGAGAAACACAAATATTCCCGATTACACATAAATCATCTGCATGCGGGGTCGCGGCACGCTCGAGGCTCCGTCTCGCAATCGCATGCATTCCGCTTTGCCTGCACCCGCACTGTTGCTAAGCTGTCATCCTCCCCCCAACGCCGGTAAACGCCGGCCAAGACCGCGAAAGTTGTATCCATGACCCGCGTCGACGAGAAGAAAGTCGAGATGCCAAATAAGGCCAAGGCGATGGAGCAGATGCCACAGGCCGCCCAGGCGATGCTCGGTGGTATCTGCCAGAGCCAGGCGGAAGCCGCGCAATTTGTGAGCCGCAGCGCCCGCGCCTGTCTCGAGCTGCCGGCGACCTTGTCGGCCTCCCGTTCGCTTCCAGATGTGGTCCGCGCCCAGACCGAGTTCATGCAAACTTACTGGTCGGATTGGCTGAGCACCGGTCAGCGCATGATCGCCGCCTGGGCAAACCTCGTGCCTGTCGAGGCGAAGCCGGCTTCGATCAGCGAGCCGCAAGCTTCGCGCCCTGTCGCAGACAAGACGGATCCCATGGCCGTCTGGCAATGGTGGCGCACCGACATGAAGGGCATCGTGCCACGCCGTAACGAGGGCGGCGGCCCGGCGAACGGCCGCAACGGCACGCACTGAGTTTGGCGTAGTTCAGCGCACGATGTCGCCGAGGTCGTGGGTCTTGAGATAATCCCTGAGCGCCAAGGCCGCCGGCCCCTCCGGCAGCGCCGTCGCCAGCGGCCGCCAGATGTCGCGACGGAGCTGCTGGAACCGGCGGGCCGTGACAGGGGTCGCCGCCAGCGACCGGGGAGGCTGCTTGGACAGCCAGCCATAGGCCGCCTGCCAGATCTCGGCGCCGACCCGGCGATTGGCCGGGCCTCTGAGCTGCTCGATGACCGGCATGCCGGCATCGTCCTCGTGCGGGGCGATCTCGATATTGGCAATCGGTTTGCCGTCCCGGCGAATCGAGAACACCCGCGTCGCCTGCCGGATCATCTTCGGGGCGAACTGGTCGAGGCAGTTATCCATGCGGCAGGCTTCGTCGATGAACGCCTCGATGCTGGCCAGCGGCACGAAGCGGAGCCCGCCATGCTCGCTCTCGGCGTACCAGGGGTCGGCAATGCCGGGACCGAGGGCTGCGGCAAGGTCGATGCGCTTGCGCCAGGCATCCGCCTCCTCGATGGCCGCCTTCAGGCTCATGGCGGGCTCGAAGGGGCAGCGTACGAGCGCATGGCCCGCCGTCTCCAGATGGGCCGAATACCAGGCCCAGGCCGCGAGCGGCACCAAGCGATCGCCGGTGCGCGGCCGGATTCTAAGGCGCGAGGCGAGCCAAAGCGCGAAACTTTCGCCGGCGATGGCATTGGCAAGCAGCACCGCGCGCAGCCATACGTGCACGAACACCGTATCGGCGGGTATGTGGTTGGTGATGCGGCGCTGGACGTCCGGGCCGTCAAACAGCGAGTGCAGTGGCTCGGCGAAGGCCTCCGGCGGCAGCGCTCGTGTCCACCAGGGAAGGCCGAGCGTCCGCGCGGCGAGCTTCAGGTTGGCCCCCTGGTCGATGAGGTCGAGGGCCGCCTCGCGCGCCTCGATCTTGCCATAGCCGGTCGCGACGGCGAACAGGAGGGCCGGAAAGCTCGCCACCAGGTCTTCCAGGCGCGGCTCGCCCTGGGTCAGCCGCCGGATCGCCTGCCGGTAAGGCGGACGGAAGCGCATGGTGTTGCGGGCCGGGGCGAGGCGCTGGCCGGCGGCGGCTTGGGCATGGCTTGCCTGAGAGATGGTGCTCACGATGCGGGACCCACAGACTGACACCTGCCGATGACGCCTCGGGAAAGTGGCGAAAGGCGGAATTCAATTGTGCTGCCGCCGGGATATCGGCGGGGCTCTTCGATGGCCTAGGCGGGACCACGACATGTCGAACGTATGGTGTTGTGGTGCGTTTCCCAGAATGTGGCCGTTGCGACACGCGCGTTTTCACGATGACCGTGCTATCGGAGCGGCGCGCGACTTATTCGAATCTCCGCATCTCCCGATCCTGCCGCCAGGTGGATCCACAGAGGAGCAAGCCTTGTCCGGTCCCTTCGTGCTCGGCTGGGAGGAATGGGTGGCGTTGCCCGACCTCGGGTTGCCCGCGCTCAAGGCTAAGGTCGATACTGGCGCGCGCACTTCGGCGCTGCACGCCTTCGCCATCGAACCCTTCGGTCCGGCGAGCCGGCCGATGGTCCGCTTCGGCATCCATCCTGTCCCGGAGAAGAGCGACATCGCCGTCTTCTGCTCGGCCGCCGTCGTCGACCGTCGCGAGGTCACGAGCTCCAACGGCGAAGCCGAGTTCCGCTACGTCATCGCCACTACGCTCGACATCGGCGGCCGGCAATGGCCGATCGAGGTCTCGCTCACCAACCGCGAGGCCATGAGCTACCGCATGCTGATCGGCCGCCAGGCCATCGGCGAGGATATGTCGGTGAGGCCGAGCCTCTCGTTTCAGCAACAGGTTCTGTCGTATGCGCCCTACGACGAAATCCCACCGCCCAAGCTCAACCGGGCGCTGCGCATTTGCTTGTTGACGCGGGAGCCCGGCAACTATTCGTCCTCTCGCCTCAAGGCCGCCGCCGAGGCGCGCGGCCATACGCTGGAAATGATCGACACGGCCCGCTGCTACATCGCCATCACCGAGGACACTCCCTCGATCTACTATGACGGCCGGCCGCTGCCGCTCTACGACGCTGTCATTCCGCGCATCGGCGCTTCGATGACCTTCTACGGCATGGCGGTAGTGCGTCAGTTCGAAATGCTCGGCTGCTACTGCCTGGCGCGCGCCGAAGCCATCGGCCTCGCCCGCGACAAGCTGCTGGCGCATCAGACGCTCGCCCGCCATCGCGTGCCGACGCCCCCGACCGCCTTCGCCCATTCGCCGAAGGATACGCGCCACATCATCGATCTCATCGGTGGCGTGCCGCTGGTTTTGAAGCTGCTCGCCTCGACGCAAGGCAAAGGCGTCGTGCTGGCGGAAACCCGGAAGGCTGCCGAGAGCGTCGTCTCCGCCTTCCGCGATCTCGATGCCTACTTTCTCGTGCAGGATTTCATCGAGGAGGCGGCAGGCGCCGACGTGCGCTGCATCGTCATCGGCGGCAAGGTGGTGGCGGCCATGCAGCGGCAGGCGGCCGACGGCGATTTCCGAGCCAATCTGCATCAGGGCGGACAGGCGAGGTCCGTCAAGCTCACGCGCGAAGAGCGGCGTCTGGCCATCAAGGCCGCCCAGGTGATCGGCCTCGGCGTCGCCGGTGTCGATTTGCTCAGAGCGAAGGATGGACCGAAGG
>JANNSX010000431.1:0-9373 GCA_031403155.1 Hyphomicrobiaceae bacterium
GGCGCACATAGGTGGGGGTGGACGCCAGTTGTGTTGAAGCTCAGCACTCGCCTCGACGCAAAACGCCACCCCCACCTAGGCGCGCCTAAGGACTTAGCCCCTACGGGTCTAAGCCCAAGGCGCGCGGTCCTCCCCCATCGAAGGGGGAGGAATTTCAACTCGGTGTGGTTTCTCGTTTCCAATATAGTCCAACCCCTACGGCGACGTCGTCGCTTGACGCCCCTCGGCGACCACGCCTTCGCGCCAGGGCAGCTTGTCGAGCTGACCGAGCTGGCCCGGCGACAGCGGCTTCATGCCGAGATGCTTGCGGGCGAGCTTGGCGATGCGATCGGGGCGCGTGCGGTTGGCGAGCTCGGCCTTGAGAACCACCATCTCGGCCTCCTGCTTCGCGATCGCAGCCTCGAGCCGAGCCACCGCGGCGGCGACGACGCGGGTCTCCAGCTTGATGGCATAGAGGCCCACGGCGGATGCCACCGCGGCGAGGATCGAGAGCGAAGCCAAGAGCTGCTTCAGGCGTTGCATGCCCCTCACTCCCGGGGGGCCCGCGGGCTTCAGGCCCTTGCCACCCCATACTCGGTGCCCGGCGGCCTGAATGGCCCACCCCAGGCCGGTGCCGCCGTCCGGACGGCCCACCGAAGCCGCGCGGAGCGCGCGCGCGGGTTGCGCGCGATCTCCTCGTCCGACGGAGATAAAGGGCGATGGTTAACGAATCGGAAAGACGGGGGCCGGCTGGCGCTGGCGACGGGAACGGCGTGGCGGGAAGGTGCCGCTTCGAGACCGGCGCGCGCTTTGAGGAACGTCTTGACGATGCGATCCTCAAGCGAATGAAAGGTGACGACGGCGAGGCGGCCATCGGGATTGAGCAGCCGCTCGGCGGCGACAAGCGCTTCCGCCAGCTCGCCGAGCTCGTCGTTGACGAAGATGCGCAGCGCCTGGAAAGCGCGGGTCGCCGGGTGCCGGCCGGGCTCCCGGCCACGGCCGATGATGCGCTCGATGAGGCCGGCGAGTTCCAAGGTGCGCGTGTAGGGCTTCGCCACGCGGTCGGCGGCGATGGCGCGGGCAATGGCGCGGGATCGGCGTTCCTCGCCCAGATGAAAGAAGATGTCGGCGAGATCGGCTTCGCTTGCCGTGTTGACGACATCGGCGGCCGTGGCACCCGTTTCCGACATGCGCATGTCGAGCGGACCGTCGGACTGGAAGGAGAAGCCGCGCTCGGGATCATTGATCTGCATGGAGGAGACGCCGATGTCGAGCACCACACCGTCGGCGCCGTCGAGGCCGGCTTCGGCGGCGTAGCGCTCGAGATCGCGGAAGCAGCCTTGGCGGAGCGTCAGCCGTCCGGGGTTCGCGGCAAGCAGATCGAGCCCGCCGCAGATCGCGTGCGGATCGCGGTCGATGGCAACGACGCGCGCGGCTCCAGCATCGAGCAGCGCCGACGTGTAACCGCCGGCGCCGAAGGTGCCATCAATGAAGTCTCGGCCCTCGATCGGCGCCAGCGCCGTGATCACCTCGGACAACAGCACGGGCGTGTGGCGTGCGCTCATTCCTGGGCTCCGCCGGTCCCGAGCAAACGCCGGTGATCGCGAACCTTGTCGCGCGCGGCGCGGCGATAGGCTTCGAAGCGCCCGGGCTCCCAGATCTGGAATTTCTGACCCATGCCGACAAACGTAACCTGAGCAGCGATCCCGGCGTGAACTTTGAGATCATCGGGGAGCACGATACGTCCATCCTGATCGATCTTGAGAATTTGCACATCGCCGTAGAGCGCGACAGAGAGCTCGTCCCGCTCGTCCGAATACGGCTCGAGACCTTCGAGCAGGCCGTCGATTTTTTTCGCCAGTCTCTCGCCGCCAGCATCGAGGGCCGGAGCATCGAGCGAGGGGTAGCAGTAGATGCCCCCATCATAGCCGTCGCGGGCCAGAACCTCGCGAAAGCTCGCAGGGATAGAAACCCGCCCCTTGGCGTCGATCTTATTCGTGAATGTCGAGACAAAGCGATCCATCCCCCAAAGGCCCTTCGCTCCGATCCCGACGCCTAAACGATCCGACCGGTCCGATCTCTCGGGCCGTGTTTCCTCGCCCGGCTCCCTCAAGCCGGGGCCCAAAGCCGTCGGGTCGATCCCGGGGGAGCGCCGTTCGCGATTGGGCTTACATGGGATAGAATGGGCCGCTATGGGCGTCAACGGTCAAACGCGGTTTTCCACAGGCGGTGGACCGCCTGTGCTTATGCCGATTGGCCAGCAAGGACGGCCACCGGTTGCGGTTGGGCCGCGATCCGACCCTGGTGTCTGGGGCCCAGTCGGCGGCTGAGCCCCAGAACGATGAGGATCAATGCCAGAGGGCCCGCGACCACCATCGATCCCATCAACGCGAAGACGACCGCGAAGGCCCAGAGCATGGCGAGGCCGTGCTCGATCAACCCGATCAGCTTCGATTGGGAATGGCGGCGAAGCATGCCACGGCGATTGCCGGGCAGCGGATGCCAGAAGTTGACGAGGGCGGTCGTAGTGCCGGCCATTGCCGCGAAAGCCAGGACGACGAGGGCCGAGAGCGGAGCGACGATCGCCAGCCCCGCGATCGGCAAGCCAAGGATCGCCAGAACGGGAAGCGTCACCGCCCCGAGCTTGGCCGTGTCGACCGATGTCCGGCTGACCGGCGCCGATTGGATAAGCTCCGGCGCATCCTCGCCCGAGACCGTGATCCAGGCGATGGCGCCCGACACCTGTGCCGCGATCATGACGATGGTCGGCCCGAGCGAGAGCGCCAGCGACAGCATCTCGGAGCGCACCAGCACGACAGCGATCGGAATGGTGTAGACGATCTGCATGGCGAGCTGGGCGAAGAAGCTCGGGTCGCGCAGCAGCAGCCGCCACTCCTTCATCCGGAGCGTCCGGGCGACGCCACTGCGGAACGCGCGCGGCGGACGAGCCTCGTGGTGTGCGCCACCTGCCTCGACACCCGAAGCCGCCAGGTTCGCCGCCGCAAAGCGCTCGCCGAGCCCGACCACGGCCAGCGCGAAAATCAGCACGGCGAGCGACACCAGCATGACGAGTGCGAACACATCGGCCTGCACCGCGCCGACGAGGAACCCGAGAAAACCGCCGAAGACGCCCGAGCGATTGTAGATGGCGGCATCGACCGTCGACGTGATGCTGCCGCGGATGTGCTCCGGCAGCATGGCGACGATCTGGGCGCCGAGCACGAAGAGGCCGGCGATGCCGGCGGCGGCGAAGTGCGACCACAGCCGCGCCCGGCGTGGGCCAATCAGGAAAAACAGCGTCACCACCACCGTCAATCCCAGCGCCGTCGCCAGCATTGCGAGCGAGATCAGCACGGGATAAACGGCAAGCCAGTGCCAGCCATCCGTGATCGCGCCGATGTTGGCGATCGGCACCAGCAGCAGCGAGACCGAGCCGAGTGAGCCCACCGCGATGGCCATGACTTTCGCGGCGACGATCCGTGCGGCATCGAGCGGGGACCCCAGCAGCAGATCGAGATCGGTGCGGTTGTAGAGGGTCCGCGTCAGACCGAAGACACCTTGCGCCATCATCCATGTGAAGGTCGCCCCGATGATCACGGCAAGCGCAGATACACTGACATCGCGGCCGTGCAGATAAGGATCGAGCACCCTGACCACCGGCACCGCCAGGATGTGAATGACGACGAGCCCCAGGAGCACCAGCGGGATCATCAGCCGCGGACGCGAGAAAGCCACGAGGCTTGCGACCTCGCGCCAGGCCAGCCGCATCTCGTGGCGGATCAGCCAGGGAAAGCTGCCGGGCGCCAGTCTCATGACGCTCGTGCGATGGTTCGCAAATGCCGGCCTGAATCCCAGTGGGCTCAAACGGCATTTGCGAACCTGAATCGCACGAGAAGGCCTATTCATTCTCGTGTCCCTTATGTCCCGCAAATGCCGAAAGCGCTTGCTGCGGCGGGGTCGGCATTTGCGGGACGGGACACGAGCGCGCCCGGCCGGGTGAGCGACAGGAACACGTCCTCGAGCGTTTTCTGGTTGGGCCCGGCCAGCCATTTGAGCTCATCCAGCGTGCCCTCGGCGGCGAGCCGGCCGCGATCGACGATGCCGATGCGGTCGGCCATGCGCTCGGCGACCTCGAGGATATGCGTGGTCAGAATGATCGTGGCGCCCGCCGCCACGCGCGCCTTGAGGAGATCCTTGACCTGCCGCGCCGCGCCCGCATCGATGCCGGTCAGCGGCTCGTCGAGCATGATGAGCTTGGGATCGTGGATGAGCGCGCCGGCGAGTGCCAACTTCTGCTTCATGCCGCGCGAAAAGCCTTCCGAGCGGCGATCGCGATGGAGACCGAGCTCGAGGCAATCCAGCAGCTCGATGGCGCGGGGTTGCGCGATGTCCGGCGGCACGCCCCAGAGGCCGGCGACGAATTCGAGATACTCGAGGGGGGTGAGCTTGTCGTAGAGCATCGGCTCGTCGGGAAGCCAGGCGGTGATGCGCTTGGCTTCGATCGGATCGGCGAGGGCATCGATGCCGAAGATGCGGATCGCACCGGCATCCGGTTTCATGAGGCCGGCGATCATCCGCAGCGTCGTCGTCTTGCCGGCGCCGTTGGGCCCGAGCAACGCATAAAGCTCGCCCGGCCGCACGTTGAGCGACATGCCGGAGACCGCGAGCTTCGGCCCGAAGGCCTTGCGGACGCCGTCGAGCGCGACGGCCATCCCCCCGATCGCACTGTTGCGATCCGAGACGAGTTTTAACGGATGCTCCACGGCTGACCCCCGCACATGCTCTTGGGAGCCAGAGGCTAGCGAAGCAGGCTTAGGGTCGAGTTAAGGTCTCAGATTCAAGGCCGGCGAGATTATTGCGGGCGCGCGGCTTCGGCATAAGCTGTCGCTGCCTCGAGCAGCTTGTCGTAGCCGATTTGCAGGCCCGTTGCCGCGATGCAAAGACCATCCGCGCCGAGCTTTGCGTTGGCGCCCCGCGACCAGCGGGCCATCCGCGTCAGCGTCAATCGCTGCTCGGCTTCCGGATCGACGTCGAGGACGAGAATTTTCTGTCCCTGCATCGCCCAGGTGCCCATCCCGCGCACCGCCGTCCAGGGAATAATCTCGGCCGCCACGCGTGTGTCGCGAATGCCGTCGGGCGACAAGGTCAGCACGACGCTTCCGGCGGTTGCAAGCCGCCAGAACGCAATGGCCGTACAGAGCCCGAATAACGGCACGCCGACCCAGACGGCAAGTTGCGCGAAGCTACCGGGACTGGCGAGGCCGGCCCAGGCGACCCAGGCGGATCCTGCCGTCATGGCAATGCCGAGGGCGCCGAGCAGCACGAGCTTCAGCCGCGAGCCTCGGACCTCGATGGTCTTGCTGGTGTCTATCGTCATCCTTCGATCCTCAGCACGAGGAGATGGTTATCCTGGGGCAATGCCGATAGAATCTACCCCAGTACCTGCCCCAGGAAGCTCGTCAGCGACCCCGGCTCCAGCAAGATCGTCAGCAGAACGCCGCCGGCCGCGCCGCCCAGATGCGCTTCGTGCGCGATGCCACCACCCATGCCGCTCGCGGCAAAACTCGAATAGGCGACGAACAGCACGGCATAGAGCAGCGCCGGGACGGCAACGGGCGCGAAGAAGATGGTGAGCCCGGCGAACGGCGAGAAGAGGCAAAACGCGAAGACGATGCCACACGTCGCCCCCGATGCGCCGAGCGCGCGATAAGTCATGTTGTGCTTCTTGGCCCACAGCATCACCAGAGAAGCGACGATCATCGAACCCAGATAGAGCGCCAGAAACTTCAAACTGCCGAGCAGGCTCTCCAGCAGCGGACCGAAGCTGATCAATGTCAGCATGTTGACCAGCAAATGCATGACGTCGCCATGGAGGAAGCCCGAGGTGATGAGCCGGTCGTCCTCCTTGTGGCGCAGGATCGCGCCGACATCGAAGATGAGACGATCGATCAGGCTCGGCCGGGAAAACGCGAAGACGCTGACTGCGACCGTCAGAACCAAAATGGCCCAAGTCATCGGCGCTTCATCGAAGGCAGGGAAATCCATCGGTGGTCCCTAGTGTGGCGGTTCAGAAGTTCGCCCCATCATTGCGGCGAGCTCGGCAGACGAACTTCTGAACATAACGCCACACTAAGCCATTGACTCGTCTAGTGGCCTTATCGATCCCGAAGTTCGTACGGCGCCTGCTGCGTGATCTGACGAACTTCGGGATCGGGACACTAGCCGAAGGCGCCGTCATGGACGCAAGCGCGGGCCGACTGCAACTCACCCCATGAGAAACTTCGCGAACTGCTCGTCGATGGTGCGGCGAATGTAACCGCGGTAGCGGCCGTACTCGCGATCGGAGGGCGCGATGCGGCCGAAGCGCGACGCCTTCGCCTTGGCCATCGGCACCAGCGCGATCGGCGTCGACACCGGCATCAGCTGTGCGCCGCGACCGGCCTGGAGGGTCGTCAGGATGCCGTACATCTCACCCGAAATGGTCGGGCGCGAGACGATGACGAGGCGATACTGCCCGTGCCGGTTCGTCACCAGATAGATGTAGCCCGACTGATGCGGCACCGAGACGTGGCCGCCTTGCGTGAACTCGGCATCGATCCGGTCGGCCTCGAGGAACACGAGGCTGGACGCCTCCTCGCTCCAGCGGATTTCCGTCCGGTAGGCGTAGATGGCAACCGGATCGCCGAACGAGGGGCGCAGCGTCAGGTAATCGCCCTCGAGCCACTGGACGGCAGGCCGGGAATAGTTGCCGAGGTCATCCGAGGCAAGCCCCACCGGCTGCGACGCGGCGAGCGCCATGGAGGCCGCGCCGTTGCTCTTCCGAAGCCGGACCTTCAGCGCCTCCTCGAGCCGGACGATGGTCGCCAGCGTGAAGGGCCGGCGGCCGGAGAGCGCTTTCTCGAGCGTCGAGAGACTGATGCGCGCTTCGTCTGCCAATCGTTGGCGGGTGATGCGGCGGCGCGCGATCTCCTCGCGGATGGCGCCAGCGAGGACACGGCTGTCCTCCGCCGAAATCTCACTCAAGGCATGGTCAGCCATTTGAAGATATCCCTCCCGGCAGCCCCGGACAAATCCGTACATACCCGGTCGAGCGTGGCATCAGCAAGGCGGGGGGTACGGATTCCGGCCGGGCGGTGAGGGAACTCGCCCAAGATGACGCTCGCGAAATCAAGGAGTTGGCCGCAGGAGTCGAGGCACCGGCCATCCCCAAGCCGGGTCCAGGAGGAGCCTCATGCCCGCCATGCCGAGACCTGCCTTCGCCGCCATCAAGCCGACTTTGATCCTCATCGCCGGCCTGTTCGTCGCCCACCTCGCGCTCGTCCTCGCCGCTGTTCAGGCCATGGCCGGCGAAGCGCCTACGCTGCGCATCGAAGACGCGAAGATGGGCACACTGCTCCTCGAGAGCGAGGTGCCCGGCCAGTATGTCGAGGCGCCGCGGCTGGGCTCCGACTACGAGGTGACCGTCTCCGGCCCGACGGCACGTACCCGCCTGACGCAGCGGTTCTACAATCCGACGAACGGCTGGGTCGAAGCGGTCTACGTTTTCCCGCTGCCCTCGGAGTCGGCCGTCGACACGTTGAAGATGGTGATCGGCGATCGTGTCGTCATGGCTGAGATCAAGGAGCGCAAGGAGGCCAAGCGGATCTACGACGAGGCCAAGGCCAATGGCCAGAAGGCGAGCCTCGTCGAACAGGAGCGGCCGAACATTTTCACGAATGCGGTTGCCAACATCGGGCCGCACGAGAGCGTGGTCGTGCAGATCGAATATCAGGAGACGGTCGCGCTTTCGGATGCCATCTTCTCGCTCCGCCTGCCGCTGGTCGTCGGCCCGCGCTACTCGCCGAAACCGATCGTTCAAACCGTCGACTTCGGCGGCAACGGCCAAGGCGGAGGCTGGGGCACGCTCGTCGATCCGGTGCCGGACCGCGACCGGCTCGATAGCCCCGTGCTCGATCCGGGAAAACACGCGCCCGTCAACCCGACGACCATTACGGTGCATCTCAACGCCGGCTTCGCGCTCGGCGAGGTGAAGAGCCACCACCACGAGGTGAAAATCGTCGAAGACGGCGAGGCCAGCCGCACGATCACACTCGCCGAAGGCGCCGCCCCCGCCGACCGCGATTTCGAGCTGACCTGGGCGCCATTAGCTGGCGGCGCACCGGCCGTCGGCCTGTTCCGCGAGACGATTGGCGGCGAGGACTATGTGGTCGCCGTCGTAACCCCGCCTTCGGTCGCAGCAGCCGAGAAACCGCTGCCGCGCGAGGTCGTCTTCGTCATCGACAATTCGGGCTCGATGGGCGGCACCTCGATGGTCGATGCCAAGGCGAGCCTGCTCTATGCGCTTGGCCGCCTGAAACCCGAGGACCGCTTCAACGTCATCCGCTTCGACGACACCATGGACACACTGTTTCCCGACACGGTGGCAGCGGACACCAACAACGTCGCAACCGCCCGCCTCTTCGTCGATCGGCTCGATGCGTCCGGTGGCACGGAGATGGTGCCGCCGATGCAGCGCGCGCTCGCCGATCCACGCCCAACGGACGCGAGCTTCCTCCGGCAGGTCGTGTTCCTGACCGACGGCGCCATCGGCAACGAGCAGCAGCTCTTCGACGTCATCGCTTCCGCGCGCGGACGCTCGCGGGTTTTCATGGTCGGCATCGGCTCGGCGCCGAACACCTACCTCATGACTCGCGCGTCCGAGCTCGGCCGCGGCACCTTCACCCACATCGCGTCGGAGGCGCAGGTGGCCGAGCGCATGAAGCTCTTGTTCCAGAAACTCGAGAGCCCGGCGGTCACCGGCCTCGCGGCCCGCTTCGACAAAGCGAAAGCCGACATGACCCCCGCCCTCCTCCCCGACATCTATCGCGGCGAGCCGCTGGTGCTGGCGGCCAAGCTCGACACGCTCGACGGCACGCTCGAGATTGGCGGCACCATCGGCCAGCAGCCCTGGGCCGTGAAGCTGCCGCTCTCCGGCGCCAAGCCCGGCCTCGGCATCTCGCAGGTCTGGGCGCGGCGGCGGATCGGCGATCACGAGGTGGCGGCAACGCTCGGCTCGATGACGCGCGAGGCGGCGGATGCGGCGATCCTGAAGCTCGCGCTCGCGCACCATCTGGTGTCGCGCCTGACGAGCCTCGTCGCCGTCGACAAGACGCCGAGCCGTCCGGAGGGTCAGAAGCTCACGCGGGCCGACGTGCCGATCAACCTGCCGGCCGGGTGGGATTTCGACAAGGTGTTCGGCTCGCAAGGTGAGGCTCCCGGCCAGCGCGCGGATGCCGCTCCCGGCGATCCGGCGCTGCCCGGCGGCTTCATCGAAGCCATCGACGCCAAGCCGCAACCGAGGCTCCTGCAGCTCGCGGACGCGCAGCAGCAGATCTTCCTGCCAAAGACCGCGACC
>JANNSX010000432.1:0-1715 GCA_031403155.1 Hyphomicrobiaceae bacterium
GATTCTCCCTCAAAGCTATGCTCGTGGCGATGACGCTACTCGCTCAGGTTGAAAAATAAGCGGCATAGGCAAGTAGGATGGCTCAGGACGTAATCGTTGGTGAAACCCTGGCCTTGGAACAGTGGTTCACGAAATCGCCAAGGGCCTTGTTTTCCAGGCAAATATGTATGCGCCCTACGCAGTTGGTTCTCTCGGCAAGCAGTATTGAGGGTTTGAAAGGTAGGCCCGGACGGCATCTCGAACGATGGCGGTCTTGGCGGCGAACCAGCTGACTCCGGTGTTGAAGCGATGGTACTCCAAGCGGACGAAGGCCCTGATGGCCAGCCCGATGTGGTTGCGTTGCCCCCGGGCGGAACGGATTTGGCAGCGTTCGACTCCGGTGAACTGCTTGAGGCCGCGATGGTGCTCTTCGATCGACCAGGAGAGCTCGGCGAAGACCAGCCGCCCGGTTTCGTCGAGGCCGAGGTCGTTGGTCGCCCAATGCGTCGCGTCGCCGTTTGGGGCGACCATCCGAAACACTTTGACCTCGCCGTACCCTGGCAGCCAGACCACGGTTCCGGCGGCGGCGATCGGCTGGTCGGCCAACGCCTGCGCCTCGCCGCGGTCGATGCGCACCTTTCGATTTCCCTTGAAACGCGTCACGAAGATCCAGCCGAACTCCCGCACTTTCTTGAGGTTCTCCACGCTCGCGTACCAACCGTCGAACAGCACGGCTCGGGGCTCCAACCCGCGGCTCTTCGCCGCGGCGAGCAGGTCGGCGAAGTGGTCGTTCTTGGTCTTGCCGTCGCTCTCTTTGCGATAGATGCGGTAGTCGCAAGGGTAGAGCCGGTCCCCGTCGGACCAGACGGCCGTGATCAGGTTGATGCCACGCACGACGGCATGATGGTTTCCCGACCAGTGCCAGCCGACCAGATCGATGTGCCGGGCTCGCGGCTTGTCGAGGGTCGAATCGTCGATGACCAGCACGCCGTCGGTCGGCCGGATCAGCGGCTCGACCTCGGCCCACAGCGTGGCCGAGTCGGGCTCGAGCCGATGGAGCAGCCGCGTGAACGAATCATGCGCCGGAGCCTGCGGACGGACGGGCT
This sequence comes from Hyphomicrobiaceae bacterium, assembly GCA_031403155.1. GTDB lineage: Bacteria > Pseudomonadota > Alphaproteobacteria > Rhizobiales > Hyphomicrobiaceae > JANNSX01. Next base: position 1,086 of record JANNSX010000432.1, read on the forward strand.
GCGCCCGCGCCGCCTCCGTCGCCGATACGACCCGCGGCGAGCCGATCAGGAACTGAATGTACCCTTCGTCTGTCGCGCGCGCTCGGTTCATGCCCAAAAACTACAAGCCGCAAAGCGAGGGCGCAAGATCAGACGGGGCAACTGCGTAACTCGTAAGATCGTTTGATCTATCGGGCCGGTTTTGTTTGATGACGATATTGTGGCGTCACTTTTGGCAGAAGAATGAAGGCGAGGACACTCATGGCGCGTGATTTGCGTGAGGTTTAGTCGTTCTGCAACTACCGACGACTAAGACTCGATCCCTTTCGGAGAAACGACGATGTCCGCCGCGCCTGACGATAAGCTTCGGGAACTGCTCGACGACTTCAATGCCGCCATGTTGGTTACGCGGCGGCCGGATGGGGGCGCTGCGGTCGCGGCCAATGGCGGTGGCGGGGCTCGATGCCGACGGGACGCTGTGGTTTCTGACGCAGGACGATTCGGGGAAGATAGACGAGATCACGAGTGACCATCACGTGAACGTTACGATGCAATCGTCGATGACCAGCACGCCGTCGGTCGGCCGGATCAGCGGCTCGACCTCGGCCCACAGCGTGGCCGAGTCGGGCTCGAGCCGATGGAGCAGCCGCG
>JANNSX010000433.1:0-10675 GCA_031403155.1 Hyphomicrobiaceae bacterium
GCGCATTGCGGCGAGGAAGGCGAACGGCAGACAGCAGGCACCCCACATGCTGGCCTTTCGCCAGCCGGGGCTGAGCGAAGTTTCAGCCGCCAGCGCAGCGTTTTCACCCCATGTCAGGTTGTTGGACACTCCCGCGCAGAATATCATTCATGGCAGGAGGTCAATGATGAAACCAGGTCTTGTAGCGATTCTGATGCTCACCCTCGCGCTGGTGACAGGTTGCGACGCCATCCAATCCGCCCTCCTTGCAGCGCCAGGCCGCATCCGCGTAGTGGCGGATGACGCGCCCAATGTCGTGCTCGTCCATCTCCTTGGCGAAGGAGCGATGCTGCGTTTCGCGCGTGGGAGACGGACTCAAAGTTGGCAGGAAGTGCCCAGCATAGGCACTGCCGCGGCGTCCCAGATGCGTGATCTGGCACATGATGCGCGCACCCTCCGCATGCACGCGCTTGGAGAATTGCTGGAAATGCGGGATGCAGGCGTCGTCGCCGACATAGAGTTGCTGGAACACCGAAGGGCTGTCGGGAGAAACGTTGGACGAGCCGCCGAACATGGTGAGCGCGATGCCACCCTTGGCCTTCTCGACGTGATAGGCCTGATAGCGCTCGAGCGTCAGCCCGCCTTCCTCCAGACCGCAGGCGTGGCTCGTGCTCATGATGCGGTTGCGCAGCGTCAGATGCTTCAGCTTGAAGGGTTGCAGCAGCGGGTCTTTGGAGGCGGCGGGCATCGGAACTCCTAGGTCGGCGCAATGGTGAGCGATGCCAGCGACACTGGCAATGACGGAAAGTCATAGCCGGCGCGCAGTGGCGGCACGGGAGACATTCACCACGGGGTCTAGGCTGCTCGGGATCGCCTTGCTAGCGTCGGAGCATGAGCAACACCCAATCCATCCAGACAGCCGATTTCGTCATCGTCGGCGGCGGCTCGGCCGGCTGCATCATCGCCCGGCGGCTGGCCGAGCGGACGCAGGGCCGCATCATCCTGCTCGAGGCCGGGCCGTCGGACGAAAACGATCCGGCGGCGCTTTACCTATCCAAGCTCGATGACCAGAAAGACGTCGATTGGAATTTCAAGGCCACGACCATTCCGGGCGCCCAGGCACCGCTCAAGTACCTTCGCGCCCGCATGCTCGGCGGCTGCGGCAATCACAACGACTGCGCCTATCTCATCCCGCCCGACCACGACTTCCGGCAATGGGAGGCAGCCGGCGCCAAGGGCTGGGGGCCGGAGGGAGTGAGACCCTACTTCCGCCGCCTCGATGAGCGCGTCAACGTTTTCCGCTTTGACGACATCAACCCGATCTGCCGGGCGTTTGTCGAGGCGGGCAATGAGCTGGGCTACCCCGAGCGCGATTTTCGCGCGGGCGTCGCCGACGGTATTGGGTATTTTCCGCTCAATTCGGCCGGCGATTTGCGCCACTCGTCATCGGTTGCCTATCTGCATCCACTGTCGTCGCTGCCCAAGCACCTCGAGGTGTTGACCAACACGCGGGCGACGAGGATTCTCATCGAGAACGGACGCGCCGTGGGCATCGAGACGGATCGCGGCACCATCCGCGCCAATCGCGAGGTGATCCTGACAGCCGGGTCGATCCAGACGCCACAGCTTCTCATGCTGTCGGGCATCGGGCCGGCCGCGGAGCTCAAACGCCATGGCATCCCGGTCATCCGCGATATGCCGGGCGTCGGCGCACACCTGCTCGATCACGTCGCCGCCCCCGTCATCTGGCAGATCGACCGGCCGGTGGGCTCCTGGCAGATCACGCATCTGCAGACCACCATGCTGATCTCGATCGAAAAAGATGCGCCGGCGCCGGACGTGCTGTTCCATTTCGCGCTACGCATCCGCGAGAAGTATGATTCGCCGCCGATCTACACCGGCCTCGAGAACGGCGTGCGCGCCTCGCCCAATGTAGCCCGCGCCCGCTCGACGGGCTCGGTGAGGCTCCGCTCCGCCGACATCAACGACGCACCGGTCATCGACCTCAACTATTTCAGCGACGCGGACGGCTACGACCGGCGCATTCTGCTCGAAGCCTTGAAGTTCACACGGCGCTTTGCGACGACGAAAGCATTTGGATCGATGGTCTTGGCTGAGGTCGCGCCCGGACCGGATATCCATGGCGACGCCGATCTCGAAGCCTACATGCGCCAGACCTGCGAGACGGTCTATCACCCCTGCGGCACGGCCGTGATGGGCGATCCGGCACGCAAGGAAACCGTTGTGGCACCAGACCTCAAGGTCGTTGGCGTCGAGGCCTTGCGCGTGTGCGATGCCTCCGTCTTCCCGGCCATGGTGACCGTCAACATCAACAACACGGTGATGATGGTGGCGGAGAAGGCGGCGGACGCGATCTCGAAGCCGTAGGCCGGGCTGAGCCCTTCGCGAAGCCCAGCGCAACCCGGCATGCCGCAAGAGCTGGGCCTCAGGCCGCTTGGCAGCCCTCAGCACCGGCCTACAGCACAATCCGGCGGCTGTTCATTCTTTGATGAACGTGCCGTTCTGCAACTCCGCGACCGCCTGCTTGAGTTCGGCCTGCGTGTTCATGACGATCGGGCCGTACCAGGCAACGGGCTCCTTGATGGGTTTTCCCGAGACGAGCAGGAAGCGAATTCCCTGCTCGCCCGCCTCCACCGTCACCTCGTCGCCCGAGCCGAAGAGCACGAGCGAGCGATTGCCCACCGTCTCGCGGGTGACGATCTCTTCGCCGCCGACCTGCTTCTCCGTCAGCACGCCCATGGGCTCGGAGGCATTGCGGAAGCGGCCCGCGCCCTCGAATACATAGGCGAAGGCCTGCCGCTCGATCTCGACCTTCAAGGTCCGGCGTTTGAGCGGCGGCACGGTGACATCGAGATACCTGGGATCGGCGGCGATGCCCTCGACCGGGCCGCGCTTGCCCCAGAATTCCCCGCAGACGACGCGCACGATGGTGCCATCGTCGTCCGTGATCTCCGGGATCTCCTTCGACGTCACATCCTGGTAGCGCGGCGCCGTCATCTTGAGCGAGGACGGCAGATTGGCCCAGAGCTGGAAGCCATGCATGCGGCCTCGGTCGTCGCCCTGCGGCATCTCCTGGTGCATGATGCCGCGCCCGGCCGTCATCCACTGCACGTCGCCCGCGCCAAGCGCGCCCCGGTTGCCGAGGCTGTCGCCGTGCGCGACGGTACCGGCCAGCACATAGGTAATCGTCTCGATGCCGCGATGGGGATGCCAGGGAAAACCCTTGAGATAATCCTCCGGCCGCTCGTTGCGGAAATCATCGAACAGCAGGAAGGGATCGAAGTCCGAGGTCTTGCCGAAGCCGAAGCCGCGATGCAGATGCACGCCCGCGCCCTCCATGGTGGGTTGGGCCTTGGTGATCGATTGGATGGGGCGGACGGACATGGGGGCCTCCGGGTTGCTGGGCGGAGATCATACAGGATAGGGTCGGTGTCAAGCGAGCCGGGTGACCTGTTGTCCGGGTCTCGGTTTGGGCTTCTGCTGAGGGCCAGAAGCGATCAATGAAACCTTGACGGTTCCGGTGCGGGCTACAAGTATGTTGGTCGTGGACGGTGTCGTCCAATTCTGTTGCGACGCTTCGGGAGTAGTGCATGCCAGCCGATAAGCTCAGCGCGATCGTCACCGGCGGCAATCGCGGAATGGGTTTTGAGACCTGTCGACAGCTCGGCGCGCTCGGTTATCGCGTGATGCTCACCGCCCGCGATATTGCCGCAGGCGAGACCGCCGCAAAGACACTCGTCCAAGAGGGCCATGACGTCGTCCCCATTCGCTTGGATCTAACCCGCAGCGACGACATCGGCCACCTCATTGCCCTTGTTCGCCGACGTGCCACCGGCGTCGACGTACTCATCAACAATGCAGGTGTATATCTGGAGAACGGTCCGAGTGAGCGCGAGTTCGCAAGCGCCCTGACGACTCAAATGGATGTTGTGCGCGACGTTCTCGAGGTCAACCTGTTAGGGCGGTTCGCCCTCACCCAAGGCATCATCGCAGGAATGCGCGAGCGCAACTACGGCCGTGTCGTCAATCTCAGCAGCGCCATGGGCCAGCTGTCCGACATGGGTGGAGGCGCGCCCGGCTATCGCATGGCTTGCGCCGGCAACAGCGCCATGACGAAGTTCCTTGCCGAGGAACTTCGCGGCACCAATGTGCTGGTGAACGCTGTTGATCCCGGTTGGGTGCGAACGGCATCGCCCGACGCGACCCGATCGGTCGAGGAGGGTGTCGTGACAACTATCTGGCTTGCCACGCTACCCAGTGGCGGACCATCAGGGCAATTCTTTCGGGATAAGACGCCGATCTCTTGGTAGCGATACGAATAGTCCAATCGTACCGACTTGCCGATGTTTCGTTACCTGATCCGTGGCGCGCTTCGCCGGACGTCGCCTAAGGGTCATCAGCGGAAGTTCAAACTTCAACACGACCAACCGACTTGAAGGAGCCCTCTTGCCCGCCGATCCGACACACACGCTCGACGCCTTCGCCGCGCTTCTGCCTGAGCGCGCCGTGCTCTTTGGCCTCGATCTCGGCACCAAGACCATCGGCCTCGGCATTTCCGATCCCTCGCTCACCATCGCGAGCCCCCTCCTCACCATCGAGCGCACGAAGTTCAAGGCCGATGCGGCGGAGCTGCTGGCGCTGGCGGCCAAAAATGACGTGACCGGTCTCGTCATCGGCCTGCCCAAGAACATGGACAACACGGAAGGCCCGCGCGCGCAGGCAACCCGCGCCTTCGTGCGCAATCTCGCTAGCCTCACCCCGTTGCCGATGCTCTACTGGGACGAGCGGCTTTCGACCGCTGCCGCCGAGCGCACGCTCATCGAGGCCGACACCTCCCGCCGCCGCCGCGCCGAGGTGATCGACAAGATGGCGGCGGCCTACATCCTCCAGGGCCTGCTCGACCGGTTGCGTTACCTCAGGGCAACCACGGCGTCTTGAGAATATCGTGCGCACCTGTCACATAGCTTTCGACACCTCATGAGCCGCGAAGGCCCACCGTGACGCCCGAGCTCTCCACACTCTCCGGCCTGCTCTCGCCCGTGACGGTCGCGGGCATCGGCATGACCTTGCTCGATGCCTTGGCCTTCCTGTGGTTCGCGATCGCCACGATCGGCTACAGCCTCTTCACGCGCTACGGGCCGGCCTCGGAGAGCAACCTCATCTCGGCGATCCAGCGCCAGCGCGAGGCCTGGATGGCCAATATGGCGCGGCGCGAGGATCGCGTGCAGGACGTGCTCCTCGTCTCCAACCTCGCCGCCGGCAACACTTTCTTCGCCTCGACGAGCGTCATTCTGTTGGGCGCGCTGTCGGCGCTGCTCGGCTCGGGCGGGACGGCCCAACGCGTCGTCGCGAGCCTGCCGCACGCGCTCGACGCCCCGCCCGCGCTGTGGAATTTGAAGATCCTGACGTTGATGGCCGTCTTCATATATTCCTTCTTCAAATTCGCCTGGGCCTTCCGTCTTGCCCACTACGCGATGATCCTGGTCGGGGCGACACCGGCGGCCGGCAAGGCGTCGGAGAAGGTGCGCCTCGCCCATGGCGCGCGGACGGCACGGCTCGCGGGCATCGCCGGCGAGCACTCGAACTCGGGGCTCCGGGCCTATTATTTCGCCATCGCCGGCACGGCCTGGTTCTATCATCCGCTCCTCTTCATCCTCGCCACCACCTGGGTGCTCCTGATCGTCATCCGCCGCGAGTATCTCTCGCGATCGCTTAGCCTCATCGGCGCGGGCGGCGAGACGTAGCCCATGCTCCAGATCGCCGGCACCATCGCGCCCGTCTTTCTCGTGATCGTGATTGGCTATCTGCTCTATCGCTTCCGCTTCATCGACGAGCCGATCGCCTCCGCGCTCGAGCATGTGACCTACTATCTGCTGTTCCCGGCGCTGATCATCCGCACCGTGGCGACGGCTGATTTCTCCGGGATTTCCGTTCTCGGACTGGTTGCGGGCTTCTGGATGGCGCTTGCCGTCGCGGCTTCGGTGCTGTTGCTGTTGAGGCCGGCGATCAAGCGCGTGCTCACCCTCGACGATCCGGCCTTCTCGAGCCTCTTCCAGGGCTCCATGCGCTGGCACGGCTTCATGGCGCTCGCCATGGCGACGGCCCTGTTCGGGACAGACGCCGTACCAATCGTCGCCGTCGGGCTCGCCTCGCTGATTCCGCTGCTGAACATCATCAGCGTCTGGGCGCTCATCAAATGGGGCGAGCGGCCCGAGGCGTCGCCGGAAAGCATCGGCCGCCAGATCGCGAGAAATCCGTTCATCATCGCCTGCGGGCTCGGCGCCTTGCTCAACGTCACCGGCCTCGGCCTGCCGGAGCCGGCGGCCGGAACTTTGAAGCTCTTGGGCGACGCGGCGCTCGGCGTCACGCTGATCGCGACCGGTGCGGGCCTGCGCCCCATCACCACGACGGGCGAGACCGGCGCCATCCTCTTCTGCTCGCTCTATCGCCTCGTGCTGATGCCTCTCATCTTCTTCGCCGCCCTGACACTCGCCGGCATCACCGGCCATGTCCGGACGGTAGCCGTCCTGTGCGGCGCCGTGCCGACGGCAGCATCCGCTTACGTGCTAGCGCGCAAACTCGGCGGCAACGCGCCCCTGATGGCCGGTATGATCACGGCGCAGACGCTCCTGGCCGCCGTGACGCTGCCGGTGGTGATCTATCTGCTTACGCTCGCCGAGTAGACGCCGCCTACCCCGCGAACCCATGCCGCTTCCACACCGGCCCGTAGGCCGGATCGGCGATGACCGCCTTCTGCACGGCGAGCAGCCGCGGCGCCGTCACCGGCTCGGGCGACCAGGTCATGAGGGTCGCAAGATAAAGATCCGCGACCGAGAGGTCGCGGCCGGCGAGGAAGGGCCCGTCTCTCAGACCATGATCGATGACGCCGAGGGTCTTGGCCATGTGCCTGGCACCCGCCGCCTTGACGCCCTCAACGCCCGCGGGATCGGTCGTGTAGCGATCCGGATAGAAGTAGCGCAGATCCCCCTCGTAGAGGTTCGCCGCCATGACGAAGAGCCAGCGCAGGAAGCGGGCGTGTGCAGAAGTGCCGGGCTGCGGTCCGAGCCCCGCCTTCGGATGCGCCGCCGCCAGATGGATCACTATCGCCGCCGATTCCGTCATCAGCGTGCCATCGGGGAGCTTGAGCGCGGGCACCTGCTTCATCGGATTGAGCGCCACGAAATCGGGCTTGTCCTGATCGCCCTTCGCCAGATCGAGCTCGATCACGTCATGCGGCGCGCCGGCCTTGACGAGCGCTGCCTCGACCGGGAACGAGCCCGATCCCTTGTTGCCGTAGAGCACATAGCCCATGCTGATTGATCTCCCCGCGCCGCCCTGGGATCAGCCAGGACTGTTTGATTGACGTTTACGCTACAAATCCCTTGACGCCCCCGGCCTTCATTCGGCCCAATCGTTTCCAGTGTGGCGGTTCAGAAGTTCGCCCCATCATCGCAGCGAGCTCCGTAGGCGAACTTCTGAACACAACGCCACACTAAGCCATTGACTCGTCTAGTGTCCTTATCGATCCCGAAGTTCGCACTGAGCCCGCAGCTTGATCCAACGAACTTCGGGATCGGGACACTAGGTCAGTCTATCACGGGAGCCTTATCCATGCGCCTCGCTGCCGCGCTCTTCTCCATTGCCGCCACGCTCGCCGCATCCTCAGCTTCCGCAGAGACTCTGGCAAAGCGCGTGCCCGCCAACAAGACCACGACGCTCGATCTGTACATGCGATGGAGCAACGACTGCAAGAACCTGGGTACCATTTCGTCGGGCTTCAGCAAGAAGGCGAGCCACGGCTCGGTGCGCCCCTCGGTCATCACCGCGCCGATCCCATCAAACGCGGATTTCGGCAATGCGAGCTGCGCCGGCAAACGCATCAAGGCGCTTCGCCTCAGCTATTCACCCAAGAAGGGCTATCGCGGCCCAGACAGTGTGACGTTGTGGGTCGACTACGGCGCGACCGGCAAGACCAGCTACACCTACAACATCACGGTGTATTGACGCGCGTCAGTCGCAGACCAGCTCGCCGTTGAAGGTGAAGCAGTTGCCGCTGGACTTTTTCTGTGAGGTCGAGCGTCTCGACGCCCTTCTGGCTGCCCGGCGGGTTGCCGCCGGCTTGCGGGCGACCTTGGCTTTGGACGCCTTGCGCGGTGCCGCACTTTTCTTGACGCCGGCTGCGGAGGAGACCGGCTCGGCCACTTCGACAGCCACCGGACACGCAACACTTGATGCCTTGACAACTTCGACCGTAGTGGTGGTGGGTCTTGCGGCATCGAGATCGAGGCTCGCGGCGGCATTGAATTGCTCGACCGCCCCGGCCGACCGCTTGCCCCAGTCCCCATCGACGGTCCCGCGATAGCATCCTTTGTCCATCAGGACCTGCTGGAGCTCGCGCGCGACGAGTTTGGGATCCTCGGCCGGTGCTGCCTCAGTCGGTAGAGGCGCAAGCTCGACGGCGGGTGCAACGGCTGCGACCTCGACGGCCGGTGCGGGCGCATCGAGGGACGCCAGCCGCTTCCGCGCCAGCTCACCAAAGGCCGTCGCGCCGTACTTGGCAATGAAAGCCTCGATGGCAGCTTTGTCCGTGCTCGCTTCGATCCCGGGCCAGAGCGCGGCCGCCTCGGCGAGCACGGCATTGGCATCGGCCGGTTTCGGCGTAGTGTTCAACACATACTCGCCGACGATCTGGTCGTAGTAGGCCGGCTGCTGGGCATGGCCGACGCTCGAGGCGAGTTTGTCGACGGCCGACTGCACGCGCTTGGCGAGATCGACATGGGTCAAGCCTGGCTCGCCGAGCAACGGGACCAAATTGCGCGTGAACACCGAGTTCTTGTCGGTGTCGTTCTTGGGTAGCTGATCGAGCGCCGATTGGCCCAGGCCCGCCGAGTAAAGCACGAAAACGCCTTTCGGCGTTTCAATCCGCGTCAAGCCCCGGTTCTGGCCAATGCTGCGCGTCCCCGCCGCGGCGAAGGGATTGTCGCGGCAGGCATCGAGCACCAGGAAAGTCGTCGAGGCGCCACGGCGCTGGATGCGATCAACGATACCATCGACGACGACACCTTCCTCGCGGACGAGGCTCTCCTCGCCGGCGCCGGGCTTCGGCAGGTCGACCGGCAGCAGCACGTTCTCGCCGGCGATGGCGACGCCGTGCCCGGCAAAGAAGAAGAACACCGTATCGCCCGGCGCAATGCGGGCCTCCAAATCGGAGAGGCTGCGGTTCATGGCGCGCCGCGTCGCATCCTTCTCGACGACGACCTCGAAGCCGAGCGCCGTCAACGCCGCGCCCACGGCGTCGGCATCGGCCCTTGCTCGCTTCAGGTCTCCGAGGCTTTCATAGTCGTCGTTGCCGACGACGAGCGCGAGCCGCCGCTCGGCCGTGGCCGGCGAGAGCATCAGGAGCAGAGCAAACGTCGCCAACAGCCAGTGCCTGACCATAACCGGCCGACCTCGGTTTACCGCAATCAGGACGGGAGCTTGTCAGATTTGCTGTAAGGGTCAACGGGCCTTGCGTCTCGTCGGCTGGGTCGTGGTTAACGTAGGTCGCCTTCCGCGCTGGTTGCAGAGGGGCTCGCCCACCGCTATAAGACGCCCCGGTGCCCGGCCGATGGCCGGAGCAGGGTCCCGGCCCTGCGCCATTTACCAAAAGGCGGAGTGTAGCGCAGCCTGGTAGCGCACCTGCTTCGGGAGCAGGGGGTCGCAGGTTCGAATCCTGCCACTCCGACCAATCTCATTGAAACGACAGCCCGATCAACGGCCGAATCGATCGGCCGAGCGGGCGTGTGCCTTGGCGGCCTCGAGGTCGCGGTCTCGCGGCGGCGCGGACGTCACCAGGGTCGCAAGCAATCCGCGGGCGGATGCCGCGACTTCCTCCACCGCGCGCGCGAATGCCGCCTCGTTGGCCATGGACGGATGGGTCGTGCCGCTGATCTTGCGGACGAATTGGAGGGCGGATGCGTGGACCTCCTCCCCGGTCGCTGGCGGCTCGAAGTTATGAAGCGTTCTGATATTGCGGCACATGCCGGACCTCGCGCACTCTTTGCTGACATCTGCGCTTGAAGCGTAGCTCATCCGAGGCCACCGGCAACGGTCGCCGCCTCAGCGCGGTTTCGACCTGGCCTTTGGGGTCACCGCTGGCTTACCAAAGGCCTTCTCGTCGAATTCCTTCAGTACCCGCTTGGGTGCCTGTGCGCGCCAGACCCGCATGAGGTAGTTCTTCGCGCAGGCGAGGTCGAGCTTCTCAGGCCGCACCAGCACGAGGGGATGATTGCGATAGTGCGGCGTGAAATAAAACGTTTCGGGCTCCGCCTCGATCAGGATCTCCCGCTCCTCGATCGCAACCTTGAAGACCGGGGCATCCTCGCCCGGGCTCCACCAGACCCAGAGCTTGCCGAAGGCCTGCATTGCCGGCTCGCCCCAGGTCGTGGTCACCTCGACGCCGGGAAGGCCCAAGCCCAGCGCCAGCCGCTTGATCCGTTCCCACTCGTGATTGCGCTCGGGCCGCATGATCCTTCGCACCGGATCTGACTGACCAACTCTAGTGTGGCGTCGCGCCATAGTTGACCAGTAGCGCTGCACGATCGGAGTCAACTATGGCGCGATGAACGCCACACCAAGCTCATGATAGTGCTAGTGGCCCTCATGTCGCGCCAAAATCGGACGGACGCCCGGCGAG
>JANNSX010000434.1:0-1692 GCA_031403155.1 Hyphomicrobiaceae bacterium
GTCTTGGCGTCGGCCAGGTCCTCTTCCGCGTTCTTGATCGACTGGGCGAGCCAGTTGGCGTCGATGTCGTCGACATCGATCGCCTGCTGGGCGAGCACGGTCAGGCTCTCAGGATCGACTTCGGCGAAGCCCGCCTTGACGTAGAGGCGCTTCGCCTTGCCGCCGGGAAGCTTCACATCCATGACGCCCGGGCGCAGCGTCGAGAGCACCGGCGCATGGCCAACGAGCACCGTGAAGTCGCCCTCGGAGCCCGGCACGACGACCTGCTCGACATCCTCCGACAGCAGCAGCCGCTCGGGCGAAACCAGCTCGAATTTGAATGTGGTCATGGTGTTCTACCGAAATTTCTTCTGTTCTCGTAGCACGGCGTTAGCCCCCCCTCCCCCCTGTGGGGAGGGTTGGGGTGGGGGGTGTATCTGTCCAGATTCAGTGGTCCTTGTGGGACCCACCCCCACCCTGTCCCTCCCCACGTCATGTCGGATACATGCCTCCGGCATGATGGGGAGGGGACGGATACGGCAAACTCCTGCAGGAGTTGAGAGGCCGCAAGTCCCGTCATTCTTGTTCCGCCTTCGCTTCGACCTCTTCCGCCGTCTGCAGCTGCGTGCCGCAGAAGGGGCAGTGGTAGATCGGATGATCGAGGAAGCCGCTTTCATCCTCGCTCTCCATATCGACGACGCCGACTGACATGTAGAGCACGCCGTCGTCGCCGACATAGAGCAGCGGCTCGAAATCCTCGGCGCCGAGCACCTCGTTCAAATCGCGGCAGCAGGAGCCGAAGCCCTTGCCATCGCCGCCCGGGTTGGAAGATGCCATCGGCTCGCCTACCTTGCTGCTGCTACGCCGCTTCCGCCGCGAGCTTCTCCGCCTTCTCGACCGCCTGCTCGATGGTGCCGACCATGTAGAAGGCCGGCTCCGGCAGGTGGTCGTAGGCGCCTTCGCAAAGGCCCTTGAAGCCCTTGATCGTATCGGCGAGCGGCACCTGGACACCGGGCGAGCCGGTGAACACGGCCGCGACGTCGAAGGGCTGCGATAGGAAGCGCTCGATCTTGCGGGCGCGCGCCACCGCGACCTTGTCCTCTTCCGACAGCTCGTCCATGCCCAGAATGGCAATGATGTCCTGGAGCGCCTTGTAGCGCTGCAGGATCTGCTGCACGCGCCGCGCCGTCTGATAGTGCTCCTCGCCGACGACGCGCGGATCGAGCATGCGCGACGTACTGTCCAGCGGATCGACGGCCGGGTAGATGCCCTTCTCGGCAATGCCGCGCGACAAAACGGTCGTGGCGTCCAAGTGGGCGAAGGAAGTCGCCGGCGCCGGGTCGGTCAGGTCGTCGGCCGGCACGTAGATGGCCTGCACCGAGGTGATCGAACCCTTCTGCGTGGTGGTGATGCGCTCCTGCAGCGCCCCCATGTCGGTCGCAAGCGTCGGCTGATAGCCGACGGCGGAGGGGATGCGGCCCAGCAGCGCCGACACTTCCGAGCCCGCCTGCGTGAAGCGGAAGATGTTGTCGACGAAGAACAGCACGTCCTGACCCTGGTCGCGGAAATACTCAGCGACTGTGAGGCCCGAAAGGCCGACGCGCGCGCGCGCCCCCGGCGGCTCGTTCATCTGGCCGTAGACCAGCGCGCACTTCGAACCCTTCGTGTCGCCCTTGTTCGGATCCTTGTTGACGCCGCTGTCGATGAACTCGT
>JANNSX010000435.1:0-18061 GCA_031403155.1 Hyphomicrobiaceae bacterium
GACTCTCCGATCGCGAGCAGCACGAGGCTCGACACGGCGAGCGCCGTCAGCAGGTTGAGCACCGGGAGGAGCCCGAAATCCACCCAGCGGGGAAGCTCGCGCGCCGGTCCGCTCATGCCGCCGCGCTTTCCGCTGCGACGCCGGCCATCAGGAGACCGATCGACTGTTCCTCCGCATCGGGAGAGCACTCGCCGACAATCCGGCCGGCGAACATGACGAGGATGCGATCCGAGAGCGCCCGCACCTCGTCGAGCTCGACGGAAACGAGCAGGATCGCCTTGCCTGCATCGCGGAGCGCGACGAGCCGCTTGTGGATGAACTCGATGGCGCCGATGTCGACGCCGCGCGTCGGCTGGCCGACGATCAGCAGCCTGGGATCGCGCTCGATCTCGCGAGCGAGCACCAGCTTCTGCTGATTGCCGCCGGAGAAGAGGGCGGCTCGCAAAGCGGGATCGGGCGGGCGGACGTCGTAGGCGGTCATGCGGGCCTGTGTTTCGCGCGCGATGATGCCGGCGTCGAGGAACGGTCCCCGGCCATAGGCCGCATCGTCCTGGTAGCCGAGGATGGCATTCTCGGTGGCCGCAAACGGCATCACCAGCCCGACGCGCTGTCGGTCTTCCGGAACATGGGCGACGTGGCGTTGGCGCATCCGCCGTGGATCGCGCTCGCTCGTCGAGATCAACTCGCCGCCGATCGTGATCTCGCCACTGCTCGCCGCCCGCATGCCTGAGAGCGCCTCGAGAAGCTCGCTCTGTCCGTTACCGGCAACGCCGGCGATGCCGACGATCTCGCCCTCGCGCACGTCGAAGGAGATGGACGACAGCCGCTCGATGCCGGCCGCGTCACGCAGCGAGAGATCGCGGACGGAAAGAACCGGCGGTCCCGGCGCGCGCGGTGATTTCTCGACTTTGAGACGGACACTGCGTCCGACCATCATCTCGGCGAGCTCACTCGGGCTCGTCGCCTTCGTCTCGACGGTGCCCACCATCGCCCCCCGCCGCATCACCGACACGCGGTCGGTGACGGCCATCACCTCCTTCAGCTTGTGGGTGATGAGGATGATGGTGCGGCCCTGATCGCGCAGTTGGCGGAGCACGACGAAGAGATGCTCGGCCTCGCCCGGCGTCAGCACGCCGGTCGGCTCGTCGAGGATCAGGATGCCGGCGCCGCGATAGAGGGCTTTCAGGATCTCGATGCGCTGGCGCAAACCAACCGACAGCTCACAGACCGGCGTATCGAGCGGCACGGCGAGACCATAGTCGCGGCCAAGCGTCTCGAGCCTGGCGCGAGCCTGCTCAAGTCCGGGCCCGAGCCGCGCGCCGCCTTCGGCGCCGAGCACGACGTTCTCGAGAGCCGTGAACGGCTCCACCAGCATGAAGTGCTGGTGCACCATGCCGATGCCGGCCGCGATGGCGTCACTCGGTGTTCCTATCGTGCGCGCGATCCCGCCAACGCGGATCTTGCCCGCATCCGCCTGATAGAAGCCATAGAGGATCGAGGTCAGCGTCGATTTTCCCGCACCGTTCTCCCCGACAATGCCGTGGATGGTTCCGCGCGCTATGCTGAGCGAGACGCTCCGGTTGGCGTGTACTGAGCCGAACCGCTTGTCGATGCCGATCAGCTCGACGGCCGGGTGAGGCGCGCTATCGGGCATGGGGTCGCCCGATCGTTAGAAGCGTGCGTTTTGAATACGAACTCAAGCTGGCTGGTCGCAGACATCCAGCAATCACGAAAACGACTGCTTCTTTTCCTCCCCCTCTTGATGGGGGAGGACACCGCGCCTTGGGTTTAGCGTTAGCTAAACCCTTAGGCGCGGTTAGGTGGGGGTGGACGCCGTATCGAGTGAAACTCTGTGCTCGCCTCGCCGCAATAGAACACCCCCACCTAGGCGCGCCTAAGGACTTACGCGCTACGCGCCTAAGCCAGAGGCGCGCGGTCCTCCCCCATCGTCGTGTCGAAGGCGCGCCTCCGGCACGAAGGGGGAGGAAAGGGTGCGGTGATGTCTGTCGATCACGCACTCGCACATTCGGTGGGCCAATCTTGGACCGCCAAATCTGCGCTATGTCACACCTCGCGACAGACGAGGGCATGGGTGGCCGCCCCCGCTCAATACGGACAGGCAGAGTCCGCCATGTAGTCGTGCACCTTGACGGCGCCGGAGGTGATATCGGCGGTCGCCTTGTCAACGGCGGCCTGCATCTCGGGCGTGATCAGCGCTTTATTGCTGTCGTCGAGCGACCAGCCGACGCCACCCTCGGCGAGCCCCAGCACCTGGATTCCCGGCTTGAAGGCATCCTTCATCGCCGAATCGAAGGTGTTGTAGGTGGCCGTGTCGACGCGCTTCAGCATCGAGGTCAACACCTTGCCCGGGTGCAGATGGTTCTGGTTGCTGTCGACGCCGATGCCGAGCTTGCCGGCATCCGCTGCCGCCTGCAGCACGCCGAGGCCGGTGCCGCCCGCCGCGTGATAGACGACGTCGGCGCCCTGGTCGAACTGCGAGCGCGCGAGCTCGCCGCCCTTGGCCGGATCGTTCCAGGCGGCGCCCGTGGTGCCGGTCATATTCTGGAACACGGTCGCGTCCGCCTTCACCGACTTGACGCCACCGACGTAGCCGCAGGCGAATTTGCGGATGAGGGCGATGTCCATGCCACCGACGAAGCCGACCTTGCCGGTCTTGGAGGCCATGGCCGCGAGGATGCCGACGAGAAAGCTCCCCTCGTGCTCCTTGAAGACGATGGAGGAGACGTTCGGCTTGTCGACCACCATGTCGATGATGGCGAATTTGGTGTCCGGGAATTCGGCGGCCACCTTCTCGACGGCTTGAGCCTGCGAGAAGCCGACGGCGACGATCGGGCTGAAGCCCTTCTTGGCGAAGTTGCGCAACGCCTGCTCGCGCTGGCTGTCGTTCTGGATTTCGAAGTCCTGGAAGGCGACGCCGGTGTCGGCCTTGAACTTCTCGGCGCCGTTGTAGACGCCCTCGTTGAAGGATTTGTCGAACTTGCCGCCCAAGTCGTAGACGATGGCGGGCTTGATCTCGGCGGCGTTGGCGATGGTCGCGGAGAGCGCGAGGGCGGCGGATGCGAGCGCGAGGGTAAGGCGTTTCATGGCGTTTCCTCCCAGTCGTTGCGAGCGCCGGTTGGATGCGCGGCTCACGAGACCGCGATGGCGCTCGGTCGATGTGGAATTTGTAGCAGCGGGTGGGGGGGAAGGCCAGAAGGGGAGGGATGCGCATCCCGCTGCCAGTCGCCAGCATCTCCCCCCTACTGCCTCATCCCCCGCCCGTCCCCGTCATCCCCCATCGCCATCAGCCGCCGGTTCACCAGCCACGGCACGAGGTTGCGCACGCGCTCGGTCACGGCGGCGAGCGCTTCGAGCGCAACATCCCCACCCGAGGCCTGACGCAGATCGAAATCCGTCTCCTCGATGATTTTCTGGAAGTACTCCTCGTTCGCGCGGGCATCGTGGGCGAGCGGGCTGGAGGAGTTGGCGACATGGTCGAATTGAGCGCGCTCAGCCTCCAGGTCCTGCTCGACCATCACCAGATCGTCGGTGGCGAAGTCGAGCGCCTCGGCGTAGCGCCGCAGATATCCGCGCTCCAGTGAATCGCGATCCTCGGCACCCGTGTTCCGCGAGGCGGCGATCTGGGCGACCGGCTTCTGTGCGGCGATCTCCTTGACCGGCCGCTCGGCTGTCAGCTCGGCCTGCGCCATCTCCGGCACCGGCTGGTAGCCGCGATCGTAGACGTGCAGCTTGATGAAGGTCAGCGCCGCCATGAATTCGGGCCGCACGAAGTAGACATCCTTGGCGATTCTGTCGCCCCGGACGATCCGGAACAGCGCCGCGTGCTCGACCGCCTCCTTCGTGGCGCCCGCGTTGAGCGCGCTCACCACGACGGCACGCTCCTCCGGCGGCAGCGTCGCCGGCTCCGCCTCGGTGACGAAACCCGCCTTGCGATAGTCGGGCTCGCTCACGGGGCGGAGCGCCGCTTCCAGGCAGGCGAGATTGCTCTTCAAGTCGGGGAGCAGCGACGCCCGGATCAGCGGCACCAGCCGCTCGGCGCGCTGGCGCTGCATGTCGCTCTCAAAGCTGTCGCGCGCGGCCTCGATCCGATAGCGCTTCGCCTCCTGCTGCTCCTCGGCAACGGATTCGCGCGCCGCATCGTTCGAGCGCAGCTCCCGCTGGCAGACATCCGAGAGGAACTCGAACAGCTCGGAGCGGACGAGATAGCGCTCGCGATAGACGCGGGCACCGGTTGCCACATCGATACCGGCGTCGTCCTGGCGGCGGACCGCACTCAACGTCGAAGCCGCGTTCAAGACGGTCCGAACGCGCGCGGCCGTGTCCTCGTCGATATCGGAGAGCACGACCTCCTGCGTGAAGCCGTCGACGGGCGTGATCGGCCGCATGGCGCCGATGACGGTGCGGGCGTTGTAGAAACGGTGCGGCTCGAGCGCGCTGATAATCACGGCTTCCAGCTGCGAGGCCGAGCGCATCTTGCCGTGCGGTACGTCGGTCAAGGGCGAGCGGACCGCGTTGGCGCCGAACAGACCCGACATGAAGACGAGGCTATCGATGGCAATGGCGATGGCGAGCGCGAGGTAGGCGAGCTGGTTGCCATCGTTGAAGGCGTTGATGGTGACGACGAACCGGTGCGCCTTGTCGTCCCGGTTGAGGGCAACCGCATTGAGCCCATCGCGGAACTTCGCCGTGTCCCCGCTCGCAAGCCCCGCCGTCTGCACGCATTTCTCGCCGAAGGAGAGGAGGTCGTCCGTACCGGTCTGCGGCAGACTGTTCTCCTGCCCGCACAACGTCTTGAAGGCGCCGATGCCGTCGTTCGCCGCGAAGATGCCGCCGATGCGATTGGCCACCACGCTCGGATCGCAGCCGAGGCCCTTCTCGTCCTGCTCGGACTTCAGCGTCGCCACCTTCTGGAAGGCGGAGACGAGCGCGTTGCATTGCACCTGGATCGCCTCGAAGGACGCGCGCTCGGGCTCGCGGCGGAAGGCGGTGAGCGCGGTTTCGAGCGAGCCGAAGACCTTCGTCACATCGCTCGCCGGCTCGGCCTGGGCGCCGGACGCCGTCGCTTCGGCGATCTGCTGCCCGGCGAGCTGAGATTCACCCGTGAGCTTGCCGATCTCGCCGTCGATCTGGGCAAGCTCCGATTCGGCTGACGCCACGCCGTCGCGCTTGGCGTTGAGCTGGTCCTCGCGGGCCTTCAGTTGATCCTCGACGATCGTCTTCTTGGTCTGAAGATCGGAAAGCTCCTTCTTGCGCTTGGTGAACTCGGGGCCCTTGCCGGCCTTCAACGAGCCGCCGACGCCGCCGGCTTCCGAATCCATCTCGGCCTTCTTGGCGAGGATATCGCTGTCCTGGCGGAAGATGCCGGCCTTCAGCCGCTCGACCTCGGCGGTCAAGGGCGGCACCTCAGTCTTGAGACGGTTGACATCCTCCAGCAGAATTTCCTTGCGCTGCGCCAGGCGCACGCGCTGGCTTTCGGCCGTTGCCTTGCGCTCTTGCAGCGACGCCTGCTTGGAGCGCACGGTTTCGAGCTCGGCGTCACGCAGTGCCTCGATCTCGCCGGGCGCGCGGCGCGCCATGTCGACAATGCCGTCGAGTTGCCCCTCGTAGGATTTCCACTCCGGACTTTCGAACAGCGCTTCGATGCCCTCGGACCGGCGCTTGGAAGCAAGCACGCCGACGTCGGAGACGAGTCCGGCGATGCGGTTAGTCGTGCGAAGCTCGGCGGCGCGCGCGCGCTCGTCGGCGGTGAAGATGGTTGAGAACAGGCTGTCGAAGGAGAAGAACACGCTGGTCGCCATGCAGGCGAGGAACATGAGCCAGACCGGAAGACTCCGCAGCACGATCTTGAGACCGCGGACATAGGGTCCGAAAATCTCGCGCTCGGAGATGGCATAGAGCAACGCCAGCACGCCGAAGAAGGCGGCGATCGACCAGCCGAGATACTCGTTCTTGCCGCCGGCGAAGACGATGAGGGACTTGTTCCAGGACTTGATGAAGCGCGCGTCGAAGCCGATCGACTTCAAGACTCCGGTATTGAGCAGCACGAGTGCCAGGATCACGAGGGCGGCGGCAACGATGCCGATGAGGAGGAGGGTCTTGAAGCCGACATAGGCCCAGCTACTGCGATGCCTCGCTAGCGTCTCGGCCGACTGGCCGGTGTGCATGCCGGACGCGAAGCTCTCGCCGATCAGCCAGGCGGCGATCAGCATCACGCCCTGGATGCCGAAGGTGATCAGCAGTGAGAGGATTTTCGGTGCAAAGCAGGCATCGGCGCCACGGGCGGGGCAGGTGAAATTCGTCATGCCATCCCAGGTTGTGTAACCCGAGGCGAGCGACAGAAGCAGGCCCGTAGCGCCCAGCAGCAGCAGCCGCCAGTTCGTGAAGACGTCCTCGGTCAGCGCCCGGACGATCCGGTGCCAGACCTCGGTGCGCATGAACCGGCGGAAGGCGGCGGCGACGGCAAGGAGCACGGCGATGTAGCCGAAGGCGTTGAGAAAGCCCTGGTCGGCCAGATACCGGTAGGTGTCGGATACGGCGGCCAACCCCTGGGGCGCCGGCTCTTGCGCCATTGCTACCGCAGGCCAGACGGCAGTCGCCATCCAGACCAACACCATCATTGCCGCCGATGGGCCCTTTCCACCGGTGGCGCTCTGCCGCGGCTGTCGCAACATCCTTCTCGAACACCCCCGCCGGAAACCACTCCGGGCCGCTCCCCTCACCACGCTTACCGCTTACTAGCACGCCCCCGCCCGGATAATGAAGCGGGAAGGCCGCGATGAACGCTCACACGCGCTGGAACGCGACCGCGGTTCCAACGCCACCCAGACCGCCCGAGACAGCGACGCCGACATCGCTCTTCACCGCATCCTTCTGCCGGGCAAGCCGCGAGAACACACGCACGGCCGCAACGGCACTTCCTGCGCCGAACGGATAGCCCCGCGCGAGCGCGCCGCCGTCAGGATTGAGCGCGTCTTCGCTGATCGACAGGCTATCCCGAAATGCAATCGCCTCGGCCGCGCTCGCCTCATTGAGCTCAACCAATGGGAGCTTCTCAGGCAGGGCGCCGTTGACCCTGGCCTTCAGCTTGCGCATGGCCTCGATGGATGCCGTTGCCTCCTCGCCGGCCGAAGCACCGGAAGACACGAAGCCAATGATGGCGAGGGCTGGGACTTTGCCTAGGCCTTTCAGAACTTCCGCCGACACTATGACGACGATCGCCGCGCCGTCGTGCATGCTCGCGGCGTTGCCTTGGGTCACCGAGCCGTCGGGCTCGCGGAAGACCGGCAGGTCGCCAAGCTCGTCCAAGTCGTAAATTTCCGAAAGGGCCTCGTCGCGCGTCTCGCTGCGCTCCTTTTTCAAAGCAACGATCTCGCCGATGAAGGTCCTGGCATCGTCAGCCTGAAGCGCCCTCTGCCGCGTCTCGGCGGCGTAGGCGTCCTGGCGCCTGCGCGTGATCTGGAAGCGCTGCGCGACGGTCTCCGCGGCGAGCACGAGACGCGAACAGTCCATGCCGTCGCCCTGGTCGTGGCCGATGAAGCGCGGCATCAGATAGGGATTGCGTGGACGTGCCACGCGCCAGGGCGCGGTCGAAAGGCTCTCCATGCCGCCTGCCACGACGATCCTAGCCTCGCCCGAGGCAATGAGAATGCTTGCCTGCGCGATGGCCTCGAGGCCCGAGGCGCACTGCCGGTCGACGGTCAAGGCCGGCACCTTGTCGCCGAGCCCGCTTGCCAAGGCCACGATACGAGCCGGATTGCCGCCTGCTGTCGCATTGCCGAGGATGATCTCGTCGACATCCTTGGTGGCAATCCTGGCATCCTCGAGCGCCTTGATGATGATGGGCGCTGTCAGATCCTCGACCCGCCTCAGGCGATGCAAGCCGCCAATGCGGCCGATGGCCGAGCGCCGGGCGGCGACGACATACGCTTTCGGACTGACACGATGCATGGCACGGCTCACTCACGCCGCGCCCCGCAGTGGCACGCGGACAATGCTCCTGACCTGCGAAAGGTCATGCGCGGCAAAGGTGACCAATCTTCGGCTGCACCGGGGCGTGGCGAGGACGTCTCGCGACTGTTGCAGGAAATCGACAGGTAAGGTTAGCAAGGCCGTCCGCGCCTCGCATTGAGCCCCGATCCAAATCTGCTAAGACCGGTGCATGACCCAGCCGGACACGCCGTGTTTGCCCGAAGGTCGGGCCGCCCATCGCCGCGAGACCCACGCCGTCGATGTCGCCGGAGTTAGGGTCGGTGGCGGCCATCCGATCGTCGTCCAATCGATGACGAACACGGACACGGCCGATATCGAGGCGACCGCGCAGCAGGTCGCATCCCTTGCCCGCGCCGGTTCGGAGCTTGTCCGCATCACCGTTGACCGGGCGGAGGCGGCGGCCGCCGTGCCGCACATCCGCGACCGGCTCTTGAAGCGCGGTGTGAAAGTCCCCCTCGTCGGCGACTTCCACTACATCGGGCACAAGCTCCTGACCGAGCACCCGGCAGCGGCCGAAGCCCTCGACAAATACCGGATCAATCCTGGCAATGTCGGCTTCAAGGAAAAGCGCGACCGTCAGTTCGGCGCCATCGTCGAGCTGGCGCTGAAGTATGGCAAGCCGGTTCGCATCGGCGTCAACTGGGGTTCGCTCGATCAGGAACTGCTGACGCGGCTCATGGACGAGAACGCAAAAGTAGCGAATCCACTCGATGCCCGCGCCGTGCTGCATGAGACGATCGTGCAGTCGGCGTTACTGTCGGCGCAACGCGCGGAGGAGATCGGCCTCAGCCCCGGCCGGATCATCCTATCGGCAAAGGTCAGCGCCGTGCAGGATCTCATCGCCGTCTACCGCGCGCTCGGCGCCCGCTGCCGCTACGCGCTGCATCTGGGCCTCACCGAGGCCGGCATGGGCTCCAAGGGCATCGTCGCCTCCTCGGCGGCCATGGCGATCCTGCTGCAGGAGGGCATCGGCGACACCATCCGCTATTCGCTGACGCCCGAGCCCGGCGGGGACCGGACGCTCGAGGTCCGCGCCGCCCAGGAGCTACTGCAGACGATGGGTCTGCGGGCCTTCGTACCCATCGTCGCGGCCTGCCCGGGCTGCGGGCGCACCACCTCGACGGTTTTCCAGGAGCTCGCCAAGAACATCCAGGACCATGTCCGGGAGCGGATGGGCGAATGGAAACAGCTCTATCCGGGCGTCGAGAGCCTCAACCTCGCGGTCATGGGCTGCATCGTCAACGGACCCGGCGAAAGCAAGCACGCCGATATCGGCATCTCGCTCCCAGGTACTGGTGAGAGCCCGGCAGCGCCCGTGTTCATCGACGGCGAAAAGCGGATGACGCTGCGCGGCCCAAACATCGCCGCCGAGTTCACGGCGATCGTCGAGCAGTATGTCCAAGACCGCTACGGCCGGGCCTCCTGATCGCCTGAGGAAATCGCCTATTGCTGCCGGCCTAGCGGATAGCCTAGGCTTGTTTCTGGCGGGGGCCGGCTGCACGCAAGGAATGGATCGGGCACAGTTGGGCCCCATTCGCCCGCTTTAGTCGCGCCGCCTCAGCATTCGGGGAGTGATCCGTGGTCGGCCAGTACAATGTGACGGTGATTCGCGAGGACATGATCATCAAGGGCAGCATTCGCCGCTGCCGCCAGCTTGAGGTCGAAGGCTACATCGAAGGCGAGGTCGAGACCGGCTCGCTGCTCGTCCATCCCGGCGGCCGCGTTTTCGGCAAGATCCGCGCGGACAACATCGAGGTGCTGGGTACCGTCCAGGGCGATGTGGTCATCAAGCATCTCTGCCATATCCGCTCGACGGGTAAGGTCGCTGGCTCCGTGCTGTATGGCGAGCTCGCCATGGAGAGCGGCGCCGACTTGACCGCCGATGTCCGCAACGTGCCGCCGACGCTCGGCGGCGACTTCGAGCTCAGCGTCGACAAAGGCCGCGCCGTCCGCATTACCACGCGGGACCTGACCGCCCATGATCCAGACGATATGCCGGAGCACTTGGTCTATACGATCTCGAATGCCCGGCACGGCTTCGTCTCGCTCGGCAGTTCGAGCCAACCGGTCGAGAATTTCACCCAGGCCGACCTCATGAGCGAGCGCGTCCTGTTCGTCCACGACGGCAGCGTCGACCGCGAGGCCGCCTTCGACGTCGTCGTCGCCGACAAGCAGGGCGCGACGTCGGGGGATGCGCGCCGCGTGACGATTGCAGTCAGGGGTTAGCGGATTCCCTCAAGATCATCGTTGCCGGAGCAGAGTACCCTCGCTTTCCATTGTCGTTGTGCCGTCGGAGCAAGGCTCGACCCCTCTCCCGGCGCATTCGCGCCACCCTCCCCCCAAAGGGGAGGGCCGAAAGAAGCGCCGCGCTGCTGATGACGCTCTACACGCATTTGAGCTTGTGGCAATAACTCCGAACAGACCCCCACATAGAATCTTACCACGCAACGGGCGCCCGCTATGGCCGGCCCTCTACTTTGGAGAGAGGGTGGCGGGTCGTGCCGAAGGCGCGCAAGCAAATCGACGCGGGAGAGGGGTTTAGCGACGCGCGGGCGTCTCGGCCTACTCTGCAGCATCCTTCCGGTTCGGGTTATTCGGGTGCGTCGTCCAGTTGGCATGTTTCGGGCTGATCTTCTGCTTGGTGCGCGGGTCAGTGCCCTTCACCATCGGCTCCATGGTGATGCAATTCTCGATCGGGCACACGCTGACGCACAGATTGCAGCCGACGCATTCCGCATCGATCACCTCGAAATGCCGCTTGCCGTCGACCATCGCCGTGATCGCCTGATGCGAGGTGTCCTCGCAGACGATGTGGCAGCGGCCACACTTGATGCAGAGATCCTGGTCGATCTTCGCCTTCGCCACATAGTTCAAATTCAGATACTGCCAATCGGTCACGTTCGGCACGGCGCGGCCGATGAACTGGTCGAGGCGTGAATAGTTGCTCTCGCGCATGAAGGTTTCCAGGCCTGAGATCATCTCCTGCACGATCTTGAAGCCGTAGGTCATGGCCGCCGTGCAGACCTGCACATTGCCGGCTCCGAGCGCCATGAACTCGACGGCGTCGCGCCAGGTGGTAATGCCGCCGATTGCCGAGATCGGGATGCCGCCGGCCTCGCGATCGCGCGCGATCTCGGCCACCATGTTGAGCGCGATCGGCTTCACCGCCGGGCCGCAATAGCCGCCATGCGTGCCCTTGCCGTCGATCGAGGGTTCCGGCGACATCGTTTCCAGGTTCACGGAAACAATCGAGTTGATGGTGTTGATGAGCGAGACGGCGTCCGCCCCGCCCTTCTTCGCCGCCCGGGCCGGATGGCGGATGTCGGTGATGTTGGGGGTGAGCTTCACGATCACCGGCATGCGCGTGTGCGCCTTGCACCAGCGCGCGACCATCTCGATGTATTCCGGCACCTGCCCGACCGCCGCGCCCATGCCGCGCTCCGACATGCCGTGCGGGCAACCGAAATTGAGCTCAACGCCGTCGGCGCCGGTCTCCTCGACACGGCTGAGGATTGCGGACCAGTTCTTCTCCTCGCACGGCACCATCAGCGAGACGACAATGGCGCGATCGGGCCAGTCTTTCTTGACCTGCTTGATCTCCTGAAGGTTCACATCGAGCGGCCGGTCGGTGATGAGCTCGATGTTGTTGAGGCCGAGCAGCCAGCGGTCGGGGCCATGCACGGCGCCGTAGCGCGGGCCGTTGACATTGACGATCGGCGGGTCCTCGCCGAGCGTCTTCCAGACGACGCCGCCCCAGCCCGCCTTGAAGGCGCGGACGACGTTGTACTCCTTGTCCGTCGGCGGCGCGGAGGCGAGCCAGAACGGGTTCGGCGATTTGATGCCGAGGAACTCGCTGCGAATGTCGGGCATGGGGCCTCCGTCAGATCCGGTTTGGCGTGGTCGGTGCTGCCACGTCGTCATGTGCCGAGCAAGAAGCCCCGGCTACAGTAAAACCATTACGGCGACTTGAAGCAGGAGTGGCACGCCGATCCACCTTGCCGCCTTGCCGTAGTGTTGCTCCCTGCCGAGCTTCCATCCTTTAATGATGCCGAAGATGCCGAGCGCGATGAGCCCGGACGAAACGGCGAGGAAGATTGTCGTGGAAGTGGCCCATCGCTGCGATTCCGCGTCCGCGGCTCCGCTCACGAGAAGCAAGAGATAGGCCCCGAAGGCCCACATTGCGACCATCGCCACACTCACGATGATCGCCAGCAGAAGCAGCAATCGAAAGAGCCACAAGGCCATGTGCGTTCAATGCTCCCCATCGTCGATGGTCCGGTCCGGCGCGCTCTGAATTGCCGGCGATCACGATTGGCGACCCATCAGCGCTCTGTGCATGCTCTCTGCCGCATCACGCCCGTCGGCGACGGCGGTGACGGTCAAGTCTTCGCCACCGGCCGTGCAGTCGCCACCTGCCCAGATGCCTTTGGCGCTCGTGCGGCCCTCGGCATCGACTTTGATGCGTCCGCCATCGAGCTTGATCGACCTGCCGATGGGGCCGGCCTCGAAGGTCTGGCCGATGGCCTTGAAGATCATGTCGGCGTCGAGCTTGAAGGTCTCGCCGGTGCCCGCGAGCTTGCCGCCTTGCTCGACCGTGTACTCGCACTCGATGCCCTTGACCTTACCCTTCTCGGCCAGGATGCGCTTGGGCCTTACCCAGTGCTTGATTTTGACGCCCCTCGTTTGCGCGAGGTCTTGCTCGAATACGCTCGCATTCATCTGTGCCTTGCCGCGGCGATACAGAATGGTCACATCCTCGGCGCCGAGCAGCTTCGACTGCACAGCCGCATCGATCGCCGTCATGCCGCCACCAATGACAACAACCCGCCGGCCTACGGGAAGCTTGGCGAGATCCTTCGCCTGCCGAAGCTCGGCGATGTAGCCGACGGCGCCGGCAACGCCGTCCGCATCCTCGCCCTCGGCGCCGAGCGCGTTGACACCGGCCAGGCCGAGACCGAGGAAGACGGCGTCATAGTCCTCTTTCAAACTCTCCAATGTGAAGTGCTTGCCGAGCAGCTTGCCCGTCATGATCTTGATGCCGCCCACCGAGAGGATGAACTCGATCTCACGCGCCGCGAACTGGTCAACGACTTTGTAGGCGGCAATGCCGTACTCGTTGAGACCGCCCGCCTTGTCGCGCGCTTCCAGGATCGTCACGTCGTGGCCGTTGAGCGCCAGGCGATGCGCGCATGCGAGCCCCGCCGGCCCCGAGCCAACAACCGCCACCTTCTTACCCGTCGCCTTTGCCCGCGCGTATACCTTCTCGCCCGAGCGCATGAGTGCGTCGGTCGCGTAGCGCTGTAGCTCGCCGATCTTGACCGGCTTGCCCTCGGCCGCCTCGCGGACGCAGACCTCCTCGCAGAGCGTTTCCGTCGGGCAGACGCGCGCGCACATGCCGCCAAGGATATTCTGGTCGAAGATCGTCTTCGCCGCGCCCTTCGGATTGCCGGCGGCGATCTCACGGATGAAGAGGGGAATGTCGATCGCGGTCGGGCACGCGGTCATGCAGGGCGCGTCGTAGCAGAAATAGCAGCGATCGGCCTCGACCATGGCCTCGTGCGCGGAGAGTGGGGGATGCAGGTCGCCGAAGTTGGTCTTGAGTTCGGACGCCGGAAGCCGGCCCTTGGCGATGCCGGATTTGCCCAGTCCCTTGTCGGACGCCATGCGTGTCCTCCTTGGCGCACACGGCTCCTGATCGACGGCCGCGCTTGCCGGCAGAATGCCCCAGTTCGCCGGGGCCGGCAATGAATTTTTACCAAATGGTCAAAAGCAGAAAGGCGATCAAGCTTCCACAATGAGCAGTCCGGCATCGCCGGCGCCCGCGAGCATGCGGAGGCCGTTGGCATCCAGCCCATAGGTTCCGCCCTGGATGACGCCGAGGCCTTCGTCGGGAAGCTCGATGCAGGAGTGGAGGACGAAAGTCATGCCGGCTTCGAGCTTGGTCGGGAAGCCGCGGGCGATGGTCAGCGGCTCGAGCCAGATCGGCGGATAGGCGATGCCGATGCCGTAGCCGAAGCGCATCATGGCGGTGTGCTCGAGACCGCGGCGACGCAAGGGTTCGAGCGATGCCTCCTCCACCGCATCGACCGGTGCGCCGAGGCGGATCGCGGCAACGCCGGCCTTGAGCGACTCGATGCCGAGCGCATAGATATCGCGCGCGCGCTGGCTGGGCGTTCCCACCGCGATCGTCTGCATGGCCGCCGCGTGATACCGGTGGCTCACGCCCGCAAGTTCCACATGCACGAGGTCGCCGGGCGCGATCTCCTTCTCGCGCGCGGTGCCGTGACCGCCCGGCGTGCGAAAGCCGGAGGTGAGCTCGATCGGGATCGACCAGTAGTCGCTGCCGGCCCGGCGCAGAGCGGTCTCGATCTCGGCGGAGAGCGCTATTTCCGTCATGCCCGGCCGGGCAAATCGCCGGAAGGCCTCGAGGCCCATCTCGGCATAGCTTGCCGCCTGCTCCATGAGGCGGATCTCGGCGGGCGATTTGAGGATGCGCAAGCGCCCGAGCAGCTCGGTGGTGTCGGCGAGCGCGACGGGCGAAAGCGTCTCACGCAGCGCCTCACCCAGCAGCATCGGCAGCGCATAAGTCCCCATCTCGATGCCGGCCGCGCCGCTCTTCACACCCTTCTCAATGAGGATGTCGCGCACGATGTCCGGGAAATAGTCGGCGTTCAGGCGATAGGTGCGGATGTCGGAGAGGAAGGTCGTCTCGCGGGCGAGCGTGATGTCGACGTCGCGGAGCACGAGCGCCGGCGCATCGTTGCCCTTGGTCAGGATCATCGCCTGCGGGCTGTTGACGCCGACCCAGCTGTCATAGCCGCCGAAGTAGTAGAGATGCTCCAGCGCGACGATGATGAGCGCATCCAACCCGGCGCCGGCCATGGCGGCGCGGGCACGGGCGATCCGTGCTTCGAAAACTTCGCGGGGGAAGGGGGAGAAGTGGGTTTGCATGCCGGCCTCGCGATGATGATCGCCAATGATCAGCCGGATAGGCTTTAAGGGCAAGATCGGCCCTGCAATACGGTTATGCTCGGGCGCGCGCAGACTGGGCTTCGCCGGAGACCGCGGTTTGGCTATTGTCCGCGGCGAAGAACGCGGAGGAGCAGCGAAAAACCATGCCGGACAACATCGATCTCATCGTCACCAACGGACGCGTCATCACCATGGACGAGGCCAATCCGCGGGCCGAGGCCGTGGCCATATCGGGCAACGAGATCGCGGCCGTTGGCTCGAAGGCCGATATCGAAGGGCTCAAGAGCAAAGGCACGAAGGTCGTCGATGCGGCGGGCGCCACCGTCATGCCGGGCTTGATCGAGAGCCACGTCCACATTTTCATGGGTGCGGGAGAGCTCGACAGCCTCGATCTCTCGACGACGATCGGCATCGACAATCTCACGAAGGCCGCGCGCGATTTCGCCGCCGAGCGGCCGAACGACAAGCTCGTCTATGCCAGTAAGGTACTTTACAACGTCATCGGCGACGGCATCTACGTGACGCGGCAGGATCTCGACAAGGTGATGCCCGACCGGCCCTTCGCGATGATGGACGCGGGCCATCATACGGTTTGGGCCAACACGAAAGCCCTCGAGCTCGCGGGCATCTTGCGCGGCGGCGAGGTGCCGACGGGCGCCGAGATCGTCATGGCGCCGGACGGCACGGCGACCGGTGAGCTGCGCGAGCCCGGCGCCTTCCGCTATATCCTGGCGCATACCCAGACTGGCGGGCGCGATACGTTGGGCTTTACGGAGGCCGCCGACCCGAAGCCAGCGCCAACCGCCGCTGAGCGCCAGATGGATCGAAAGATCCTCAAGCGCGGCCTCGACTATTGCGCGTCCTACGGTTTCACATCCGTCCACAATATGGACGGGAATTTCTACACCCTCGACCTCCTGCAGGAGATCGACGAGGCGGGCCAGTTCGCGGTCCGCTGCCAGAGCCCGTTCCACATGAAGAATTTCTTCTCCGTTGCCAAGATGGAGAAAGATGCGATCGAGATGCAGCGGCGCTACGCCTCCGAGCGCGTCTACTCGGGCCGCGTGAAGCTCTTCATGGATGGCGTCAGCGAGAGCTGGACGGCGATGATGTTGGAGGAGTACCCCGACAAGCCCGGCTGCTTCGGCGAACCGAACTACACGGTCGAACAGTTCAATGAAATCGCCATCGCCGCCGACAAGCTCGGCCTGCAGATCGACGTGCACGCCATTGCGGATGCGGCCATCCGCGTCACACTCGATGGCTATCAGGCCGCCCGCAAGGCCAACGGCCGGCGCGACAGCCGGCATCGCGTCGAGCATGTTGAGGTGATTGATCCGGCCGATGTGCCGCGCTTCGAGGAGCTGGGCGTCATCGCCTCGATGCAGCCGACGCATGCGCCGGGGCTCGTCTTCCCGCCCTGGCCGGTGATGTCGCGCCTGCGCGATCGCCAGCTGCCCTACTGCTATCCCTGGTCGACCATGCGTGAAGTCAGCCTTGCCATGCCGTTCTCGAGCGATTGGCCGGTGGCCCCCATCGATCCGATGCTCTCCTTCCGCGCGGCCATGACCCGCGAGCCGATGAAACCAGGGCTCCCCGACCACCGGCAGACGCTGATGCAGTGCATAGCGGGATACACGAAGGATGGCGCCTACACGGAATTCGCCGAGGCGCGGAAGGGGCGGCTGAAAAAGGGCATGCTCGCCGACGTGGTCGTCATGAGTCACGATCTGGAAAAGCTCGCACCCGAGGCGCTGACGGAGGCGCGCGCGGCGACGACGATCGCGGACGGCAAGATCACATTCGCGGTTTAAAGTGCTTCCGGAAAAGTGTGAAACGGTTTCCCGATAAGAAGCACGACAAGCCAAGGAAAGTGCTTCCGGAAAAAGCTTGTCCCGGCGAAGGCCGGGATCCGAAACGGTTTTCCGATGAGAAGCACGACAAGCCAAAGAGAGTGCTTCCGGAAAAGTGTGAAACGGTTTTCCGATAAGAAGCACGACAAGCCAAAAAGCGTCAGCGGGAGGGATCATTTTCGACGCTCGCGCTTGCGGCGTGCTGGCGTCGAATTTGCCGGCACGAGCGTCCGATCCCTCCCGCTGAGACGACCGATCGGGCAGGCGGGGAAGCCGATCGGTCTTGAGGCAATGGCGGGGTTCTTTCCTCTTTAGTTGCCGCCATCCTCGGCGAGGATGAGGGGGCCGCCGCCCGTTGCTTTGTGGAGCTCCTTGGTGACGCCGAGCATGCTTTCACGCATCGCCCTCGCGGCGTCCGGCAACCAGGTGACGAGCGCGACCGAGATAACGGCGGCGATGACGGTGGACTGCATGGCTCGTGTCCTTCCAGGGGTCTTTTCTTGTTGGAAGGAGCATGCGCGCGGCGCTCGGGTAATGCAATCTATGGTTGCGAGTACGGTTTGGGAGATTGCAACCTGGGCGCGACAAATTATGCGGTTTGCGGTGGAAACACTGGGCAAATTCCAACCAAATCGGATGTTGCGGCGCTAAAAGGCAAAAGGCCCGCGGATTTCGCGGGCCTTTCCCAGTCAGCTCGGTTTAAGAGCAATCAGTTCTGGATGACGATGCGCGTGTTGCCCGCGCCGTAAGTTTTGACGATCGAGAACAGTTTCGCGGCATTGCTCGGATGCAACCGGATGCAACCGTGGCTCGCCGGGCGGCCGAGCTGTTTCACGTAGCCGGTGCCATGGATGGCAAACCCGCCGCGGAAGAAAATCGAATGCGGCATCGGCGAGTTGTCGTATTTCCGAGAGTAGTGCATGCGCCTCAGCGCTGTCGGCCGGTAGCTGCCGCGCGGCGTGTTGAAGCCCTTGCGGCCCGACGAGATGGACCAGCTGTAGGCAAGCTCGCCGTCGATAAAGACGTTCATCCGCTGCGATGAGATGTCGATCTTGGCGACGACGGCGGCATTGGCCACCGAAGGCAGTGCCAACATCACGAGAGCAGCGGCAATCGAGAAGAATTTTACGAAACGCGACATGTTACACCCCACACAATGATCCCGACCTGTTTCTCGACTCTGCCGCGAGTGGTCGCCGATGGGTATCGGGCGGCCTGCCGTCCCG
>JANNSX010000436.1:0-3915 GCA_031403155.1 Hyphomicrobiaceae bacterium
ACGAGGTGGTGCTCGGGGATGGCGACACCCTGATAGCCCACTTGCTCGGCATGGATCGCCTGCTCGACGACGCTCTTGTAGAGCCGCTTGCCGCCGACTTTCGGGTCGAGCATGTGGCTTGAGAGAAAGTGGTGGAAGTCCATGGCGCGCCCCCATTGAGTCATCGGCTTGCCGGAGACTGCATTGACGCTGTTCATTTGGAAAGCGAATAATAGTTGACATATAATTCGACTTTGTCGAACTACACGGAATGAACCTCACGGAGATCCAGACCTTCCTCGCCGTCATCGAGACACGGAGCCTCGTGCGCGCCGCCCGCCGCCTCAACGTCACGCAATCGACCGTCACCGCCCGCATCGACAGCCTCGAGGAGCGGCTCGGCCAGAAGCTCCTGCATCGTGCCAAGGCCGGTACTGAGCTCACTTCCGCCGGCTTCAAATTCCAGCGCTATGCGGAGCTGTTCGCCCAGCTCTGGGGCCAGGCGCAATACGAGATCGGCCTGCCGCAGGGCTTCACCGGCGTCTGCAATGCCGGTTGCTACGTCGATCTGTGGGAGGGGATCGGCGAACGGTTCCTCGCCGAGGTCCGATTAGCGCGCCCGGATGTGGCCGTCGCCGTTTGGCCGGGCGACCAAGCCAATATCGATCGCTGGCTCGCGACCGGCCTCGTCGACATGGCCTTCTGCTATGCCCCGCAGGCGCGCGCGCCCTTCGCGATCCGCGAGCTTGGGCAAGATGAACTCGTGCGTGTTGCGTTCGCCGCGCCCAAGGGCAAGACGACTGCCGGCTATGTCTATGTCGATTATGGCGCGCAATTCCGTCGCGATCATGCCGTGCTGTTCGCGCGCGAAAGCCCGTCCGCCGTGACACTCGCCTCGGCCCGCTGGGCGATCGATTATCTTTCGAAAGTGGGAGGCTCGGCCTATCTGCCGGTCCGGCACGCGCGCCACTTCGCACGGAATGGCAAGCGCGACCCGAACGCACCAGTGCTCCATCAGACCATCGCGCTCGTCGAGAACACGAGCGTCACGCGCAACTGGCCCTGGCTCGATGCCGCGCTAAAGACGCTCGACGTCTATGACGGCGCGGCGCCGTAGCTCTGTCGTGGCGGCGCTTCTCCAGTGTTACTGACATCCGGGGGCGAGCTCGGCCGGCGCATCTTCGGGCCCTCGTAGGGACCGGTGCCGATGGCCGCCATCGCCACCTCGTAGGCCGCCTGCTCCTCGGCCATGTAGTCGGCGAACTCCGAGCCGTCGGCGAAAGCGAGGCCGAAGCCGCGGCGCAGCATCGGCCGTTGGAACGCGCCGGCGCTGGCGATGTTTCGCAGCGAGGCTGTCATCTTTCGGGCGATCGGCGCCGGCAGGCCGGGAGGCGCGGCAACGCCACGCCAGAGCCCGGCGCGCAAGGCCAAGCCCTGCTCCTTGAGCGTCGGGATGCCCGGATAGCGCGGATGGCGGCTGCGTCCCATGATCGCCAGCGTCTTGATGCTAGCGACGGAGGGCGCCATGCGGATTTCCGGCACCGAGCACACCACCACATCGGTACCGCCGACGACGAGATTCTGCGCGGCAACCGAGGCATTTCGCGCCGACTCCCAATCGACATTCTCAGCACCCAGTCCCGAAGCCATCGCCCAGCGCTCGACCGAGACGTGCCAGATCGCCTTGCGCCCGGCACCGGAGGCCTTGAGGGTGCCGCCATTGCTCTGCGCGGCGTCGATGACGGCCGAGGCGCGGCGCCAGGGCGAATCCTTGCGCACGTGAATGCCGGCGGGGTCCTCGTTGAGAAGGCCGAGCGGGGTCACATCCTCAGGCCCGATGGCCGACGTACCGCCGGTGTTGAGCGAGACGAGGTCGGCGGCGATGAGGCCGAACGTTCGCCCGTCGGGGGGCGCCGCGGCCAGCATCTCGTAGCCCTGGCCGGGCTGCTGGATGTTGATGATCTTTACCGGCCGGCCGAGCTCGCGCTCCAGCGCGGCCGCCACCAGCTGGCCGGCAATGCCAGTTCGGCTCGCGGCCCCCGCAGGTACGATCAGCTCGATGGATTCAGGCGTTGCGGCCCGCGCAGACCGGCTCGCGGCCTGGAATGGTATGAGGCTGGAAACGGATATGGCGCCAGCACGCGCCAGGAACGATCGGCGACTGATACGCATGACACTTACCCCTTCGTCACACTGTGACCAGGGTCAGCCGCAGCGGGCGCATTGTCAATCGAATAGAGATAAGTCGATTATGCGCGAAGAGAGACAAACACTTGTCCCCTCGGGGACGGGCTGTGGACTGCATGCCTCACATGAAAAGAAAATTCTTGGCAACAGCGCCGGGACGAGTCACGGTGTTCACTGTTTCGCGACGCAATTTGCAGTCGCGGGGCAAGCGCCCCGGTGAGGCCAAGAGATCCCGCAAGACCCCACCGGAGCGAATGCAGTGGCGGCGCCTGGGGTAGTGCGCTGCCATCTTCGTCGTGTGATGGCGAGGATATCCCGCTATTCTCGCCTGACCACCGGACGGCGGCGCTTGGGACTCCAGGCGTCGCCGTCTTGTAACAAATCAGATACAATGACCGCCGTCTGTGACACGAATGTGAGGTGGGGATACCTCAGATGACACTCAGCACGCGCATCCGCGACTGGCGGCGAAGCCGGCACATGACGCAAGAGCAGCTCGCGGAGGAGCTCGGCGTAACGCGCGAGACCATCAGCCGGTGGGAGCGCGGGCGCGAGGAGCCCAACCTCTTCTTCATGAAGGCGCTCAGCACGCGGCTGCCGCCTGTGGCGTTACCCGACGTGACGGACGCTCTACCGGCCGATCTCACCCGCGCCGACGACGGCACCGTCCGGGGCCTCATCGACTTCATCGACAATCTCGATGCGCTGGCGACGCTGCTCGATGCCGATTTCCGCGTCGTCAGGACGACCCGCCGGCACCAGCAGCTCATGGGCTACGATCCGGGCAACGTTTACGGCCAATCGAGCGAGCGCTTCTGGTCGGCCGACATGGAGCGCATCATCGGCCATGTCGGCGGTCTCGCCGGCTACCGGCGGAACGGCATCCACTGCATGGACTTGGCGCTGGTTCGCCTGCCCGGCAACAGCTATGCCGCCAACCAGAGCGAGATCGTCACCCTCGGACGCACCGTCGCCATCGGCCCGGCCAGCAACCCGCACTGCCATCTGACGACGTTACGCACGCTCGAGCCGGGCGAGCAGCGGCCGCATTGCGTCATCAAAGGCGGCGATGGCGAGCTCATCCTCGACGCGAGTTGACGGGTTAACGCTTTCGGAGCAACAGCCGCGCGCTGGCAGAGGCTCGCGGCTATAGTGCTTCCGGAAAAGTGCGAAGCGGTTTTCCGAAAAGAAGCACGACAAACCAAGGAATTAGGGTGTTGAAGTGATTCAACGAAAAACGGCAACACCCTAGGGTGGCAGTTCCTGCCACCGCGCACCGGAGGAGCCCCGATGTTTCGCGTTCTCGCCGCTTCGCTTATCACCGCTGCCATTGCACTGTCCGCAGCCCCCGCGGTCGCTGATGTGAAAATCGTCTCGGCCAAAACTTACCAATCCTCTCAGCAGGTGAAGCGCGTTCATCGGCGGCAGGTGACGGCGCTCGCCGTTCCGCGCTGCCGGATGGTCTCCAAGACGAGCTATCACGTGCATTGGCGCGGGCTCGCCTGCCCGAAGATCGCCTGGGCCGGATCGGCGCCGCGCCAGCCGTGGTCCTACGCGGTATTCCGTCACCAGGCGCGATGGGAACAGCGTAGCGAACTCTGGCAGAGCCACATCCGCCCGAGCCGCGGCCACCCGACGATCTATTGGGGCTATTGAGTAGCAATCAACCTCGAGCCGCAACTCTCACGTCAAACCGGGCCCTCGTGTGGCGTCGCGCCATCGTTGACCAGTAGCGCTGCACGGTCGGAG
>JANNSX010000437.1:0-3150 GCA_031403155.1 Hyphomicrobiaceae bacterium
GCTGAGGATAGGCCGGACATGAGGTCGCGCAGCACATGGGGAATGGACTGCCGCAAGTCCTCGGCGATGAGCCCGGGCCCGATCTGGGTGGCTGCCGCGCCATGAACCCACGTCGCGGCCGCGGCCGCCTCGAAGGCCGGCATGCCTGCGGCAAGAAGTCCTGTCACGAGCCCGGCCAACACATCGCCCGAGCCGGCGGTCGCAAGCCAGGGCGGCGCATTGGCGTTGATGGCGGCACGGCCGTTGGGTGCCGCAATGACGGTGTCGGGCCCTTTGAGGACCACCACCGCTCCCGATCGATGGGCCGCGGCCCGGGCGCGCGCGAGTCTATTGCCGGCGACGTCCGGAAAGAGGCGCGAAAACTCGCCCTCGTGCGGCGTCAGGACGACGGGCGCGGAGCGAGCCTTGATTGGCTGGAACAACAGTTCCGGCTTGCCGGCGAACATGGTCAGCGCATCCGCGTCGAGGACGACCGCGGCCTTGCTTTCGAGTGCCGTCAAAACATTGCGGCGTGTGGCCTCGCCGATACCTGCCCCCGGTCCCAAGAGGCAGACATTCTTCCTCGCATCGCCGAGGAGCCTGGCAAGCGCCGATGCCTCTGCCACCGGCTCGACCATCACCGCGGTGAGCTGCGCCGCATTGACGGCGACGGCGTCGGGTGGGCTCGCGACCGTGACGAGCCCAGCGCCGATGTGCAGCGCGGCGCGGGCCGCTAGCCGGGCGGCGCCGGTGCGGTGGGCTGGCCCCGAGAGAACGACGGCATGGCCGCGACGATACTTGTGTGTGTCCGCCGATGGCGATGGAAATAGGTCTCCCCACAGCGAAGGACTGTTCAGGAGTGTCATGACATTAATCGGTGCCAGCACTGAGGCGGGCATGCCAATGTCCGCGACGATCATGCGCCCGGCAAGCGCGCGTCCCGGCATCAGATAGTGGCCGGGCTTGGCACGGAAGAAGGTGACGGTCACGTCGGCTTTTGGCGCGACACCGAGCACGGCGCCCGTCGCGCCATCGACGCCGCTCGGCACATCGACAGCGACGACTTTGGCTGGCGATGATGCGATGGCCTCGATGACCTGCCGCGCCACGCCATCGACGGGCCGGCTGAGGCCCGCCCCGAACAGCGCATCGACGATGATGTCAGCACGATCGAGAAGGCCGGGCGCGATGGTCTCGATCGGCCCGGACCAGCGCCGCGCCATCTCGGCGGCATCGCCTGTGAGCGCCGCGCGCTCACCCAGCAGACCGAGCCGCATCGCGTAACCTTGCGCGGCAAGATGCCGGGCCGCAACGAATCCATCACCCCCGTTGTTGCCTGGACCGCAGAGAATCGCCACTCGCGCCGGCGGGTTGTGAAACGCGCCCACGGCATCGGCCACGGCCCGGCCGGCCCGCTCCATCAGCGTCAGGCCGCAAATGCCTTGCGAAACCGCCGCGCGATCGCAGGCCAGCATCTGCGTTGGCGTTATCAGCTCATGCATGAGGTCTGCCCGCTCCTTGTGCAGCCTGCCTACCGAATGGGCAGGACGGCGGCCGGAATTTCCAACTAAAGTCGCGACCGAATTCGAAAGACCTGATTCCACTGCCGCTTGCCTCGCCCTGTGGATTGGCACGGCAGCTGCTATGGACCTTTCCGAATTCCGACGC
The DNA here is from genome assembly GCA_031403155.1 of Hyphomicrobiaceae bacterium. GTDB lineage: Bacteria > Pseudomonadota > Alphaproteobacteria > Rhizobiales > Hyphomicrobiaceae > JANNSX01. The sequence goes on from JANNSX010000437.1 coordinate 1,648, forward strand.
CGTGCCGTTCCCTGGAGACCACCCGCCGATGAAGAAAATCGAGGCTATCATCAAGCCGTTCAAGCTCGACGACGTCAAGGAAGCGCTCCAGGAGGTGGGCCTCATGGGCATCACCGTGACGGAAGCCAAGGGCTTCGGCCGGCAGAAGGGGCACACCGAGCTTTATCGCGGCGCCGAATACGTCGTCGACTTCCTGCCCAAGGTGAAGATCGAGATCGTGCTGCCCGACGACATGGTCGAGAAGGCCGTGGAAGCGATCCAGACGGCCGCCCGCACGGGCAAGATCGGCGACGGCAAGATCTTCGTGTCCAACGTCGAGGATGCGATCCGCATCCGTACCGGGGAGAGCGGCAACGATGCCCTCTAGAGCACGTTCAGGCGAAGTGGACACCGGTTCGCCGTCCGAACGTGCTCCAAGCCAAGACTCTAGAGTGTTTTTTTGATTCCGGCCGGACTGAACCCGCTCTAGCCTCGTCAAGCGAATTCATCCAACCAATCAACCAGCCAGACAAAGGGGAAACCGATGGCAGAGAAGGATGGCAAAGCCGTACTGAAGGAGATCAAGGACAAGGACGTGAAATACGTCGATCTCCGCTTCACCGATCCGCGCGGCAAGATGCATCACGTGACGCAGGATATCTCCACCATCGACGACGAGGTGTTCGCCGACGGTATCATGTTCGACGGCTCGTCCATCGCCGGCTGGAAGGACATCTCCTCCTCCGACATGACGCTGGTGCTCGATCCCTCGACCGCGCACATGGACCCCTTCTTCGCCCAGACGACCATGGCGATCTTCTGCGATGTCGTGGAGCCGACGACCGGCGAACTCTACGATCGCGACCCCCGCGCCATCGCCAAGAAGGCGGAAGCCTATCTCCAGCACACCGGCATCGGCGACCGCGTCTTCTTCGGACCCGAGGCCGAGTTCTTCATCTTCGACGACGTGCGCTTCACGACGGACCCCTACCACACGAGCTTCAAGCTCGACTCCGCCGAGCTGCCGACCAACACCGGCACCGAATACGAGATGGGGAACCTGGGTCACCGCCCCCGCGCCAAGGGCGGCTACTTCCCGGTGCCCCCGGTCGATTCCTGCCAGGACATCCGCTCCGAGATGCTCTCGGTGATGGCCGAGATGGGCGTGGTCGTTGAGAAGCACCACCATGAGGTCGCCTCCGCCCAGCACGAACTCGGCGTCAAGTACGGCCCGATGACGAAGATGGCCGACCACATGCAGATCTACAAATACGTCTGCCACAACGTCGCCCAGGCCTACGGCAAGTCGGTGACCTTCATGCCGAAGCCGGTGTTCGGCGATAACGGCTCCGGCATGCACGTCCACCAGTCGATCTGGAAGGGCTCGGAGAACAAGTTCGCCGGCACCAAATATGCCGACCTCTCGGACATGGCGCTCTACTATATCGGCGGCATCCTCAAGCACGCGCGGGCCTTGAACGCCTTCACCAACCCGACCACCAACTCCTACAAGCGCCTGGTGCC
>JANNSX010000438.1:0-15174 GCA_031403155.1 Hyphomicrobiaceae bacterium
TTCGCACTTTTCCGGAAGCACTCTAGCCCCGCCGCCATCATCAAGAGACAACAGACGAGCACGCCGATCGGTAGCGCGTTCGGCCCATAGGCGTCCATGGCCGCCCCGTAGATCGGCGGGCCGGTCATGCTGCCGACCGCATAGATGCTGATGAACAGCGCGTTGGCGCCGACCAGAGGCGCGCCCTGGAAACGCTCGCCGAGCTGAGCCAATCCCAGCGTGTAGAGGCCGATCATCAGGCCGCCCCAGATGAAAAGCAGTGGCCAGAGCAGCACGGGCGAGCCGATGGCAAACGGCAGCAGCGCCGCGCCGAGCGCGCCAGCGGCCGCCGAGGCGAGCAGAAAGCGCGCAAGCCCGCCACGGTCGGCGAGCCAGCCGAGCGGCAGCTGCAGCGCCACGGTACCACCTGCGAAGATGCTCAAGAGCACCAAGGCGTCCGCCTCGCTGATGCCGTTGCGCAAGCCGTAGAGTCCGAGCAGCGCCCAGAGCGCCGAGTCGTTGAGGCCAGCGGCGAGCGCCGCCGCGAACACGATGGGGGCAGCGAGCAGCATGCTCCAGGCCGGCGATCCGGAGTGCGCCGTGACATCTGGAAGCAGATTTCGCGCAAGCCAGAGCGGGGCCGCGCTCAACAGCATGAGCACGATCATCAGATAGAACGGCAGCGGCGAATCGAGATCCATGAAAGTGAGCGCGATCGGCGAGATCACGAAGCCGACGGTGAAGAGCGTCGAATAGAGGCCCGCATACAGGCCGCGCTTCTGGTTCGGCGCCACCGCGTTGATCCAGGTTTCGCTCAGGATCCAGTGGGCCCCCGCGCCGAGACCCGAGAGGAAGCGAAGCACCATCCAGGCTTCGAGCGAGGTCCAATGCGGCATCAGCGCCGTCGACAGCGCGGTGATGAAAAGGCCGCTGAACAGCACCGCCTTGATGCCGATGGCGCGCGACACGGGGCCGAGAAAGATCGAGACGAGGATGACCGCCAGCACCGGCACCGCGGCATTGACGCCGATGAGAGAGGCCGGCACACCGCGCCGCTCGAGAATGAAAGTCACCAGCGGCACGACGCCGCCGATGGCAAAGCCTGAGGCCGTGACGCTCGCCAGCAGCGCCACGAAGACGAGCCGCCGCTCGGGCTCGCTCAAACTCTCGGCGGTTCGGGGGATTGTAGCCGCTGTCATGGTTTGTCCTGTGCGCCGGTGGCTAGGGTGTTTGCGTGCTTCTCATCGGAAAACCGCTACGCACTTTTCCGGAAGCACTCCAGCCGCCGCCCCGGCATCGGCCACGAGTGGTGCGCTGCCGTCAAGTCCGGCGGCCAAGTCACGGTGGCTTTCGTTAACCGGGGCTGTCGGCTAGGGTGTTTCCGTTTTTCGTTGAATCACTTCAACACCCTAATTCCTTGGTTTGTCGTGCTTCTTTTCGGAAAACCGCTTCGCACTTTTCCGGAAGCACTCTAGGTTCTCGCCCATCAACAGTCAGGGGCAAACGCATGTACAAGCTGATCGGACGCAAGGGCTCGGGCTCGATAGGGCCGCATTTCGCATTGGAGGAGCTGGGCGTGCCCTACAGCTTCACGCATGTCGAGAAGGAGCATCTGGCCTCGCCTGAATTTCTGAAGCTCAACCCGATGGGCCGCGTACCCGCGCTGATCCTGCCCTCGGGCGAAGCCATGTTCGAGAGCGCCGCAATGGTGTCCTATCTCGCCGCTGCCCATCCTTCCGTGCTCGCGCCCAAGCCCGGCACCGAGGCGCACGCCAAATTCTCGCAATGGCTCGTCTTCCTGTCGGCTAATGTCTACGAGACGTATCTGCGCTTCTTCTACACCGATCGCTACACGTCGGACGGTGAGAAGGGCGCGGCCCCGGTCAAGGCGCAGGCGGGTAAGGATCTCGAAAAGCAGTTCTCGATCCTCGAGAACGCATTGTTGCCCAACCTGGCCGGCGCCGAGCTGACGCTTGCCGACCATTACCTCTACATGCTGGCGACCTGGTGGGACCCCTCGCCAGATGCGCTCTATGCGAAGCATCCCAAGATCGCCGCTTTGGCCAAGCGGATGGAAGCGCGTCCGGCGGTGGCGAAGGTGCTGAAGGAGAACGCTTGAGCGCGAGCGCCGCTAGCCTCGACCGTCTTGGCGAGCGGCTCGCCGCCGTCGTCGGTCCGACGCACGTCAAGCGCGCGAGCGATCTCGCCGGCCTCGACCCCGGAATGCACAAGCACAACCTCGATGGGGGACTGGCGGTGCTGCCGGGTTCGACAGCGGAGGTATCGGCTGTGCTGCGGATCGCGGCGGAGGCCAATGTCGCCATTGTCCCGCAAGGCGGGCGCACGGGCCTCGTCGGCGGCTCGGTGTCGGCGCCGGGCGAACTCATTGTCATGTTGACCCGGTTGGACAAGATCGGCGTGGTCGACGTGGCCTCGCGCACGCTTAACCTCGAGGCCGGCGTGCCGCTCGAGCGCGCGGAGGCCACGGCCGCTCAGCATGGCCTTTCGATCGGCATCGATCTCGCGGCGCGCGGTTCGGCCACCATCGGCGGCATGATCTCGACCAATGCGGGCGGCATCCAAGCCTTCCGCCATGGCGTCATGCGGCAGCGCGTGTTGGGTATCGAGGCCGTGCTGGCGGACGGCGCCGTGCTCGACGAGTTGACAGCTGTCACCAAGGCCGCGACGGGCTACGACCTGAAGCAGCTCTTCATCGGCGCCGAGGGCACGCTCGGCATCGTGACCAAGGCGATCCTGAAACTTGTTCCCGCTGAGCCGCATCGCGCCACCGCGCTGATTGCGGTCGAGAGCACGGGCCGCGCGGTAGAGATCATGCAGGCCATCGAGCGCCGGCCCGGCATTCGTCTTGCCGCCGCCGAAGCCATGTGGCGCGATTACTTCCGCCGCACGGTTGAAGCGTTGAGGATCACGCAGTTTGCGCAGTTCGTTCAGAGCCCCATCACCTTGTTGCTGGAGGTTGCTTCCGAGAGCGAGGAGGCCGCCCGCGAAGGCCTCGAGGCCGGGCTCGCACAGGTGTTGGAGGAGGGCCTCGCAACCGACGCGATCATCGCCCAGAGCGAGCGCGAGCGCATCGCCTTCTGGCATCCGCGAGAGGATTCCTACCAGGCCGATTGCGGTCTCGCCTACCGGCACTGGTATGACGTATCGGTGCCGATCAGCCGGCTCGACGCCTACATGGAGCGTCTGTTCGAGGAGACCGAGGCCCGATTTCCCGGCACGTTCTGCCTGGCGCTCGGGCATCTCGGCGACGGCAACATCCACCTCTCGATCGCCAGCGAGACGCCGTTCCATGACGACGCGGCCGTCGAGGAGCTGGTCTACGAGGGCTTACGCGAGATGGGCGGCGCCTTCTCCGCCGAGCACGGCGTCGGCCTCGACAAGCGCGCGGCGCTGGCGAGGATCGGGGCTGGATCGCGAATTGCCACCATGCGCGCGATCAAGCGGGCGCTCGATCCGCAGAACCGGATGAACCCGGGAAAGGTTTTGGAAGCGTAGCTCGCACCAATCCACCGACTGCAGATTGGTCCGAGTGACGCGACCCGACGCATCCACGACCGCACACGGGTCCCGGACCTGCGGGGCTTCGCCCCGCGTCCGGGATGACGAGGTTGAGAGATCGCTGGCTAGCATCTTGTGCCGGAATGGTCTGTGCCTCAGCACTCTCGCCAGTCGCATGGGCGCAGAGACTCACCCCACATCATCCCGGCCGTCCATGCGAAGCATGGCTCCGCCATGACGGGCCGGGACCTGCGTGCGCACGTAGGACGCACGATCGTTCAATATGGCACGACCTACGAACGAGCGGAGCAGGCAGGTGTCGCGAGCTGATATCCGTTTAGCGGCCTCACGCGCATCCCTTCTTCTTCCGCAGCCGTTCGAGCTGCGCGCGCACATCATCCGTCATGGCCTTGACGGCGTTTGTGCGCTCGGCCGAGCCGCCGGGCGGCGGACCGTTGGCGAGGACTTGCTTGGCTGCGCCCAAATCGGCGACGCCCTTGGCAAGCTCCTCGCAGGAGAGCTGATCCTTCGTCTTCTGATAAGCGAAGAGGCGGACGCCGGTGTGGTGCTCGGCCGCCGAGCCTGGCCGGTTGATCCAGCTGCGGCTCGGATCGCTCGCCATGGAGTTCACCAGCGAGACGCGTTTGTCGACACAGCCCTGGCTGTCGTCGACGCAGACGCCCGAGGTCTGCGGGCCGTTGGCGCAGCCGGCCAGTGCCAGGCCCATGACCATCACGGCCGTCAGAAGAGAGGATGCGTGATGGACCATGTCCCCGCCTGCCATCGAGAGCCCTTGAGCCGGCCCGCCTGGCTCAGTAGTTTGAAGCCGCCCGGCGATAGAAGCCGAAGACGGCGAGGATGGGGCCGTTCCACGGCGGAACGGCCGATTCGTCTACTGCAGGGCATTCTAGAGCACGTTCAGGCGAAGTGGAAACCGGTTCGCCGTAGAACGTGCTCTAAGCCAAGGATCAGCACGTTCAGGCGAAGTGGAAACCGGTTCGCCGTAGAACCTGCTCAAAGCCAACAGAGGACAGGATAAAATGGCGCGTGTGGTCAAGGTGCATGCATTCGGCGGGCCTGAGGCTTTGTCGGTGGAGGACGCCGATCCGGGCCGGCCGGGCAAGGGCGAGGCGCTGATCCGCCAGACCGCCATCGGTCTCAATTTCATCGACGTCTATCACCGCACCGGCCTTTATCCGCAGGCGAGCATGCCGTTCACGCCGGGTATGGAGGGGGCCGGTGTCGTCGAGGCGGCCGGCGAGGGCGTCACTGAATTGAAGGCCGGTGACCGCGTCGCCTATGCAGGCACCCTCGGTGGCTATGCCGAGGCGCGCCTGATCCCGGTCGACCGTCTGGTGAAGATCCCCGCAGGCATCGACGACAGGACGGCAGCCGCGATGATGCTCCAGGGCATGACGGTGGAATATCTCATCTGCCGTACCTTCAAGGTCGGGCCCGGCACCACGATGCTGCTGCACGCGGCGGCTGGCGGTGTCGGCCTCATCGCCTGCCAGTGGGCGAAGGCGCTGGGGGCGACCATCATCGGCACCGTCGGGTCGCCCGAGAAGGCGGCGCTGGCCAAGGCGCATGGCTGCACGCACACCATCGACTATCGCAAGGAGAATTTCGTCGAGCGCGTGAAGGAGATCACCAAGGGCGAGCTCTGCGATGTCGTCTACGACTCGGTCGGCAAGGATACCTTCCCAGGCTCCCTCGATTGCCTGAAGCCGCTGGGTATGTGGGTGTGCTTCGGCCAATCGTCGGGCTCGATCCCGCCTTTCAACATGGGGATCCTCGCACAGAAGGGTTCGCTCTTCGCGACACGGCCTACCTTGATCACCTACACGGCCAAGCGCGCCGATCTCGTCGCCTCGGCCGAGGCGCTGTTCAAGATGGTGACGAGTGGCAAGGTGAAGATCGAGATCAACCAGACCTATCCGCTGTCGAAGGTCGCCGACGCGCATCGGGATCTGGAGGCGCGCAAGACGACCGGCTCGACCGTGCTGCTGCCGGGTTGAGCGAGATGTCGACGCTTCCTCCCGCCCATGGTCTCGCCTTTCGCTTGAAGCAAGGCGAGGGGCTGAAGCTCACGAACACCTTCGGCACGCAGGTCGTCGATACCTGGGCGCTCAATGCGCACGACACGACGGAGGTCATGTCGGTCGAGCAGACGCGGCGGATGCTCGGCCGGCTGTTCCCGGAAAAGGGCGATGCACTCTTCTCCGACCGGCGCACCAAGATGCTACTCATCGAGGAGGACACGTCACCCGGCCAGCACGATATGCTGTTCGCGAGCTGCACGCCTTGGGTCTATGCAAGCTATGGTTGCCCGCCCGGCCATCGCAATTGCCGCGACAACTTCTACGAGGCGCTGGATGCGATCGGTGCTCCGCCGGTGCCGCTCCCCAATCCGCTGAACCTCTGGATGAACATTCCCGTCACCAACAATCGCGATGTGGCAATTGCAACGCCCCTCAGCAAGCCCGGCGATTGGCTGGTTCTTCGTGCGCTGATGGACACGATTGTCGTGCTGTCGTCCTGTCCGATGGATGTGACGCCCATCAACGGCCCGGACAAGACGCCGAAACCGGTCGCGTGCGAGGTGTTGGCGGCATTCTAACCGCTGCCGACCAACCACCCCAATCCGAACACGCCCGGTGCCAGGAACACGCCGGCCCAGATGAGCGCGGAGACGAGGCTCGCGGGCAGGAACTTCCAGAGCGGCATCTCGACGACGCCGGCGATCAGCGGCAGCGCCGAGCGCAAGGGGCCCAGAAATTTGCCGGCGAGAATGCCGAGCATGCCCCAGCGCTCGAAGAAGTCGTGGCCGAACTTCCACCAGTCGGGATGCCGGGCCAGTAGCGGGAAATGCATGATGCGATGCTCGAAGACGCGGCCGAGTGTGTAGACGAAGCAGTCGCCGAGGAACGCGCCGCCGGCGGCTGCGATCCAGAGGTGCCAGAAGCTCTCGCCCGCCGCCCCATGCGCCGCGCCGATGCCGATGAGCAGCACGGTCGAGGGGGCGAAGAAGGCGAGGATTGGGATCGACTCCAGAAAGCCGAGCAGGAACACCAGCGGCTCGGCATAGGCGTCGTTCGCCCGGACGAAGGCGAGGAGGGCGTCGATGTAGCCCTGAATGCTTTCGCCCAGTGACTCGAGCACGATTGGCGGCCTGTCGTTTCTGATCCGGATGCGGTGCGTCCGCGATCCCCTGGTCGCGGCATGGCAGATAGCAGGTTGAGGCCCCAATACAAAGTGCGGCGTGAAGCGCCAGCCACAAGCCAGATGCCGCTCTTGCCAGGACGGCGCGATCTCTCCGACAATGGGGTGGTCACAGCATCGAGGAGCCTCCAATGTCCGATCTCCCCTCTCACGCCCGCGTCGTCATTGTCGGCGGCGGCATCGTCGGCGTGGGGCTGCTCTATCACCTGGCGCTCGAGGGCTGGACGGACGTGGTGCTGGTCGAGAAGGGCGAGCTGACCTCGGGCTCGACCTGGCACGCGGCCGGCCAGTGCCCGCACTTCAACGGCTCCTATTCGCTGTCGAAGATGCATGTCTACGGGACCGAGCTTTACCCGAAGCTGCCGGAGCTGACGGGTCATCAGGTGTCCTGGCACGGCTGCGGTGGCATCCGGCTTGGCCTCACCGACGCGGAGGTCGACTGGTTCAAGCGCGTGCACGCCATGAGCAAGCTCCTCGACTACGAGGCGCATCTCATCTCGCCCGAAGAGATCAAGACGCACCATCCGTATCTGGAAACCTTCGGCGTCAAGCTCGGCTATCTCACCGTCACCGACGGTCATGTCGCACCGGCCGATGTGACAAACGCCATGGCGGCGGGCGCCCGCAAGCTCGGCGCCAAGATTTCGCGCCGCAATCGGGTGACGGACATCAAGCGGCTTGCGACCGGCGAATGGAATGTCATCACCGAGCAGGGCAACATCACCTGCGAGCATGTGGTAAACGCTGCCGGCAGCTATGCGGATGCCGTCGGACGTTGGACCGGCCACAACGTGCCGATCGCCAACATGCTGCACCACTATGTCATCACCGAACCGATCCAAGAGCTCATCGATATGGCAAGAGAGCTGCCGGTCATCCGCGATCCCTATTCGCACTCGTACCTGCGCGAGGAGACGCACGGCATTCTGGTCGGCCCCTACGAGCAGGAGACGGCGCACACCTGCTTCGAGGACGGGCTCGCCTGGGACTTCGAGAGCGAGCTGGTGGCCCCTGAGCTTGATCGCCTGACGCCGTGGCTGGAACGCGCGACCGAGCGGCTGCCGCTGTTCGGCAAGGCGGGGCTCAAGTCGGTCATCTCCGGCGCCATCACGCATACGCCGGACGGCAATTTCCTGCTGGGTCCGGCACCGGGCGCGCCCAACTACTGGATGGCGGCCGGTGTCTCCATCGGCGTCTGCCAGGGCGCCGGCATGGGCAAGTACCTGGCTGAGTGGATGGTGCACGGGGCCGCCGAGATCAGCATGGGCGAGTTCGACCCGCGCCGATTCGGCGACTGGGCGACACTCGACTACGCGAAGGTCACGTCGGTCAACGATTACCAGCACATGTACACTTGCATGCCGCCGGGCATGCAGCACGAGGTTGGTCGCAAGATCCGCGTGTCCTCGCTCTACGATCGCCTTGCTAAGGAGGGCGCGGAGTTCGCGCAGATCGCCGGTTGGGAACGGGCGCGTTGGTACAACACGACGGGGCAGAGCGAGAACTACAGCTACCGCCGCACGAACTGGTTCGAGCCGGTGCGGGCTGAGTACAAGGCGGTGCGCGAGGCCGTCGGGCTCATGGATCTCTCGACCTTCTCGAAATACGACGTGACGGGGCCGGATGCCTACAGCTTCCTCGATCGCGTGCTCGCCAACCGCATTCCGAAGAAGGACGGCGGCATCGTGCTGGCGCATTTGCTGACCGAGTCCGGCCGCATCGAGAGCGAGATGACAGTGACGCGGCTTGGCTCCGATCGTTTCTACGTGCTCTCAGCCGCAGTCGCGCAGATGCACGATCTGTCGCTGCTCCGGAACGCCGTGAAGCCCGGCGAGAACGTGACCATCACCGACATCACGGAAGCCTATGGCACGCTCGTGCTTGCGGGGCCGAAATCGCGCGAGGTGCTGGCAGCCTGTACCAAGGCCGACATCTCGAATGCGAGCCTCAAGTGGCTCAACGGCCGCGAGATGGAGGTGGCGGGCGTTGCGACCCGCGTGCTGCGCGTCGGCTATGTGGGCGAACTCGGCTACGAGCTGCACGCGCCGATGGAAGGGCTGCCGGCGATCTACGACGCGCTCCGCGCCGCCGGGAAGCCGCACGGCCTCAAGCTCTTCGGCACCTATGCCATGAACGCGCTGCGCATCGAGAAGGCCTATCGGGGCATGGGGGCCGAGCTGACGAACGAAATCTCCATGATCGAGGCCGATATGGAGCGCTTCGTCGATGTCTCGAAGGCGGACTTCATCGGCAAGGCGGCGACGCTGTCATCGAAGCAGCAGGGGCCGCGGTTGAGCCTCGTCTACATGTCGGTCGACGCCAAGGATGCGGACTGCCTCGGCGCCGAGACGGTCTATCAGGGCGGCAGGGCCGTCGGCATCACGACCTCGGGCGGCTTTGGCTACGCAACGGCCAAGTCGCTCGCCTTCGCCTATGTCGATCCGGCGCTGACCGCGCCCGGCACGAAATTCGAGATTGACATTATGGGTGAGCGCCGCCCCGCCCGCATCGAGGCGGAGGCGGTCTATGATCCGCAGAATGTGCGGTTGAGGGGGTAGGTCGTAGGCTGGCGCTGAGGAGCGCAGAGCGCTCCGAAGCCCAGCATGCCGAAGTGCTGGGCTTCGCAAAAATGGCTCAGCCCAGCCTACGCGGCGAGCTTCGGCCGCCTTCCAAACCACGGCGCCGCCTGCTCCAGCTCCGCGGCGAGCTTGAGCAACACCGCGTCCTCGCCGAACTTGGCGGCGAAGTGGACGCCGACGGGCAAATCCTCCGCCGTCCAATGCAGCGGCAGCGAGATCGCTGGCTGGCCCGTCGCGTTGAAGAGGGCGGTGAAGGGCGAGTAGGGCAGCACGCCCTTGGGGCCCAGGCGATAGTCGAGGAAATCCCGGCTCACCGGCTTGAAGCGGCCAACCTTGGCCGGCGGCTCGGCGAGCGTGGGCGTCAACAGCACGTCGTAGTCGGCAAGGAACCTCGCCATCTTCCTGCCCGTCGAATGCACGATGTTGAGGGCGTTGAGGTAGTCGGCGCCGCGTACGCTCTTGGCATGCTCGATGGCGCCCCACGTCACGCCTTCGAGCTCGTGATCCTCGGCCTTGCGGCCCAGCGCGCGCTCCTGCGCCTCGACCGTCAGCTGCGTGCCGGCGGCGACGACGTCGGCCCAGGCCCGCATCAGCTTCATGACATCGAGCTTGGCGTCCGGCGCCTCGATGATCTCGTGCCCGAGGCCGGCGAGGAGCTTCACCGTGTGGGCAACGGCCGCCTGACATTCGGGATGCGTCGCCTCGCCCGAGAAGGTCTTGGCTGAGACAGCGATCTTCAGACGCTTCGACGGCGTCTTGATCTCCTCCATGAACGGCCAGGCGACCGCCGGGGGCCAGTAGGGTGCGCCCTGATCGGGCCCGTGCGTCGCATCTAGGAGGGCCGCCGTATCTCGCACGGTGCGCGTCAGGAAACCATCGATCGCCATGCCGCCCCAGCCCTCGCCGGAGCCCGGCCCGTCGGGCAGGCGCGCGCGCGTCGGCTTGAGGCCGACGAGGCCGCAGCATGAGGCCGGGATGCGCACCGATCCTCCGCCATCGCTGCCATGGGCGATCGGCGTGATGCCGGCGGCGACTGCGGAACCCGAGCCGCCGCTCGAGCCGCCGGAGGTGTGGTTGAGGTTCCAGGGATTGCGCGTCGGCTTGGCGTAGACCTGGGACTCTGTCGCCGGACCGATGCCGCCTTCCGGGCTCGTCGTGCGCCCGAAGGTGATGACACCGGCCTTCTCGAAGCGGAGGAACATCTCGGAATCGTATTTCCAGCGATAGTTGGCAAACAGGCGCGAACCGTTCGAGGTGGGGTAGTCGATAGCCTCGCAACCGAGGTCCTTGAGGAGAAACGGCACTCCGGCGAAGGGGCCTTCTCCCAGCCCCTTGGCGATACGCTTGCGGCCGGCGTCCTCGGCCAGATGCACGATTGCCGCGATCTTGGGATCATAGCGCTCGACCCGGGCGAGCGCCGCATCGAGCAGCTCGGCGGGCGTCACTGCCTTGCGGCGGACGAGTTCGGCCAGGCCCAGGCCGTCGTAGCTTTCATACTCCTTGAAGTCCGCCATTCGATCCTCCCTCCGGTTTGCGGGAATGCTAATCGGCACTCGGCCTGAAGGCAAAAGCGGCTGCGCATGGTGCCGCCACAACTCAGGGCCAATTTCATCTCGGGGCGCATGCCGGCCTTGACTGGAAAGGCCGGCGCCCTATATTTAAACGACGTTCAATAACCCGGGAGCGGCGGCGTGATCTGGAACCGGCAAAAGCTCGAGCGCCAGCTCGGCCACTGGCGCGAGAAGGGCTGGGTGACCGAAGCAGGGCTCGCCGCCATCCGCGACGAGATCCACCAGGGCTCGGCCCGCTTTGGCCTGTCCGGCGTGCTCGGCGTCATCGGGGCGACCCTTCTCGCCTTCGGCGTCATGATGTTCGTCGGCGCCAACTGGCAGGAAATGCCGCGGCTGGCTCGGCTTGGCCTCCTCGGCGGCTCCATGTGGGCGGCCTACGGGCTCGCCGCCTGGCTCTATGTTCGCAACCACCCGGCCTTCGGCCATGCCGCCGTGCTGCTCGGCTCGGCGATCTTCGGCGCCAGCATCATGCTGATCGCGCAGATGTACCATCTGGAAGGCCATCCGCCGGGCGCCGTGCTCGTCTGGGGCATCGGAACGGGCCTCGCTGCCTTCCTCTTCCGCTCCAATCCCGCCTATGCGCTGGCGATTGCGCTCGCGGGACTGTGGGCCGGCTGGGAGACATCACTTTCGAACACACTGCATTGGCCGTATCTCGCCTTCTGGGCCGTGCTGTTCCTCGCCCTGACGCTGACCACGCGCTGGCGCGCGGGCTATCATCTGCTGGCCCTCTCGCTCTCGGCTTTCGTGGTGCTCATCGGCTATCTCACGGACGTCGGCGACGGGCACTGGCTGACGCTGGGCATCGGTGTCGCGACTGCGCTGCTCGCGATCTTCCTCGAGAAACCCATCGATCGTATCCTTGCCGTGAGCCGGCCGGGGGCGGCCTATGGCATTGCGGTCGCCTTCGCGGCGCTGTTCGGCATCCAGTTTCTGGAGGGCAACTCCTATACCGATGCCGGCCTCGATCCCTGGCATGCCAGCAACGGCATGCCGCTGTGGGTGCTGGGCGCAGCCTCGATCGTGCTGCTGATCGCGGGCCTCGTTGCCGCCGCCATCACCGACAACCGCGGCCTCATGTGGATCTCCTATATCGGCCTGTCGATGGAGCTGCTCGGCATCTACTTCAAGACCTTCGGCACGCTGCTCGACACCTCGCTGTTCTTCCTCACCGCCGGCGTGCTCGTGATCCTGTTCTCGGTCGTCGCCTACAAGCTGCTTCGACGTCCCGAACCGACGACTGCGCTGGAGGCACATTGAGCCATGCGTGTGAATACCTGGATCGCCGTCGCCATCGTCCTCCTGTTCCAGACCGGCGTGCTCGGCTGGATGGTCTACGACCGCATGCAGCTTTTGGAGAGTGGCAAGGAGGTCGTGCTCAAGACCGAGCCGGTCGACCCGATGTCGCTGTTCCGTGGCGAGTACGTGATACTCAACTACGACGTGTCGCGCGTGCCGAGGGCTCAGGGTGAACAAGTCGCCAACGGCGATATCCGCTATGTCACGCTCGAGGAGAAGGTGAAGGGCGAGTGGAGCGTCGCCGCCGTCGGCGCGGCCTATCCGGTCAGCGTCGCCAGCGGGCAGGTCGTTCTCCGCGGCAAGGTCATCAATACGTGGTCAGGCGATGTCGGCGAGTCGATGCAGCTTCACTTCGGCATCGAGAGCTATTTCGTCGAGCAGGGCCAGGGCAAGGTGCTCGAGGACAAGGTCCGGACCGGTGATCTGCGTGTGATCGTTGCCGTCGATGACAGCGGCAAAGCGGCGATCAAGGGTCTCGTTCTCGACGGAAACGTTCGCTACGACGAGCCGCTGTTTTAGGTCGCTCAGCTGCAAATCATGCTATGCTCTCGCCAACCTGTGGCCCAGCCGAACGAGGCCGTAATTGGGAGGGTCGAACATGAAGTCAGCACTCGTCGCGTGCGAGAAGCACGATGGGCTCGAGGCGGTACTCGCCGCCACGCGCCTCCTGATGCAGCGTTTCCAATGCTATGCCGAAGGCGCGGCAACCATCACGGGCTTCACCGAGATCGCGGCCATGGCGCCGGCGGGTGCCGCCCCGGTGCTCCTTGAGATGCCCGATGACAGCAAGGATGTCGCCGAGCTCAAGAGCGCGTTTGAAGCGACCATGCGCGCTGGCGGCATGACCGAGGCGGGTCCCAGCCGGTCAGGCCCATCCTTCGCCTGGCGCACCGAGGGCTCCCTCAACGACTTCGCGTTCGCGGCGCGCGCGCGGATCTTCGACGTCGCGGTGCTCGCGCGTCCCGTCTCCGGCAAGCCCCGCCCTCGCATGAGCCTGCTTGAGGCGACGCTCTTCGATAGCGGCCGGCCTGTTCTCATCGCGCCGCCCATGCCGCCATCGAGCCTCGGCGAGAAGATCCTCATCGGCTGGAACGGCTCGACCGAGACGGCCCGCATTGTCGCCTTCTCGATGCCGTTTCTCGCCCGCGCCAAAGAGGTCATGGTGCTGACGGTGGACGACGGCTCGTTGATGGGTCCGCCCGGACACATGCTCGCGAGCCACCTCGACGCCAACGGCATAACTGTCGCCCATAAGACCGTGACACAGCCGGGCGGCCGTGCCGGTCCGGCCATTCTCGCCGAGGCCAAGGCCTTCGGCGCCGATCTCGTCGTCAAGGGCGCTTATACGACAAGCCGTTTACGACAGATGATCTTTGGCGGCGCCACTTCGCATATCCTCTGGAATGCCGAGATTCCCGTGCTGATGGCGCATTGAGGACGCAAACGAGCATGACGGACGTCAAGCGGCACGAGCCCGAAGGCGGCATTCTCTCGAACGCGGTGGAAGCCGGTGGGCTCGTCTTCCTCGCGGGGTCGGTGGCGGACGATCTCGATCTCGACATGGCCGGCCAGACGCGCCAGGCGCTCGCCTATATCGATCAGATGCTCGCCCGCTGCGGGAGCTCGAAGGCCAAGCTCGTCTCGGCGACCGTCTACATCGCCGACTGGGCGCAAGCTCCCGCCTACAACGCCGTGTGGAAAGAGTGGATCGATCCCAACAATCTCCCGGCGCGGGCGACCGTCGAAGCAAAGATGTTCAGCCCCAAATGCAAGATCGAGATCATGTGCGTGGCTGCGAAGTAGCAAGTTTTCAGTCCGAGCGCCGCCTCGCGACATCCGCGGCCGTGTGGACGGCCAGCGCCGCAAGCACGATCAAGCCCCCGAGGAGTGCCACGTTGCTCGGGCGCTCGCCGAGCGCCAGCCAGACCCACACCGGCCCAAGGATTGGCTCGAGCACGTTGAGCAGCGCCGCCTGGGCCGCCGGAATGAGCGGCACGCCGACCGAGAACATGGCCAGACCCAATCCGAGCTGACCGGCGCCGAAAAGGGTGAGCAGCACGAGATCGTGCATCGAGACCCACAGCGTTCCGGCGAGCGGCAGTGCGATGAGGGTCGCGAGCGAGGTCGCGAGCAGCATCGCCGGCATCATCGGCACGTCGCGGTGGCGCCGCATGGTGACGACCGCGATGGCCTGCGCGACGGCGATGCCGAAGGCCGCGAGATCGCCCCACAACGAGCCGCGCGCGTAGGAGTCCGACACCATCAGTGCGATGCCGGCGGCGGAGGCGAGGATCGCGATCCAACTCAGCCACGACACCCGCTCGCCGAGCACGGCGCGTCCGAGCAGCGCCGTCAACAACGGCGCGCTCGAGACGATGACGAGCGTGTTGGCGACCGAGGTCAGGCTCAGCGAAATGATGAGGAGGATCGACGCGCTCGTGTAGCAGAGGCCGACGATGACGCCGGGTAGGCCCATGGCGCGAATGAGAGCCGGCGTGCCGCGGCCGTTGCGCCAGACAATGAACATCAGCAGGCAGAGGCTCGCCGTCGCCGAGCGCCAGAAGACCGTTGTCCAGATGTCGGTCGTTTCCAGCGAGCGCACGATGAGGCCGCCCGTGCTCCACAGCAGCGCGGCGCCGCAGACGAGCAAGATGCCGAGCATGTGACGGTCGCCGGTCCCATCACGACCGCCAGCTGCCTCCTCTGTCATGCGCAACTAGTACCCACAATCACTGAAGGACGATACGTCTGATCGCGGGTCCGCGCGGCGATCCGGCAGGAGCGAAGCGAAGAGCGCGAGCCGGGGCTGCGGTCGAGCTTCGCGACGAACCGGTCGCCCGGGGGCCGCGACCCGTCGTGTCGAGGACACGCCTGCGGCATGAAGGGCGATCGAGGATGAGCGCTGGCGGCGTCGGCGCGCTCGGCCGTAGTCCCAGCTACGTCCATCGCGCGCCGCTCGTCCCGCCGGAGGCGGGCAAGAAAAGAATGGGCCAGCGCTCATCCTC
>JANNSX010000439.1:0-3101 GCA_031403155.1 Hyphomicrobiaceae bacterium
TCACCGGCACGCCGGTGGACAAGACCGCGTACGGCAAGGGGACGTTCAAGACCTTCGGCTGCGAAGACGACAAAGGCTACCTCCACAAATACTCCATCGCCGAGAGCATCGAGGACGGCACGACGCTGCCGCTGTACTACAGTCTAGCGCCGAACGAAATGCTCGTGCCGCACGAAATCATGGAATCCGAGTTCCTGGCGTTGGCGGAAACGCAGGGCATCGCCGACATCGAGGAGCTGAACAAGATTCTCGAACGGGCGGTGAACCTGAAGAATTTCCTCAAGGGCAAGGATCGCATCGCGCAGGTGGCGCGGCATGTCGCCGACCACTACCGGGAAAATGTCGAGCCCCTCGGCTACAAGGCGTTCCTCGTCGCGGTGGACCGCGAGGCGTGTGCGTTCTACAAGGAGGTGCTCGATGCGATCCTGCCGAAGGAGTATTCCGAGATCGTTTTCACGGGGAACAACCACGACCCGGCGCATCTGAAGAAGTGGCATATCGACGAGAAGCGGGAGCGGGCCATCCGGAAGGATTTCGCAAAACTGAAGGAGGGGCCGAAGATCCTCATCGTGACCGAGAAACTGCTCACCGGTTTCGATGCGCCGATCCTCTACGCGATGTATTTGGACAAGCCGATGCGCGACCACACGCTGCTCCAGGCCATCGCGCGTGTGAACCGGCCTTACGAAAACGAGGCCGCGGACATGGTGAAGCCGCACGGCTTCGTTTTGGATTTCGTGGGCATATTCGACAAGTTGGAGCAGGCCCTCGCCTTCGACAGCGAAGAGATCAACGCCATCGTCAAAGACATCGGACTGCTGAAGCAGCTCTTCCGGGCGAAGCTGGGATCAAAGGTACCGCCCTACCTCGCGTTGTTGAAACTCGGGTTCAACGACAAGGACGTGGACAACCTGATCGAGCACTTCCGCGACAAGGAGCGGCGCAAGGAGTTCTTCCGCGAGTTCAAGGAGATTGAAATGCTGTACGAGATCATCTCGCCGGATACATTTCTGCGCCCGTACATCGATGACTACGCGACGCTCTCCGGCATCTATCAAGTGGTGCGCAACGCCTACACCCGGCGGGTGTATGTGGACCGGGCCTTTCAAAAGAAAACCAACGAACTCGTGCAGCGCCACATTGGCGTGGCGATGGAGGCCCCGCAGGCTGGGTATGTCACCATCGACCGCTCGACTATCGACACGATCAAGGCGCGCGACGACGTCGCGATGCGCCGGGCAGCGATAATCTGACGGTCAAGGATTAAGCCAGACGTCAGCTGTCCGCGTCCTGTCGTCATGGGCCACTTACCGACATAGGGGGTAAGCTAACGCCGCTTCATGGCAATCGACGCGAGCATACACGAGGGGACCATTCCAACTGATCGGAGCGTGTCGCAATCAGAACGGCGCTGACGTGGAGCACACGAGGAAGGCCAACGTCCGCTGTTGCAAATCGCGACTCTCTCGAGGGTAATGGCGGATTGATGCGACGGCCATGACCGGCCAATGCTACTGGATGATTGAGCCTCAGATCGGTGCGCCGGAGAAAGGCAATACCTTCAGAATGCCTGCGTACGAGACGGGCTTGTCGTCATGAGGCACTTGCGATTGCCGCCAGTACTCGATTGCTGCTGTTTTGGGAAATCCAATGCTCACGAGATCGTCATTCGCCTGACGCTTATTGTGAGTAGAGGATGAAGCACCGAAGACCTAGCTATCCGCTAGACTGGGACGACCGAGATCACGCGGTTGCTGAACGGCGAGCGGAGACAGATCGCTGATGAACCCGACGGACTCCAATGCAACCGCCATCCATCCGGCCATCGTACGCATCTGGCATTGGACTAACGTCGTCGCGATGGTTATCATGATCATGAGTGGTTGGCGGATCTACAATGCCTCACCGATCTTCCCTTTCACTTTCCCCAGCGAGATAACACTTGGCGGCTGGCTCGGTGGCGCGCTGCAATGGCATTTCGCGGCGATGTGGCTGCTTGTCGCAAATTTCCTGGTTTACCTCGTTTACGGCTTTGGTTGGCGGCACTTCGCCCGCCGCCTTTTGCCAATTCGCCCGAGCGAGGTGCGGCATGACCTTGGGCAAGCGCTCAGGTTGAAGCTCGACCATGGAGGTCATGACTACAACGCGGTACAGCGGCTCTTCTACGTCAGCGTGCTCGCTGCGATTGCGGTGACGATCCTCTCTGGCCTTGCGGTGTGGAAGCCGGTGCAGCTCAGTTGGCTCGCGACGCTGATGGGGGACTACGAGGGCGCTCGCATTGTCCACTTCCTCGGCATGACGGCGATCGTGCTGTTCATTTTAGTGCATTTGACGCTCGTGGTGCTGGTACCGCGCACCTTCCTGCCGATACTGACTGGAGGCCGCCGGTCGGCCAAAGTCGCGCCCACGTCAACATCGTCCGCCAGAGGAGAGCGCGCATGACGATCCTCGATCCGAAGCGCTGGGCACTCCGACACCTCGGCCGCGATGCAGCGCCCGAGCTCGGCAACTTGCAGCGACGCCTCTTTCTCCGACAGAGCCTCAGCCTCGGCGCGCTGTCGCTGCTTACCGGCTGCAGTGCCACCACCCCCTCGGCCGTGAACGGCGTGCTCGATGGCATGCTCAAGTTTAACGATTGGGCGCAAGGCCTTTTGTTCAACCCGAGGCAACTCGCACCGACCTACGGCGAGAGCGACATCACGACGCCTTTCCCGTTCAACGCCTATTACTCCGAGAGCGAGGCGCCCGTCATCGACGGTGTGACCTGGAGGCTCGAACTCGGTGGCATGATCACCAACCGCAAGCCATGGACGCTCGCAGACCTCCGAGAGCTTCCGCAGCAATCGCAAATCACCCGGCACGTATGCGTTGAAGGGTGGAGCGCGATCGGCAAATGGGGCGGCGTGCCGCTTCGGTCCTTCCTCGAGCGGGTCGGCGCCGACCTCAAGGCGCCCTATGTCGGTTTCCGCTGTGCCGACAACTACTACACCAGCATCGACATGGCCTCGGCGCTGCATCCGCAGACAATACTGGCGTTGACCTATGCGGACAAGCCGCTTCCCGTTCCCTACGGTTTCCCGATGAAGGTCCGCATCCCGACC
>JANNSX010000440.1:0-4426 GCA_031403155.1 Hyphomicrobiaceae bacterium
AGTTGACCAGTTGCGCTGCACGGTCGGAGTCAACGATGGCGCGATGAACGCCACACGAAGCTCATGATATTGCTAGTGGCCCTCATGTCGCGCCAAAATCGGACGGACGCCCGGCGAGCATGCGATTATGGCGCGACGGGCCACTAGAGCACTTTCCGATCAAGTGGATACCGGTTGGTCGAAAGAAACTGCTCAAAGCCAAAAACCTAGAGCGTCGATCTGATTCCATCAGATCGAAGTGCGCTCTAGGCTTCGTGCCCCCTCGCGTTGACAGCCCCGGACTCGTCTGCTCAATGACCCGAACATGGCTCACGGCACAGCAATACCCCTGACGGCGCTCCGCTCCGGCCCCTTGCGCGGCCGGATCAAGGTGCCCGGCGACAAGTCCATCTCGCACCGCTCGCTGATCTTCGGCGCGCTGGCGACCGGCGAGACGACGATTTCCGGATTGCTCGAGGCGGGCGATGTGCTCGGCACCGCCGATGTGCTGCGGCGCATGGGCGCCCCGATCGAGAAGCGGGGCGGCACCTGGCATGTGAAAGGGCGCGGAACGGGTGGATTGCAGGCTCCCGACGGGCCGCTCGATTTCGGCAATTCCGGCACCGGCACGCGCCTGATGATGGGCGTGCTCACCGGGCACAGCTTCCGGGCGACGCTGACGGGCGACACCTCGCTCAGCCGGCGCCCCATGGGCCGCGTCTTGAAGCCTCTCAAGCAAATGGGGCTTTCGATCGTCGAGGGCGAAGGCGACCGGCTGCCGTTGACCATCCAAGGTCCGCGCCGCGCTATCCCCATCAGCTACGCGCTCGACGTGCCCTCGGCGCAAGTGAAGTCGGCGATCCTGCTCGCAGGGCTTGGGGCGCCGGGTGAGACAACGGTCATCGAGACCGAGGCGACGCGCGATCACACCGAGCGCATGCTCGCGCATTTCGGCTGGGCGCCGCGGATCGAGGCGCACGGACGTGGCCGGCGGATCACGGTCAGGGGCGATGCGGAGCTTCGCGGACAGCGGGTCGAGGTGCCGGGCGACCCGAGCTCGGCGGCCTTCCTCGTCGCCGCCGCGCTCATCGTGCCGGGCTCCGAGGTGATGGTTGAGAACGTGCTGATCAACCCGAGCCGCATCGGCCTCTACCTGACACTTCAAGAGATGGGCGCCGATCTCGAACTGGCGAACCGCCGCGATCAGGGTGGAGAGCCGGTCGCCGACATTCGTGTGCGGCATTCGCCGCTCAAGGGCGTGCGCGTCCCGCCGGAGCGCGCACCCAGCATGATCGACGAGTATCCGATGCTGGCGGCGCTCGCAGCATATGCCAAGGGCGAGACCCGCATGGAGGGCTTGGCAGAGCTGAAGGTCAAAGAGAGTGACCGGCTCGCGGCAACCGCGGCGGGGCTTCACGCCAACGGCGTTGCCGCGCACGTCGACGGCGATACGCTGACCGTCAAGGGCAGCGGCGCCGCGACCGGTGGCGGCACCGTCGCAACCCATCTCGACCACCGCATTGCCATGGCCTTCCTGACGCTCGGCCTGGGTTCGTCGAAGCCTGTTAGCGTCGACGACACGACCATGATCCAGACCAGCTTCCCGGAATTTCTCGGGCTGATGCGCGGGCTGGGCGCGACGTTCGAGAACGGGTCGTGAGCCCCATGCGCATCTGTATCTTCGGCGCGGGTGCGATCGGTGGGTACATGGGCGTGCGGCTGCTCGAGGCCGGTGCCGACGTCACGTTTCTCGCGCGTGGACCCCATCTTGCGGCGATGCGCGACAATGGCGTGACGCTCATCTCCGAGGGCAAGGAGATCGTGGTTCGCCCGCGCCTCGCCGCGACCCCCGAGGAAGCTGGGCCGCAGGACTACGTCGTCATCACGCTGAAGGCGCACTCCATTCCGGCGGCTGCATCGGAAATCGCCAAGCTGCTCGGCCCATCAACCACACTCGTCACCGCCGTCAACGGCGTGCCCTGGTGGTATTTCCACAAGCACGGCGGGCCCTTCGACGGAACACGGCTCGAGTCCGTCGATCCGGGCGGCAAGCTCACCGATATGCTGACACCGTCAGCCTGTCTCGGCTGTATCGTCTATCCGGCGGCCGACGTCATCCGTCCCGGCGTCATCGAGCACACCTATTCCAACCGCTTCACGCTCGGCGAGCCCGACGGTTCCCGCTCGGATCGCGCGACGCGCTTTGCCGGCATGATGATCAAGGGCCACCTCAAATGCCCGGTGAAGCCCCGCATTCGCGACGAGCTGTGGATGAAACTGTGGGGCAATCTCGCCTTCAATCCGCTCTCGGTGCTGACGACGGCGACGCTCGATCGGCTCGCGACCGACGCAGGCTCGCGGAGTGTGGCCCGCGCCATGATGGTCGAGGCGCAGGCGATCGCGGAAAAGCTCGGCGTACGCTTCGCCATCGATGTCGACAAGCGTATCGAGGGCGCGGCCGAGGTCGGCGCGCACAAAACCTCGATGCTGCAGGATCTCGAGCGCGGCCGGCCGATGGAGATCGATGCGCTTTTGGGGGCCGTCGTCGAGATGGGGCGGTTGACGGGCTCGCCGACGCCTACCTGCGGTACGGTGCTCGCCCTGGTCCGCCAGAGGGCGGCGGTGGCGGGGTTGTACACAAGCTAATCCCATCTCCTCGCTCTCACGCCACGACTTACGTCCGCGTTTGTCGGCCCTCCCCTTTGGGGAGAGGGTGGCGGTCGTGCCGGAGGCGCGCAAGCCTATGACTCCGGGAGAGGGGTTGAGCGTTTCACGGTGTTCTCGGTGCGCTCAGTCTGGGTAACGATATGGATGAGGGACTATGCCCTACTCAACCCCTCTTCCGGCCCGTCATGCCGAAGGCATGCCTCCGGCATGATGGGCTACCTTCTCCCCAAGGGAAAAGGCCAGCTGATAGCTAATTCTGTTGCCGGATCAGGACTCCAAGCAGTGCAGGTTCGGCCTCACCCAACCGCCGCTTGATCGGCCAATCGCTCCAGAAACGCGAGGCACTTGTCGAGCTCGGTCAGCGCAACGAACTCGTCCGGCCGATGCGCCTGCGCGATATCGCCGGGGCCGATGATGACGGAGGGCGGCCCCGCCGCCTGGAAGAGGCCGGCTTCCGTGCCGTAGGAGACCGCATAAGTCTCGTTCTGCCCGGCCAGCCGCAAGGCGAGCGATACCGCCTCCGAGCCGTCACCCGAGAAGAAGGCCGGCACGGTGTTCATGTGCACTGTGTCGATGGCCGCATCGACGGCGACCCGGCGCATGGCCGGCAGATGCACCTCCTCGACCGAGGTCCGGAACCGCTTCAGCGTCGCGTCCACCGACGAACCCGGCAGCACGCGCATCTCCCAGGAGAAGCTGCAATGCCGTGGCACGATGTTCTGCGCCCGGCCGCCTTCGATGAGCCCCACCTGCAAGGTCGAGTAGGGTGGCGTGAACCGCTCGTCTTGCGTGCCATTGCGTAGCTCGGTCTCGAGCCGGCCGAGCTCGGCGATCAGCAACCCGGCGATGTGGATGGCGTTGACGCCGATATGCGCCATACTCGAATGCGCCTCGCGTCCGGTCACTGTCGTCTTGAAGCGCGTCGCGCCCTTGTGGGCATCGACTACGGTCATGGTCGTCGGCTCGCCGACGATGACGAGGCGCGGCTTCACCAGCCGCTTGCCCAGCTCGGCGATCATCGGGCGCACGCCGGTGCAGCCGACCTCCTCGTCGTAGGAGAAGAGAATGTGGATGGGCAGGGCAAGCTTGCGCTGCTTGAATTCGGGCACCATCGCCATGACGCAAGCAAGGAAGCCCTTCATGTCGCAGCTGCCGCGGCCGTAGAGCTTGCCGTCGCGCTCGATCAGCTGGAAGGGATCGCTCAACCACTCTTGGCCCGTGACGGGAACGACGTCGGTATGCCCCGAGAGCCCTATCCCCGGCTGCGCGCCATCGCCGATGGTGGCGTAGAGGGAAGCCTTCTGTCCGTCCGCGGTCGGCACCAGCTCCGAGGCGATGCCGTGCCCGGCGAGAAAGTCCTTGATGTAGGTGATGCAGGGGATGTTCGTCTTGGCGCTGGTCGTGTCGAAGGCGACGAGGCGCTCCAGAATGGCAATTGTCTCAGAACGTCGGTCCGGCACGACAGGTCTCCTGCAAGCGGAAGCAACAAGCCCTAGAGTGCTTCCGGAAAAGTGCGAAGCGGTATTCCGAAAAGAAGC
The DNA here is from genome assembly GCA_031403155.1 of Hyphomicrobiaceae bacterium. Taxonomy (GTDB): domain Bacteria; phylum Pseudomonadota; class Alphaproteobacteria; order Rhizobiales; family Hyphomicrobiaceae; genus JANNSX01. The sequence goes on from JANNSX010000440.1 coordinate 4,185, forward strand.
ACGGCAAACCAAGGATCTAGGGTGTTGGAGTGACTCAACGAAAAACGGCAACACCCTAAGCAACCGGTTTCGGCGGTCCGGTCAAGACCAGCCGCGCGCCAGACTTAGGACACTCGCAACGATAACCGCTACGGTTTCTGACGGGTGCGCGGTTTGATCGTGTAGTTCCATTCAGGATGGAACGTGTCGCCCTCGATGTCGAGGAGCTTCATTTCGGCTTTCTTGATGCGGATGCCTTTTTC
>JANNSX010000441.1:0-8667 GCA_031403155.1 Hyphomicrobiaceae bacterium
ACCGCCAACCAAGTTACATTCTGGAATGCCCTGCGCGCCGCCGGCGTGCGGCAACCGGTAACCCACTACGGACGGCTTTTCGCTGAGCCACTGCGGGCTGACTAAACCGACTATTCTCCGGCGAATGGCGACTTTGGGTCAGCAAGGGCCCTTAACACTGTTCAGTGGACTTCTGCACGACCTCCGTAACCGACCGTCGTCGGTGAAGTTCGCCGCCGGCGACGCGATAGACCCTGAACCGACCGCAGCGCAGCGGATTCTCGAGGTGGGCCAATACCCTCGCAAGCTAGATCCGGATCATCAGACAGCGTCTGCTATCTGTGCACGCCGAATCGGAGATGATGGCCGTCAAAAATCGCTGCGGCGCATCATGCCCGTGGTGAATCTCTGCATCTGGCGACCGCTTTCGATCCTACCGCGTCGGCCGCCTCCGAGCACCACCGCTATTCGTGGGACAGCGGTCCGCACCCGGACAGAACAAAAACAGGCTCGATAGGTCTGTCCAACACACTAATAAGCCCCGCTGCCGGGGCAAGGTGCCGATGCTGTGCGGTTTGCCTCGTCCAAATTCGAGATGCCCCGCCGCCGCAGGCCCCACCCCAGGCAAGAGAGGGCAAAAGAGCTTGATCTGCTGGCCTCGTCAGGCGATCGTTCCGCCAACCGGCAGGCCACTTCGCGACTGTTGGCTCAAAGGCTGAACCGAGGGCCGGCAGGATGACACATGGACCGACAATCGACGCCATTTCAGGCCTAGACATGGGGAGGTTTTCCGCCCTGATCAAGGCTGAGACTGACCAGTTTCATCGCGATCGACCAAAGTCCACAGCACTTCTGGAACGTGCGCGTAAGGTCATGCCCGATGGCGTTCCGATGGCTTGGATGGTCGGGCTTTATGACCATTTTCCACCCTTCTTCACCGGTGGTCAGGGGGCTCGACTGACCGACGCCGATGGGCATTCCTACATCGATTTCAACCTGTGCGACCTGTCGAACACGGTCGGTTACGGCGATACCCCGCCTGCGCGTGCGATTGCCCGGGCTGCGATGAGCGGACCGCAGGCCCTGCTTCCGACAGCAGCCTCCATCACGCTGGCAGAACAACTTGCCGAGCGCACAGGCATGCCATTCTGGCAACACACCGTCTCGGCCTCCTCGGCCAATACCGAGGTTTTCCGGATTGCGCGCGTGATGACGACCAAGCCGAAAGTCGTGATGTTCCACGGCGGCTACCACGGCCATATCGACCAAACCATGGTCGCGCCCGGCGCAGGCGGAGTGGCCGAAGCCTATTCGCTTGGCCTCGCGCCAAACCTGACGCGCGACACGATCCCCCTGCCGTTCAACGATCTGGATGCCTTGCGCCGTGCGCTTGCCCCCCAAGACGTCGCGGTGGTGATCGCCGAGCCCGCGATGACAAATTGCGGTCTGGTTCTTCCCGACCCCGGTTTTCTTGAGGAAGCTTGCCGCCTGTCGCGCGCCGCGGGGGCAATCTTCGTTCTGGACGAAACCCATACCTGGCAAATGGCCTATGGCGGGTTCAGGCGGCAAATGCGACTGGATTGCGATGTCGTGATCCTTGGCAAGGGCCTTGGAAGCGGGATCGCCCTAGGGCTTTATGGCATGACCGAGCCGATTGCCGCTTGGCTTGCAGCACATCATGACGGCAGCGCAAGTGGAGAGAAAGGCATTGCCACCGGCGGCACGCTTTACGGCAACCCCCTTTCAACAGCCGCCGCGCTGTCCATGCTGGACGAGGTCCAGACCGAGGCCGCCTATGCCCGTATCTCGACACTTGGCTCGAAGTTATCTGACGGGATCGACGCTCTGATCTCCGGCCACGGGCTGCCCTGGCGTGCCTTCCGCTATGGTCCCCGAGCTGGCTTTTGCCTGACACCAAAACTGCCACGCAGCGGGATCGAGGCTTCAGTCTCGACCCATCGGCCTTTTACCGCCGCGCGCCGGGTCTTCATGGCCAATCGCGGCATCTGGGACGCGATCTGGAGCGCGGGTCCGCAGGTCGGCTTTGCGCATGACGAGGCCGACATCGACCGCTATCTTTCCGTAGCCTCCGACTTCCTGGATCAGGTTACCTGATCCCCCTTTGACCAAGTGGACCCACCATGCCTTCAATCGCCGACTTCACTCTGCAGGACCTACGCCTGAATGAAAACGTCTGCAAAGCTATGCGCTGATTTCGAAACACATCAAACAAACATCGAATCTGCGCTGCAGAAGAACGGGGCAGGAGTGAGGTTGTTGCGCGCACGCGACGCTCGCAGCCTTGCCCTGCAATTTTGCAACGTGAGTGTTGAGTTCGTGCACTTCGTCTGCTTGGGGTCACATTCATCGGTCGCCCCTGATCGGCGAGCTTCTGGAACCGCTATCAGAAAGCGGTCGTATCGCAACGCGATCACGCATGCGCAGGGCTGTCGCGATCAGAACACAGCTCAAAGCAAGCGCGACTTCGGCTTTCAAATCCAGTTACCGCATCATCGCTCCGCGCCAAATATCGTGAAGCGCCGCATCCCGCGCCTCGAGGCGCTGATAGGTCTTCCAATGCATACCTTCCGGCTTCTCTGGAAAAGGCACTTCGAGCGAGCCCCGCTGGCCGAGCCGGTCTCTGAGCTTGTGCATCTGGGTCGCTGCCCGGAAGACGGGGCTTTCGTGCTGGGACTCGTAGACGAGGCCGTGGCACTTGCGGCACCGGAATCGCCGGCCGCCATAGACGATCCGGCATCGGCGGCGGCATGAGGGACATGTGAGCCAGAACCGCACGCCGCCGGGATGCGGTGTGGTCGTGGTGAAGGGAATGACCTCGTCGATATCCTCCCATGTCTCGGTGCCGGTCCGCGCACGGTAGTTGAGCCTCGGGTCGTTGCTCGGGACGACGTATTGGATCGAGCCGGTTCGGTCCCCGTTCGATGAGCAAGTGATCTGGCCCTGCCGGCCAGATTGGAGGATGCCCTGCCGGCGCATCCAAGTCAGGTCGATGCTGTGCGGATGGTCACACTCAGCGCGCCGGCCCCGGCGCCGCCCTGATCCCCATCCGCCCATCAGATTTTCTTGCTTCCAGATTTATCGAAATCAATTGGGAAATCGGCCTTCAGAACCCTGATCCGGCACGTTGATACCCCTTTGGTTCGGGCGTTTTGCGAAACGAACCCAATTTGCGATCGGCTACTCGGCGGCACGCACAGTCGGACCGGGCATGGCGTTGCAAGGGTCGAGGGTCCGCAGGCGCCAGGATTGCGCTTCGCGGAGGGCCTTGAGCAACCTCACGAGTTGATTGTCGAGCGTCGTCTGATAGCGGATGAACAGCTCCAAGAGGTCGGGCTCGAGCACCAGCCGCCGTTGACGAACGACCTCGGCCAGCTCGAGGACCCGCGGTCGCCGCCCGACGGCCGCGAGCTCATTACGGCAGTCGGCAACGAGCTCTCGCGCGTAACCCTGAAGGCCATTCTCTGTGTTCGCGAGGTACTGCTAGACGAATGCGGATGCGAGGACTGTCATCGCGCGTCGAGGCAGCAGTCATCCAGAGTACGCTTTCACCTACAAGGGATTGAGGATCACGCGTATGATCACGTCAGCGTGGAAGCGTGCACGCTGACGTGCGGCTCTTCCGACTCTTCGCGTTCACGATTTGAAGCACACGATTGGCCGACGCCTTCGGGCCGCGAGCGTCAGCTTTGAGGACCGGCAAGATCTACTCGGCCATCGGTCAAGTCGCATTGCCACCCACGATTGGGCGGCTGAACGAGCAAACCTCATCGCTGCCGCCGAGAAGGTTTGCCAAGCCTCTCAGAATGCCTCTCAACTCGTTGTGCTGAAAGGCAAACTGCAGAGCGGTCCCGCAAAAGTCCCGCAAATCGCGTGGCCTGCTCTGACAACGGCAGCCAAGCCTTTGTAATCCTTGGTGAGCCGGGAGGGAATCGAACCCTCGACCACATGATTAAAAGTCACGTGCTCTACCTCTGAGCTACCGGCCCTTGGGCGGCCATGAAGCAAGGGCAAGCTGTTAAGTCAATGGCGCGGGCGGGTTAGCCCGCCAGGTGGCCAATGCGCCGAGGCGCCGCATGGCGGCCGTGCGCCCCTGGGCTGGACCCAACCGGCTTCGGCCGCTAGGCCGACCAGATGACACCCGAGAGCCGCCGAGCCACCAATCTCGCCGCCGCCGATCACCTCGTCGGTATCGGTTGCATGTGCGTCGCCGTTGCGATTTTCGCCGTCCAGGATACGGCGTCCAAGGCCGCGACGGTGCTCTACGGGCTGCCGGTTCTCCAGGTCGTGGCCGTCCGGTTCATCGTCAATGTGGCGCTCAATGTCGCCTATTTCGGGCCGCGCCGCGTGCCCGCGCTGCTCGCCTCCGAGCGTCCCGGCCTGCAACTCCTCCGCGGCGCCGTCATGAGTCTCTCGACGCTGCTCAACTACACGGCGCTCCAGTATCTGCGCCTTGACCAGACCGTCACCATCACCTTCCTGACGCCCTTGCTCGTCGCCCTGCTCGCCGGTCCGATGCTTGGCGAATGGGTGGGATGGCGGCGGATGGTGGCGATCATCGCCGGCTTTCTCGGCGTGCTGCTGGTGTTCCGGCCCGACCTCGGCGGCATTCATTGGGCGGCGATCCTGTCGATTGCCGCGACCGTCTCCTATGCCCTCTACATTATCGCCACGCGCTACATGGCGCCAATCGACAGTGCAGCCGTGATGCAATTCTACACCCCGCTCGGCGGCCTGCTGCTCTTCGGGCCCCTGGTCTTCTTCTTCTGGGAGACACCTTCGAGCACCTGGGGATGGGTTGCCCTCCTCTCCGGCGGCGTCTGGGGCACGCTCAGCCATTGGTTTCTGATCCTGGCGCATCGCAAGGCCCCGGCCTCGATCGTCGCCCCCTTCATCTACACCGAGATCGTCTGGATGATCGGGCTCGGCGCGCTCCTGTTCGGCGACTGGCCGGATCGCTGGACGTTGGCCGGTGCCGCGATCGTGATCGGCTCCGGGCTCTATCTGCTCTATCGGGAGGCCGTTCGCAGCCGCGAGCAGAGATCCGATACGTCTCCACTGGCGTAGTCGCCGGGGGTCGCGGATGATAGACTGTGCCCCTCGATGGAGGACACCGGCCATGCTGAAGCGCCTGCTCCTAGCCCTGTCGCTATTCATCCTGATCCCGGCCGGCGGCCTCGCAGCGCGTGCCGAGGAGCCCTCGGCGGACGTGGCGGCCGCCCAGCAAATCATCGCGGACCAGCTGGCGGCCTTCGCACGCGATGACGGCGTGGCCGCTTACGCCTTCGCGGCTCCCGAGGTGAAAGCGAAGTTTCCCTCACCTGAAACTTTCATGATGATGGTCCGGAAAGGCTACACGCCGGTCTATCGCCCGCAAGCCTATGATTTTTCCGCCTCGGAGGTGCTCGCGAACGGCATCATCCGTCAGGAGGTCGACATCGTCGATGCCGGCGGGGAGGCGTGGACGGCCGAGTACCTCCTCCGGCGCGAGCCCGATGGCAGCCTGAAGATTATCGCGTGTCAGCTCGTGAAGAAGCCCGGCGTCGGAGCGTGAGGCGGTTTGCCGGGCCGCGCGCCTGACATAGACTGCCTCGAACCGCCATCTCCGAGGTTTCCATCATGCCGCTCGATCCCAAGCTCGCCGCCGAGATCACCGCCGCCGTGAAAGCCGGTTTCGCAGATCAAATCGCCTTCACGCAGGCGATCGTCCGCTGTCCTTCCACGCGGGGCAGCGAGCACACCGTGCAGGATCTGATGTTCCGCGCCATGCAGGCGCGCGGGTTGGCGATGGATCGCTTCGAGATGAGCGAGGCGGAAATTTCAAGGCATCCGGGCGGCTCGCGGTTTTCGCCGATGCATTCGAAAGCGCCGATCGTCGTCGGCATTCACCGGCCGCGCGAGGAGACGGGCCGTTCGCTCATCCTGCAAGGTCATGTCGATGTCGTTCCCGCCGGGCCTGACGACATGTGGGCGACCGCCCCATTCGATCCGATCGTCAAGGACGGCTGGATGCACGGCCGGGGCGCGGGCGACATGAAGGCCGGCTGCGCCTCCAATCTCTTCGCGCTCGATGCGCTGCAACGCATCGGGCTACAACCTGACGCCACCGTAAAAGTGCAGTCCGTAGTCTAGGAGGAGAGAACGGGCAAAGGCGCGCTGATGACGCACCTGCGCGGCTACAAGGCCGATGCCGCCCTCATCCCCGAGCCCGGGAACGAGACGCTGACGCGCGGCAATGTCGGCGTGCTGTGGTTCCAGATCGTCGTCAAGGGCGAGCCGGTGCATGTGGCCTACATGGGCACCGGCGCCAACGCGATCGACGCGGCGTGGCGGGTAGTGGGTGCGCTACGCGAGATGGAGGCGCGCTGGAACGCGGAAGAGCAGCGGCATCCCCTGTTCGCGGGCAACGCGCATCCGCTCAATCTCAACATCGGGAAGATCGAGGGCGGCGACTGGGCGTCCTCGGTCCCCGCCTGGTGCAAGATCGACTGCCGCATCGCTTTCTATCCGGATCGCAAAGCCTCGGATGCAGCGGCCGAGATCGAGCAGGTGGTGCGGGATATCTGCCGCGATGATCGCTACCTCTCGAACCGGCCGGCGGAGGTCGTCTGGAACGGCTTTCATGTCGAGGGCTATGTGCTGGAGCCCGGCAGCGAAGCGGAGGCCGTGCTCGGCCGCGCGCATGAGACGGTTTTCGGAACCAAACTCGAGGCGCGCGCCGCAACCGCCTATCTCGACGCGCGCGTCTATGCGCTGTTCGATGGCATCCCGGCACTCAACTACGGTTGTATCGCGGAAGCCTATCACGGCTACAACGAGCGCGTGAATCTCGCCTCCGTCGAGAAAACGACGGCGGCCATGGCGCTGTTCATTGCGGAATGGTGCGGAGTGGAGAAGATCGCGCCGGCCGCGACGTGAGGGAAACCCTTGCGGGGGAACCCTCGCCTACCGTCCACCGCCTGCCGGCCGCGGACGGGATCCGAGATCCTGGACGAGCGTTGCTGACTTCCGGTCGATGACCCGAAACGGCATCGGCCCCGCGCCGATCGCCCCTTCCGGCACGATCCGGTCCGAGGATTCCGCGATCGACTTGATGCGATAGCTGACACTGCCATCGGGCAGCGTCACGGCGCTCAGCACCTTGTAGCCGCGGCCATTGGGCGAGCCCGGCTTTCCGGCGACGCCCAGCATGACTATCTGTCCCACTCTAAATTGCGACATGAGGCGCCTCCTTATCCTTGGCCAGCGCATCGCTCAAGTCCTCGGGGTCCACATCCCTCACTTGCCGGGCGTTGCCGCCGGCAACCTTGGCGTCAAGCGCAATCGTCGTCGAAAGCCGCCGATAGGCGATGAAGGACAGGCTGTCGATCCGTTCCTCTATGGTCAGGACATCGTAAGTGCCGGCAGCCTGCTCTCCCTCGATCCCCGGCAGACGAAACACATTTTGGAACTCCACGGACGTGCGGGTGATGCGCTCGGTCATGTGCGTTCTCCTGCGTTCATTGCGGAAATGTGGAAAGCCGCCTCCAGCGAGCCCGCTGAAGGCGGCCATCGGCAGCATCGAGTGCGTAGTGGCTAGAGCTGCCGGCCCTTGGCGAAGGCGTCGACATCGCGCTGCGCAATGGACGTCTCCAGGCTGTACTTGCTCTGGACGTGGGTGACGAGATCGTTTCTGTCCTTCAGCGCCGCAACCTCGGCGGTGGTGAACTTCGACCACTTCTGGATGATGTCGCCGCGCATGCCGGCGGGGGGAGTCGTGGCGGGCGTCTGGGTGATATCGGGCATGAGAAACCTCCAAAAAAATGACTTATCAGAAACAACCTGAGCGAGAACCACTCAAACCACGTATAGATTTATGCTCTCAGAATGCGTTCTAAATGTGTTCATCTCAAGTATTTTAAAATATTTCTGAAATGATTTCTTGGAAATATTCGATTTTTATTACGAGCGGAACTTAGAGTTTCCTAGTCGATATACTTCCTGGACCCGCTATCTGCGCTCGAAACCGCAATGATCTACTTGGGACGTACGATTTCCCGCTGCCCGCTCCACCCGATCCAGGCCACGACCTAAGCGACGATCAACAGCGCCCCGATTGGAGGCGTCGCCCGCTTGCGCCCGCCCGCGACGAACATGGCGTATAGCGAACAGCCCCAGTTTCGGCCTGCGATGATGCAGGAGTTCGTAAAGCCTCGTGCGACGTGCAGCGATGGGGCTCGGCGGGCCTGCTTGCCAGCACGATGCTGCCGATGGGCATGATGCAGATGAGAGGCCGAGGGTGATCTCGAACTCGCATCCACCCCCTCACACCTTCTCGAACCTCGACCTGAACTTCTTCCCCGTCTTCGACGCCGGGAACACGCCTTCGTCCTTGAAGCGCTCGTGGCAGCGCTTCAGCGCCTTGCGGTCGAGCGTCACGCCGAGGCCTGCTCCGTTCGGCACCTGCACCACGCCCTGCTTCGGCACGAAGGTGCCTTCCGCCACCACGTCGTCGGCGTACCAGCGGAACAGCGTCTGGCTCGGCTCGCGGACATGCTCGATCGCAGCGGACACCTGGATGTAGGCCGCGCAGCCGACGCTCGTCTCGCCCGAATGGAAGCGGAAGCCGATGTCCAACCGCTCACAAGCCGCGATGAACTCGATGGTGCGGCGGATGCCGCCGAGGTCGTT
>JANNSX010000442.1:0-2764 GCA_031403155.1 Hyphomicrobiaceae bacterium
CGTAAGCGGTCCAGCCGCCCCACCTGGACTTGGTCTCAGGCGGGCTTTTTGACGTAGGCCCAGGGCATCAGTTCTTCGATGCGGGACGCCGGCCAGAGGTTGACGAGCTTGGTCAGCACGTCGGTCAGCCAGGCGAGCGGATCGACGCGATTCAACTTGCAGGTCTCGAGCAAGGACGCGATCATCGCCCAGTTCATGGCGCCCTGGTCGTGGCCGGCGAACAAGGCATTCTTCCGGCTCAAAGCGATGCCGCGGATCGAGCGCTCGACCGTGTTGGAATCGATCTCGATGCGGCCGTCGTCGAGATAGCGGACGAGGCCGTCCCAATGGCGCAGGCCATAGCGGATCGCCTTGCCGAGCTTGCCTCCCTTGGAGACCTTCGCGAGGCTCGCCTCGAACCAGGGCTTCAGCGCCTCGACAATCGGCTTCGACTGCTGCTGACGTACGTTCCGCCGCACTTCGGGCGGCAGGCCGCGGATGTCGGCCTCGATCTCGTACAGCTTTTTCAGGCGCGCCAACGCCTCGGTCGCGATCGGCGCGTTACCGCCGACGTAGACCGTGTAGAACTTGCGCCGCAGATGGCTCCAGCAATAGGCGAGCGTCACCGCCCCGCCGTCGCGGGTGGTCGCGCCGAGTTGCTTGTAGACGGAGTATCCGTCGACTTGCAGGATGCCGGTGTAGCCGGCGAGCAGCTTGACTGCGTGCTCACCGCCGCGTCCCGGCGCGTAGGTGTAGGCCACCGCCGGGGGATCGTTGCCGCCCCATGGTCGGTCGTCGCGGGCCAAGGCCCACATGAATCCGGTCTTGGTCTTGCCGCGCCCGGGATCGAGCACGGGGCAGCGCGTCTCGTCGCAGAACAGTCTGGGCGAGGCCTTCAGCAACCGCAGAAGATGATCGTGCAGCGGTTGCAGCTCGGCCGCCGCGGCGCCGACCCACTGCGCCAGCGTCGAGCGCTCGATGTTGACGCCGGAGCGCGCCAGGATCTGCGATTGCCGGTAGAGTGGCAGATGATCCGCGTGTTTGCTGACCACGACGTCGGCAACCAGCGCCTCGGTCGGCAGCCCGCCCTCGATCAGATGCGCCGGCGCCGGGGCCTGGATGATGCCGGCCACCTCGTCGGCGCCGGTCTTCTCGCAGGTCCGGCAGCCGAACTTCGGCCGTCGCTCCACTGTCACGGTGAGCTTGGCTGGCTGTTTGTCGAGACGCTTCGACACGTCCTCGCCTATCTTGTGCAGCTCGCCGTTGCAGCATGGGCAGATCTTGCTCTCCGGCTCGATCACGATCTCTACATGCGGCAGATGATCGAGGTTCTCGTTGCGGCTGGCGCGGGGCTTCCTTGCGCGTGCCGCTTTCAGCGCGGGGTCGGCTTTCTCCGCTTCCGCCTCGACCTTGGCGAGCGACGTCTCCAGCCCCTCCAGCGCAAACGCCAACTGATCGTCGGTGATGCGCTCGGACTTGCGGCCGAAGTGCGCGCGCCGGATCTCGGCCAGGATCTCCTGGAGCTTCGCGTTCGCGGATTCCAGCCGCGCATTGCGGGCGGCGAGCAGGTTGCGCTCGACGGCGAGCGTGGTGCGCTCGGCGCTGATGGTGGTGCGCTCGGCGATTGCGGCGTCACGAGCGAGGACGGCGGACGCGTGCGCCGCACGCTCGGCCGCGACCAACGCGCGGAGCGCGTCGATATCGTTGGGCAGAGTGTCGTTCGCATGCATCATGGGCGTTGTCTGAACTCTGGCCGTCTTGCCGAAGACGAGCCAAGTTGTTGCTGATTCTGTTGGCTCGCGCAGCATCGATCGCTCGGGTGAGTCGTCGTGTCGCTGGATCATTTTGCTGGCGCGCGTCATTGCGTGGCACTCGGACGAACGATCTCGCGCGGCTGCACGCGCGACCAGTCCAGACCGTCGAGCAGAGCGGACATTTGCACAGCCGACAGACGCAGCATGCCGTCCTCGATCGGTGGCCAGCGGAACTGGCCGCTCTCCAGCCGCTTCGTCATCAGGCAGATGCCGGTGCCGTCCCACCACAACAACTTCACGCGGTCGAGCCGCTTGGAACGGAACACGTAGACCGCGCCGCAGAACGGATCGGCGGCGAGCGCCTGCTGCACGATCGCGGCCAGACCGTCCGCGCCCTTGCGGAAGTCCACCGGCTTCGTCGCCACCAGCACCTGGATCTCTGTCCCCGGCATGATCATGACGCCCTCCGCACCGCACGCAGCACCGCGGCGAGCAGCACCATGTCGACCTGGCTACGGACGCGCACGACCGCGTCGCCGATCGCGATCTCGATGGTGCCCGGCTCGGGCGGGCTCCCGCCGGAAGGTGGCGGCGCCGATGCCGCCGGGGCCGCGATCAGGATCGGCGCAAAGTGCGGAGGTGCAGTATCCGCCGGAGCGCCGCCGCGAACTTTCTTCGGCCTACCGCGTTTGCGTACGGGGCTCGGCGCAGGCTCGGGGTCTCGCACTTCGCGCCGCCAGCCGAACAACTGCTGCGGCGACAGCCCATTCCGCCGCGCCACCTCCGAAATGTTGGCGCCCGGCCGCAAGCTCTCCACCAGGATGCGAGCCTTCTCGTCGCTCGACCACCGTCGGCGACGGCCAGTCCCGGTGATCAGCTCGAGCCGTCGGACGGGGACGCCCGCGCCATCGGCCTCGTCGGCCTTGCTTTCAAGCTTACGCTCATGCGTATGGTCAAATCGATCGCTCATGGGACGGCATTAAGCCACCGCCCGGGCCGCCCCGAAACGTGGGGTCGGGACACCGCTTACT
>JANNSX010000443.1:0-6501 GCA_031403155.1 Hyphomicrobiaceae bacterium
AAGGACGAGCGGCCGTTCATGATGTGCCTCTCGCTCATGCATCCGCACGATCCCTACATGGCGCCGCGGCATCTGTGGGATCGCTACCGGGACGACGACATCGACATGCCGGCGGTGCCATACATCGCGCCGGAGAAGCGCGACCCGTTCTCGAAGCGCATGTGGGATACCTACGACCGCGACGAGTACGAGGTGACGGAGGATCACATCCGCGCCGCGCGGCACGGCTACTATTCCATGGTCACCTATGCCGACGAGCTGATGGGCCGGGTGCTCGAACCCTTGAAGCGCACCGGCCTCATCGAAAACACCGTCGTCATCGTCACGGCCGATCACGGCGATATGCTGGGTGAGCGGGGCTTGTGGTTCAAGATGGTCTATTTCGAGCGCTCGATCCGCGTGCCGCTGATCATGAGCTGGCCGGGCCATCTGAAGCGGCGGCGCGTCGAGGAGAATGCCTCGCTCATCGATATCCTGCCAACGCTGGCTGACATCGCGACCGGCGGCAAGCCCTTCGAGCCCGCGGCGCCGATTGGCGGCGCGAGGCTGATGCCGCTCGCGCGCGGCGAAGCGAAGGGCTGGTCCGACACGGTCTATGGCGAGTACATGGCCGAAGGCACCTTCGAGCCGGCCTTCATGATCAAGCGAGGGCCCCTCAAATACATCGCTGCCAAGGGCGATCCAGACCAACTCTATGACACAGCGAAGGATCCGAACGAGCACGACAATCTGGCGGGGACGGACAAGCGCGCGGCGGCGTTCAAGAAGGAAGCGGCCGGACGCTGGGACAGCGACGCCATCCGCGCCGACGTCGTCCGCACCCAGCGCGCACGGCTGCTGGTGCAGGACGCGCTGGTGACCGGTCGCATCCATCCCTGGGACTACGAGCCCCGGATCGATGCCTCGAAAATCTACAACCGCAACTACGGCGGAGAGCTCTACGACACCGACCGCCGCGCGCGAGTCCCCAACCTCGCCGAACCGGCCAAGAAGAAGACGCGGCGGAATTGGAGCCGGGATATCAAGTGAAACGCGCCGGACGGGGTCAGACCCGCAGGGTCTGACCCTCAGCTGGCGCTACCACCGCAGCCCCGGCAGGGCCCAGGATGGGCGATGCGGCAAGCCGGCGAAGAGTTCGTCGAGCAGCGCAGGGTCCAGCGCGCGGCCCGCGCCCGCGTCGACGGCGGAGGGAATGAACACGGAGGGGATGCCGAAGCGGTGCGCGCCGGCGATATCGGTGCGGACGCCATCGCCGATGGCGAGAACCCTCGTTCGGACAACCGGCCGCGAGCTTAAGCCCGCAGCTTCGCCGAGCGCCATCTCGTAGATCGGCGGAAAAGGTTTCCCCGCGTACACGACTTTCCCGTCGAGCTCCTCGTAGAGCTTGGCGAGGGAACCCGCGCAATAGAGGATGCGATCGCCGTATTCGACAACGAGGTCGGGATTGGCGCAGATCATCTCGAGGCCGCGACGCTGAAAGTCCATCAGCAGATCGCGATAGTTCTCGGGCGTTTCGGTGGAGTCGTCGAGCAGCCCCGTGCAAACGACGGCCTCCGCTTCGCGCGCTTCTCCGAGCGTCACGCTCGCCCCGGCATAGATGCCCAAATCCTTCTCGGGTCCCAACTGATAGATCACCTTGCCGCCGAGCTTGGCGACGAGGGCCCGCGTAACATCGCCCGAGGTGACGATGGCATCATAGGCGTCCGTTGGAACGTGTAACCGGGCCAGCTGCTCGATGACGGAAGCGCGGGGCCTCGGCGCATTGGTAATGAGGACGACCCGCCCGCCCTGGCGCCGGAAGCTCTGCAAGGCATCGACCGCGTGCGGATAGGCGGCGACGCCATTGTGCACGACGCCCCAGATGTCGGAGAGCCAGAGATCATAGTCGCTGGCGAGGGCGGAGGCGGAGGAAAGGATCTGCATCGGCGAGGCTTGCCACGATCGCGTGACCCAAGCCAATGCGGCACAGGGGCAATACGTGCCGAGTGGTGAAATCTCGATCACTCACAACCGCACACGGGTCCCGGCCCACACGCGCTTCGCGCGTTGGCCGGGATGACGCCGTGGAGGGCTTAATTCAAAAACGCCGGCAGTGCAGAACGTCGAGAGGGTAAGGGCAACGACTCGGGCGGTTTCACTTATGTCGTCATGCCCGCGAAGGCCCATACGCGCTAACATATCTGCCACACGGCTTGATAGCGGCGCTTTCGCGGGGGTTCGCGCAGATGCCTTGTGAGCTTGGGATTTCGCAGTGCTTGAAGAGCGGGCTGCGGCATGACGGCGGCAAGCAGGATCTTTGCCGCGATGCACGTCAGCCGCCAGACCGTCGGCACGGTTAGGCGGCCAAGCGGGGAGAGACCTCGGGCGCGCTGGTGTGCGGCTCGAGCAGCAGAACCATCAGCAGATGAGCCAGTATCCAGGCTTTCGCCGTTCGCGGATCTTTCCCCGGCGGGCCGGCGAGGCCGATCACGCTTTTCAGCCGTTTGAACGCCATCTCGATCCGCCAGCGGAGGCGATAGAGGTCGCCGATCGCCTCGGCCGTGAAGGCATCAGCACTCAGTGTCGTGACCAGGATGACCCATTCGGCGGCCACCAGCGTCGCGCCGGAGATGACGCTGCCCTCGCGTTGTGCGGCACGACGGGCCTTGTGTCTCGAGGTTTCGGCCGCCTGCGGCGGCTTGCGGAAAGCGATCAGACGGACCTTGAATGCGACGGCCTGCTGGCGTGCGATGAAGACCTTCGTGTCGAGCACGCCGCTTGCTCTGGCTACTTCGAGAGCCGCGATGAGATCGAACGGTTCGCCGTCCGCATCCAGCCAGCGCACCGATTTCCAACCCGTGCGGACGATCAAATCACCGCCTGATGCATGCACCGCCGCGAGACGGTCGGGGTGCATGTAACCGCGATCCCCGATGCGGATCTCACCCATGATAACTGGCACGCGATCAAATTGCTCACTGCCTTTTTCGTCGGTCAGCTCGAAGCAACTGAACCGTTGCGATGGCAGATCGAACGCGCAATGAAGACGCCATAGGCCGTTCCCGGCGCGCGCAGCACTGCCGAATTTCGGCACGCAGGTCGCATCCAGAAGCCGGATCAAACGCCCCCCCACAGGCGGCTTGGCAACCGAGCTGAGCAATTGCCCGACCAGATGCAGCAGCCAGTCGGTGGAATTCCGCAACCTCTGCAATAGTGCCACGTTGGACAGATCGGCGAGCCCCATCGACGCCGACCATGCGGCCGTCGACCGCAAACCGGCACCGCCGAGGCAATAAGCCAGAATCAGCCGCAAAAGGTCGATCGCCGATCTGACTTCGCGCGGCCGCACAAACGCCCGTGTGGTGCGCGCACTCGAAGCCAGAGCCGCCGCCCCGCCCAACCCTACCACCGTCGCATCCCAAAGCCCGTTCAGCAGCGTGTTGTGTGTCATCAGCATGTTAGAATCTGATTTGATTCCAGCACGCAAGAGTTATGTTAGCGCGTATGGGCCTTCGCCGGGACAGGCTTTTTCCGGAAGCACTCTAGTCGACCTCGATTCCCCTCGCTCGTGCAAAAGCGCGCATGTGGAAGCGGATTTGCGCGTCGCTGTATCGGCTCGATGTTCCGACGGGACAGGCGTCACGCGCGCGGCAGCCGAGGCTGAGGCAGCGTGGCGCGGCATCGGTGCGGAGATGGGAGGCGCAGGCGCCGACGTCGTAGCTCGTGCCCGTGAAGGCATCGACCGGGCAGGCCGAAAGGCAGGGCTTTTCCGCGCAACTCTCGCAAGGGCTTGGGCGTCCGGATCGAGAAGGCAAGCCTTCGACAGCGCCCGGAAACAGTAGAGCACCGCGATAAGCGTGCCAGAGCCCATGCGCGGGATGGATCAACAGGCCGAGCGGGGAGGGATGCACGTCCTCCGCGCGCGTGGCCCACCGCTGGAACGGCAGATAGGGTTTGTCGCTCGGGTAAGCGGTGCGAGCGCCGAGCTTTGTCGCCACGGGATCGATGACGCGCTTCGCCCAGCGATCCATCGGATCGGGCTCGTCGCGGCGCTGGCGCTCGAAACTTTCGAAACCTTCGCCGCCAGCCGTGCCGATCAGAATGGCGGTGCACGCACGCATGCCGTCCGGCAACTCACCATCGAGGATCCCGGTCCCGCCGCGCGCGATGAGCCCGCTGCCCGCGAGCGCGGCGGCAACATCGGCATACGAGACCGAGTGGGCTTCAGCGCCGGTAATCGGAGCCTTCCTCGTCGAGGATGCGCTTCAGCTCGTTGAAGTGCAGGCCGGGACCGCCCGGATAGGCGATCCACTGCTCGCAGGTCTTCTTGGCGACCTCATGCGAGGCGATGCGCAGCGGCTTCCCTGTCGACAGCGCGGTGATGTAGGTCTCGCACGACCTCTCGAAATAGTAGAGCAGGTCGAAGGCCTGGGCGGTATCCGCGCCCGTAATCATGATGCCGTGATTGCCCATGATCATCACCGGCTTGCCGGGATTGTCGCGGAAGGCGTGGCTGACGCGCTCGGCCTCCTCGCCCAGCCCCATGCCGTCGAAGCCCTCATCGATGATCACGCGGCCGTAGAAGCGCATGCTGTTCTGGTCGATCGGCGGCAGCGTCGAATCGGCGAGGCAGGCGAGCGCCAGCGCGTATTTGGAATGCACATGCAGGATGCAGGTCGCGCCCGGCACGTTGCGGTGGATGGCGCCGTGGAGATCCCAGGCGGTCGGATCGGGCGCGTCGGGCTGATCCATGGTGGTCGGATCGTTGGCGTCGAGCAGCAGCAGCTCGGAGGCGCGCAACTTCGAGAAATGGCGGCCGTTCGGGTTCATGAGGAACTGCTTGCCATCGTCGGAGACGGCGAGCGAGAGGTGGTTTGCCACCGCCTCGTGCATGTTGAGCCGCGCCGTCCAGCGGAAGGCGGCGGCGAGGTCGCAGCGCGCCTCCCAGTGGTCGATGTTGGGGCGGAGCTGGGTGACGGCGCTCATGGGATGGCCTCCTCGAAGCAGCGGATGCCGGTCATTTAGGGGGCGACGCGGTCCGGTGTCCAGCGGTGAGACGGCATAGCAAGTGCGCATTTACCGCCTTGGTGAAGCGAACTCCCGATGGGCATTCCAAGGCCGCCTTGCCACCTCTCGCCCCCCGTGACATGACCGGGCGCGCAAGCGGAGCCCCCATGTCCGACCGGAAATCCCTCATTGCCGAGATGCGCCGGGCGGCGCTGGATGCCGGCCGGGTCATTCTCGACATCTACGAGCGCGGCTTTGCCACCGAGCGCAAGGCCGATGGCTCGCCCGTCACCGAGGCGGACCGGCAAGGCGAGGCGCTCATATTGAAGCGGCTGGCGGCCGCGGCGCCTGAGATAGCGGTGGTGTCCGAGGAGAACGCGGCCTCGCACGCATTGGCCCCGCCGGAGCGCTTCTTCCTCGTCGATCCTCTCGACGGTACGAAAGAGTTCGTCTCGCGCAACGGCGAGTTCACGGTCAACATCGCGCTCATCGAGCAAGGCGTGCCGGTGCTCGGCGTCGTCTATGCGCCGGTCAAGGACCAGTTGTTCTGGGTGGACGTGCAAGGGAATGCTATCGAGGAGCGCGCAGGCCGCCAATCTGTCATCACCGCGCGCACGCCGCCGGCGACGGGCCTCATCGCCGCCGTCAGCCGCTCGCATCTCGACGAGGCCAGCACCGCGTTTCTCGAGGGGCACAAGCTCGCCGGCACGATCTCGGCCGGGTCATCTTTGAAGTTTTGCCTGGTGGCGCGCGGTGAGGCCGACGTCTATCCGCGCTTCGGGCCGACCAACGAGTGGGACACGGCGGCGGGCGACGCGGTGCTGCGCGCAGCCGGTGGGCGCATGCTGACACCCGAGGGCGAGGTATTCCGCTACGGCAAGCCGGGCTATGGTAACGGGCCCTACGTCGCCTGGGGCAAAGCGTGAGGCAAGCCATGAAGGTCTACATCAGCGTCGACATCGAAGGCATCGCGGGCTCCCTCGACTGGGACGAGACCGAGATCGAACATCCCCGCTACGCCGAGTTCCGCAGCCTGATGACCGGCGAGGCGAATGCGGCGATCGAGGGCGCGAAGCTCGCGGGTGCCGAGGAGATCTGGGTCAAGGATGCGCATTCCTCGGGGCGCAATCTGATAATCGATGAAATGCCCGCCGACGTGCGCGTGTTGCGCGGCTGGTCAGGCCATCCTTTCTCGATGGTCGAAGAGCTCGACAAGAGCTTCGCTGCGGTCGTCATGATCGGCTATCACGCCTCCGCCGGCAGCGAGGCCAATGCGCTGGCCCATACGCTCTCCGGCAAGGCCGTCGATATGCGGTTGAACGGCGAGCGCGTGTCGGAAGCGGTCTTGCACGCTTATGCGGCGGCCCTCGTTGGCGTGCCGCTCGCTTTCGTCTCTGGCGATGCCGGGCTCTGCGAGGAGCTCAAGGCCTTCAATCCCGCGATCGCGACGCTCGCCGTGAAGCGCGGCTCGGGCGCTTCGACCAATTCGATGACGCCGGTCGGCGCGCGTCAGGC
>JANNSX010000444.1:0-3358 GCA_031403155.1 Hyphomicrobiaceae bacterium
ACGGCCTTTGTCACGAGGCTTCGACGGAGCCAGTTACCCGGCTACATCGCTCGTCAGCTACCAGGCCAAATCGACAACTCCCTGGGTGGAACCTTCCTCCACTGACACTCCGCGCCTTCGGGGCGCACTACCAAACCGCAAAATGCTCGACCGGTCCGCTGGCCCCGTAGGGGCCATGGAATGTAGCCACGGGTGAGCTGCGAGGCTGGGCCAACGCCCGGCCTTGCGGCGAAACCCGTGGAGAGAAGGTTGCAAAACGCTGCCCCGGCAGGGGCAGAGGAGAACCGCTCCATGCTTCCTCCGCCCCTCTGGGGCGGAACTTCGGGAGAGACGTTTCCACGGGTTCCGCTGCGCTCACCCGTGGCTACAGTCCGAAGCCCCTACGGGGCTTGGCCGGTCTTGCCGCTGTAGAAGGAACGGGCTTCGATGCGGGTCAGGGGTTTTGCGGTTTGGTATTAGTCCATCGAGAATCAAACTCTCACGCGAGCCCCCGCAATGACCTCCACACCCCCACACCACCGCCCCTGGCATCTCTGGCTGCTCGGCCTCTTCGGCCTTCTCTTCAGCGCCTTCGGCATCTTCGACTATCTGATGACGGTGACGCGCAACGCGGCTTACCTCGGCCAGTTCCCGAAAGAGCTGCTCGACTACTTTTTTGGATTGCCGGGATGGTACTACGCCATCTGGGCCGTCGGCCTCGCCGGCGGGCTCGTCGGCTCGTTCGCGCTCCTGACCCGCTGCCGCTCGGCCGTGCCGCTGCTCGGCCTCTCTTTGATCTCGACGCTGTTCAGTCTCTACACCGGTCTGACCGACCCCAACGCGCCGCACATGGAGGGCATGGAGATCATAGCGACGGTAATCACTGCAGTTTCGACTCTGATGTTCGCCTACGCTTTTGTGCAGCGGCGGCGCGGGCTGCTGCGGTAGAGAACGAAACGCCGCAGCCCGAGCCCCATTCCCGCCGCGATCCTCGGCGAGAGAGCGCGCCCCGCAATCAATCGAGAGTGCTCCACATGCAAGCAGCCTTTGCGACGGCCTATGGCGGGCCGGAGGTCGTGCAGTTGCGCGATGTGCCCGATCCCGTGCCGAAAGCCAATGAGGTCCTCGTCCGCATCCGCGCGACCACCGTCTCCTCGGGCGATGCGCGGCTTCGCGGCGCGCGGTTTCCCGCGGGCTTCGGGCCGATCGCGCGGCTCATCTTCGGCCTCACGCGGCCACGCCAGCCGATCCTCGGCACGGAGCTCTCAGGCGTGGTCGAGTCGGCCGGCAGCGCCGTGACGCGCTGGCGCCCGGGCGATCACGTGTTTGCCTTCGCAGGCGCCGGCATGCGCTGCCACGCGGAGCTGCGATGCCTCCCCGAGACCGGCGCCATCGCGGCGATCCCTCAAGGCTTCAGTTTCGAAGAGGCGGCCGCGATCTCCTTCGGCGGCACGACCGCGCTCTACTTCCTCCGCGATGTCGCCAGGCTCCAGCCGGACGAGCGCGTTCTCGTCAACGGCGCCTCGGGCGCGGTGGGCAGCGCGGCGGTGCAGTTGGCACGGCATTTCGGGGCGCATGTCACCGGCGTCGCATCGGCGGCCAATGCCGAGCTGGTCCGCTCGCTCGGCGCCCAAGACGTGATCGACTACCGGACCACCGATTTTGCCACGAGCGGCGAACGCTACGACGTCATCCTCGACACCGTCGGCAATGCCCCCTTCCATCGCGCGCGCGCCGCGCTCAGGCCAAAAGGGCGACTGCTGATCATCGCCGCCGGGCTCGGCGAGCTGCTGAAATCGCCGGCGCAATCCAAGACGAGCGGCTTCAAAGTCGCGGGCGGCACCGCCCCCGACCGGGCCCAAGACGTCGCCGAGCTGCGACGGCTCTGCGAGGCCGGCGTCTACCGGCCTGTGATCGACAGCGTGCTCCCCTTCGCGCGGATCGCGGAGGCACATGCCCGGGCCGATACGGGGCACAAGGCCGGCAACGTGGTGGTGACCATGGCGTGACGAGAGCCGCCGGGCGTTGACCCTCCCGGTGCGACGCCCCTCTGCGCGTTAACCGTTCCGGACCCTGGTTCTGATGGTCCGGTTAACCTTCTGCGATACCGGCCGGGAAGCCGGCTCCGCACCCGGATCGCACCCCCCACCGCGACCCCACTCGAAACCCACGTCATGCCACTTCCATACCCGCGCGACCCGCCCGCAATGCCACCGTCATGCCCCCCGAAATCGCCCCCCTTCACCGCCCAGAGCACCACCCGTTGACGTTGCCGCCGCCCTGCTTCAGAGCTAGCCGGACGCCACCGGAGCTCTCGCTTTGACCGCCACCGCCGCCAGCGCGCCAGACCTCGCCCCGAGCCTCCTCGCCATGGGCCGGGTCGCGCGCGCCGCCCAGCGCCGGCTGGCGCTTGCGACCACGGCCGAAAAGAATAGGGCGCTGACCTCGGCGGCCGATGCGATGCTCCGCCGCTCGGCATCCATCCTTGCCGCCAACGCCGCCGACGTTTCAGCCGCCAAATCCGCCGGACGGCCCGCCGCCTTCATCGATCGCCTGACCCTCAATGACGAGCGGCTCGCCAGCATTGCCGAGGCACTGCGCGACATCGCCCAGCTCCCCGATCCCGTCGGGCGCGTGCTGGCCTCCTGGACGCGGCCGAACGGGCTTGCCATCGAGCGCGTCGCGACCCCACTCGGCGTCGTCGGCATCATCTTCGAGAGCCGCCCGAACGTGACGGCGGACGCCGGCGGGCTCTGCCTCAAGGCCGGCAATGCGGCGATCCTGCGGGCCGGTTCCGAGAGTCTGCAATCCGCACTGGCAATTCATGGCGCGCTCGCCGCCGGACTGAAATCCGCCGGGCTTCCCGAAGCCAGCATCCAGGTCGTACCCGTGCCGGATCGCGACGCCGTGGGCCTGATGCTCTCCGGCCTCGATGGCGCGATCGACGTCATTGTGCCGCGTGGGGGAAGAAGTCTCGTCGAGCGTGTGCAGAAGGAAGCGCGCGTGCCGGTGTTCGCGCATCTGGAGGGCATCTGCCACGTCTATGTCGACAAGGCCGCCGATTTGGATATTGCCAAGCGCATAGCGGTCAACGCCAAGCTCCGCCGCACCGGCGTGTGCGGCGCGGCCGAGACGTTGCTTGTCGACCAGTCGGCCCCCAAGCATGTTCTGCCCGCGCGCGTGAAGGCGCTCCTCGATGCCGGCTGCGCCGTCCGTGGTGACGCCGCGACGGTTGCCGCCGATCCACGCGTGACGCCAGCAACCGAGGCCGACTGGTCGACCGAGTATCTCGATGCCATCATCACGGCGGGTGTCGTCGATGGCGTGTCCGGCGCGGTCCAGCACATCGCCAGATACGGCTCCGAGCATACTGAAAGTA
>JANNSX010000445.1:0-3365 GCA_031403155.1 Hyphomicrobiaceae bacterium
AGCTTTACTACCGTCAGCTTCAGTCGCTCGGCGCCAATCCAACAGCGCGACTACAGGATGGGAGGCAGAAAACACGGGCTCGCGGCCAGAGGCAACGCACGAGCGCGAGAGGACTGTCCGCAGGGGCACAGCTGAGGCATCTGGGCAACAGCAAAGGGTCCGGACCCAGCGGTCCGGACCCCTTCGAGGTCGCATGTAGAAGTGGCCTGTGGAAAACTACAGCCGGTAGCGAATCTGGTCGGACCAGAAGCGCTCGAGCCGCATCAGCGAGAGGTTCAGCCCCCGCATGTCGCGCTCGGTGATCTCGGCGATGGCGCCGAGCGACTGAAGCTGACGGTAGTAAAGCTCGTTGACGGTCTTCCACGCATCCTGGCCCTTGTCGGTCAGGCTCACCCGCACCGAGCGGCGATCGGTCTCCGACCGCTTGTGGTGGATGTAGCCCATGTCGACGAGCTTCTTCAGGTTGTAGGAGACGTTCGAGCCCAGGTAATAGCCCCGGGTCTTGAGCTCGCCGGCGGTCAGCTCGGCGGAACCGATGTTGTAGATCAAGAGCGCCTGCACGCTGTTGATCTCGGTCGAGCCGACGCGGTCGAACTCGTCCTTGATGACGTCGAGAAGGAGGCGGTGGAGTCGCTCCACAAGCCGGAGAGCCTGAAGGTATTCCACCTTCAACCCCTCGTTCTCCTCGCTGGATTTGCGATGAGTGAGATCTAGTGCTGCGGTCATAGCCCTGCCTGTCGTTACTACTGTTGACGCCCGATTATTCTTGTTTGTTCGTGTACAGTAGGCGATCGCGGCTAATTTGCGCTTAAGTGACAGAGTTAAGGGGTAGTGAAACTGGCTCCGGTTTGAAACAATTCTTCAGGAGAATAACAGTTTTTCTTTAGCCGAGGGCTTCGGGGACGGCGGGCGGCGGCTTGAGGGCGAGCTCGGTTTTTGCGCGAACCTGGAAGGAATCGTAGGTTTCTGGCTTCATTCCCGTGATTGGTCTTGGCTCCCGCGCCGAGAGTGCGAGCGCAATGGCGTAATCGCGTTCGAGGGTTTGCGGCAAGGTCAGGTTGCCAGCCTCTGCCAGAAGTCCGCGAACCAAACCGGAATTCGAGGCCGCTTCGCAGGAGAGCGATGACATGCGGGTTTGCAGAGCTTCAATACTCGTTGGCCCAGTCCATTGCGGGAGACTGTCGAGCACCTGGTCGATCGGATCGGCATCGGCATAGGCGCGCTCAATGTCTTCGAAGGACGACGCGGCAATGCAGTGAGTGACAATCCCAAGCGCTAAGGCATCGCCGCCGCCAATTGTCGTCCCGCTCAGGGCCAGGCGTTCGCCCAAGCCGTCCGGCAACCGCGCGAGCCACCAGGTTGCGCCGGCATCCGTGAACCAGCCATCGGGCGCGGCAAAGCTCAGCCGAAACGACGAGCCCACCACCTTATGCGTGCCGTGCCGGACGAGGCAGAAGTCACTCCATGAGACCTCGCCGTCGAGCAACGCCACCGTCGGCTTCGAGAAGCGGTCGATGGTCCAGATGAGGCGGTAGAAATCGGCAAGCTCGGCGGTGGCATCGGCATACCGCTGGTTGAACCGGCCAACCCAGGCCTTGGCATCACGGATGGTCGCGAACAGACCCGGCCCCGCCTGCCGGATCATCCCGCCGTAGACATTGGGGTCGGCCACCCATTGCTCGTAGGTGGCGGCCCAGCGCCGCCAATCTTCAGGCCCCCCAGGCCCGCCCGATGGATCGAGCATCGCCCGGCCAATGGCGCCCACGCGATCGAGCTGGATCGCTCCGCCTTGGACTTTCGCCTCTTCCGGCATGCCCCCGCCCCTGGCCGCTTCTACCGGCCAAATCCGAATCCTTAAGTAGCCTACGAATTGCCAGAGGCCGCCACGAGATTTACATGATCTAGCCGCAGCATCTGGAACGAACAAGCCAGGGGGCGGCTTGAGTGGGGATATGAAGCGATACGTGCACAAGGGTATTCTGCTCGGCTGCGCTTTGGGCGGGCTTCTCGCCGTGCGCCTGTCGCATGCCGCCGAGATCCCCCTCCCCGAGCGCAATCCGCTTACCGAACTCAAACCCGGCCTCGCCGGGATCACGACGACCGGCCAGGCCGTGCCGCTGCCCGAGCGGCGGCCGAAGGGTCTGGCTTCGAGTAAGAATTCCAAGAGTGCCAAGGTCGAGGCTGAGCCCGAGCCTGAGAAGAAGCCCGAAGCCCCGCCCTCCTGGACCGGCGTCGAGATCGCCGCCGCCAAAGCCGAATGTGAAAAGCTCACCAAGGGCCTTTCGATCGAGTTCCGCTATGCCGATCCGGTCCGCCAGGGCCAGTGTGGCACGCCGCAGCCCATCGAGGTCAGGAGCCTCGGCAGCGGACAGAAAGTGACGCTATCGCCGCCGGCCACCATGAACTGCCGGATGGCGGCGATGCTCACGCGCTGGCTCGACACGACCGTCCAGCCCAAGGCCAAGGCGCATATCGGCAAACCGATCGCGCGGCTGACCAACGCCTCCTCCTATGTCTGCCGCAACCGCTACGGCGCCAAGGACCAGAAGCTCTCCGAGCATGCCCGGGCCAATGCCTTCGACGTCTCGGCCTTCGTGACCACCGACGGCCGCAGCATCGCCGTCGCCGAGCACTGGGGCCCGACCATGGCCGAGATCGAGGCGAAACAAGCGGACGAAGCCGCGCGGCTCGCCAAGGCAGCCGAAGATGCCAAAAAAGCGGAAGCAACCAAGGTGGCCTCGACCTCCGGCGCCGTGCCACAGAGTGAGTCCAGCGCCTGGGCCGCGGCCGAGGACGAGACGGCCTCGGTGACCCCGCCGCCTGAGCAGAAATCCAAAAAGAAGAAGAAAAAAGGCAAGTCCGGCGTCGAGCCGGCCGTGCTCGGCGATATCGTCAAAGGCGAGCCGCTGATTGCCAAGGGCTCGGCGAAGGACAAGAAGCGCCATCGCGGCGTTTTGGTCGCCCGCCCGGCCGAGCTGCAGCCGAAATCGCCCGAGGGCCGGTTCCTGCACGCCATCCACGCGGGCGCCTGCGAGATCTTCGGCACCGTGCTCGGCCCCGAAGCGAACGCCGCCCATCACGATCATCTGCATGTCGATCTGCAGGCGCGGCGGAAGACGAATTTCTGTCAGTGAGGGAGTAGGGAATAGGGAGTAGGTCAGAAGTCAGCCGACGTGAATTGCGTGGGCGCCTCTTGGAATCCTACTCCCAACTCCCTACTCCCTCTTCGCCGTGCTACCCCTCCCCCATGTCCCAACCCCTGATTCGCATCATCGGCATCGATCCCGGGCTCCGGCGCACCGGCTGGGGGGTCATCGACAGCGACGGCGTGCGGCTCGTCTATGTGGCGAGCGGTGTCGTCACCT
>JANNSX010000446.1:0-2411 GCA_031403155.1 Hyphomicrobiaceae bacterium
CATGAACAGAGGCCGTATCGAGCAGCTGGGCGCCCCGGGCGAGGTCTATCGCCGACCGGCGAGCCTGCATGTCCTTGAGTTCGTCGGCCAATCAACACGCCTCGCAGGGACGGTTGCCGGCGACAGCGGCAGGGCCGGTAATGGCTTCGTGGTCGTCGACACGCCACTTGGGAAGATCAAGGCGCCGCGTCGCACCGATCAGCCGATCGTCGGCGGGGTCGTCGTCGGCGTCCGCCCTGAAAGTGTCGTGCTCGGCGATCGGCCCGGTGCTGACAGCAATCAGGTCAAGGCCAAGCTCGCCGATGTCGTTTTCTTCGGCTCCAAGACCGCGCTGCACTTCGAGACGCCCACCGAGGGCGATCGTCTACAGGTGGAGCTGTCGCGCTTGCCTGACGGGCTCGCACCGGGTGTCGAGCTGACACTGCGCTGGCCGGTCGCCGAAACCATAATCTACCCGCTGCCATGAGCGCCCCCGACACATCGATTTCGACATTGCCGCCCTTGACGATTCGAGAGCGCGCCCGGCGCTTGGACGGCATCGCCGTCATGGTGGTTCCTGGTTTGCTTTTCATGCTGGTGGCTTTCGCAGCGCCGGTCCTCTACCTCGTGAGCGACAGCTTGCGCGATGCGAATGGGTTCACCGTCGACGGCTACCGCAAGGTGCTCGGCGATCCCTATTACATCGGCGTCATTCTCAACACGCTGCAGCTTGGCCTCGTCACCACGCTCGGCACGCTGCTGCTCGGTTATCCCGCAGCCTTCGCGATGTCGCGCGCACCACCGCGTCTGCAGGTCCTGCTGTTCGCGCTCATCTTCCTGCCACTGACCGTCAGCATCATCGTGAAGACCTTTGGCCTCACCATCATGATGCGCCGCGACGGCATCATCAATTGGCTGCTCGTCAACCTAGGCTTCATCGAGCGGCCGATCCGTCTGGTGTTCTCCGAGTTCGCGCTCTACTTCGGTATGATCAACGTATTTTTGCCATTCATGATTCTCCCGATCTACTCAGTGATGCGCCAGCTCGATCCTCGCCTCAACGATGCAGCAGCTTCGCTCGGAGCTGGGCCCGTGATGACCTTCCTCAAGGTAACCCTGCCGCTCACCATGCCGGGCGTGGTGGCCGGCGCCTCGCTGGTGTTCTCGATTGCGGTGGCCGCCTACGTAACGCCCGGCCTGCTGATCGGGGATCGCTTCATGACGATGTCGCAGGTGATGGCCAAGGCCTACCTCAACATCCGCGATTTCAACCTCGGCGCCAGCATGGCCGTCATCATGCTCGTGCTTGCCGCCATCATCGTCGTCGTTTCGACCTACCTCGCGCAACTCACGAGCAACCGGGGACGCGGATTATGATCGCGCGCATCGCCTATGGGGCCTGTTGGCTGGTGCTTGCGCTGGTGCTGATGTTTTTGTTCACCCCGATCCTGATCGTCATCGCGGTGTCGATCACGGAATCGGCTGTATTTGCCTTCCCGCCGCAGGGCTTCTCCTTCAAATGGTACTCGGCCATCCGCAATGCCGACGGGCTCTTGGCGTCGGCATGGCTGTCGGCGCAGGTGGCTTTCATCTCGACCTGCCTGTCGCTGGTGCTGGGGCTGTTGTGCGCCATCGCGGTCGTCCGTCGTGCGGTACCCGGAAGCGATGCGATCGCAACGTTCATGGCATCTCCCTTGATGATCCCCGGCCTCGTGCTCGGCATCGCCTTCCTGCAGGGCTCACGCGCCGTCGGCCTGCGCGATGCCTACACCACGTTGCTGATCGCCCACGTCGTGCTGACCATGCCATTCATCATTCGTACACTGCTGGCCAGCCTCAGCCTGTTCGACTTCTCGATGGTGGATGCCGCGCGCACGCTCGGCTACTCGTACCCAAGGGCGCTCTGGCACGTGCTGGTGCCGAACATTCTGCCCGGGGTGATGTCAGGCGCACTGTTCGCCTTCATCGCCTCGTTCGACAACTATCCGATATCGATCTTTCTCGTCGATGTACGCACGAAGACGTTGCCGATCCAACTGCTCAATCAGCTCGAAATGTCGCCGGATCCGACCGTGGCTGCGACCTCGACGCTATTGATCGTGGCGACCATTGCCGCCCTCGTCACCTGCGACCGGCTGGTCGGCCTGAAGCGCATGACGACGATCTGATTATCGCCGAGAAGCGTGATATCAGATCGTGAATGCGAAGCTCCGCATACTGTAAGCGCCGGAGACAAAGTCCCTCAGTGAAGCAGCCGGATCGTTCGGTTGCACCGGAGTAAAAATCCGGCAACTGGAAGCCCTGTGCCGCGTTCGGCCGAGGGCGGGGATGAAGCACGTGGATGTCAATCGGCGCGGAACTTTGACCCCCCGTATTGCCTCATCTGAAAATGTTACCCGAGGCGAGAGCGGGGAGCGCTGACGCCGATGCGG
>JANNSX010000447.1:0-7325 GCA_031403155.1 Hyphomicrobiaceae bacterium
CGGATGTGGGTGCGCTGGGTCGTAGTCTCTAAGCGTGTTTTCAAAGAACATGCAGGTTTGGACATAACGACCGCGAGGTGAGTCGAACGGGTTGCCATCCTTGCGGAACTCGATTCCCACCCGCAACGGGCCAACCGCCGAACCATACTCAAGACGAACATGGCCGGGATCACCATCGGACAAGAGGGCATCCAGGTAAGTCAAGTTCGTTGCGAGATCGCGGGCTTGCTGATGCGAGAATGTGTCGACATCCATTTGATGGGCAAAGGCGTTCCTTATGTCCTTAACTGTGATCAGTGTTCGCCACGCCATGATCCCGAACGCGCCGAGCAGTGCGGCGAGATCAATCTTATTGGAGAACGCACCAAGAGGGCCAGATGGCCGCATGAGGAAATTGGCGCGATCTAGAAGCGGTCCAATTTGGTTGAAGTGAGTGCGAATGCTCTGCTCAAGCCGATATTCCACAATGGTAGCGAAAACGATGGCTGCCGATCTGTCAGAATCCTTGTTGGTCCTGCGAATGGCTTCATTCATTGCCTTCTGATGTTCGTACTCCTTGTCTCCCTGCACCGCGCGTTGCCAAGCCTCAAACTCCGCCAAGAATTTCTTCGGATCGCCGTCGTACGTGGGAGGGAAATCAACCATTGCTGACACCAGCGATAGGAGTGGAGGCCATCTTGAAAATTATTCCAGGTCAGATGCCTAGGCAAACCGACGGACGAGTGGCCGGAGCTTGCGAAACGCAGACAGAACGACCGAAGCCTGAGCGCAGAGAATCAGATTGCACCTACCCCGGCACCGTCGGTATCACCCACTCCCGCCCGCGCACCGTCTCGATGTATTCCGGCCAGCGGAAGTGGATCGGCGGGGCGTAATCACAGAGCGGAGGAATCCATTTCGTGCCACCCTTGCCGCCGCCAGTCCGCTCGACGAATTCGGCTTGGGCAGCCGCGAGTGAAGTGCCATCGGTCAGCAGGTCGATCGCCGTCATGCCGATGACCTGCGCGGCCACGTCGAGCATGGGCGCGATCGTGGGTTTGAGGCCACCAAGGGCGTTGATCACCCAGTCAGGATAGGCATAGCCGGGTTTTGGCCGCGCCAGGATCGGCCTGGCCACCGTCAGCCGGACCGTCGGCGCGTGCCAGCAGTACTCCGTGTAATCGTCGGAAGTGTAGTGCATCTGGCCCGGCGGCAGGATGGCGCGGACGCGGGCCTCGGCCTCCTCGGGGGCAATGAGGGCCTCGATGGTGGCATCGTAAGGGTTGTCCATCGGTGCGAGGCCTAGATTCTTCTGGATTTCCTGCGCCAGCCTCACCGCCTCGCCCTGCCATTTCGGCGCGCCAACGGCTTCCAGATTGCGATACGTCGTCCGCGCGATCGCATGGTTGGCGAGACCCGGGCGCGACTTGCACACCCAATCGCGCCGCCAGCTGCAATGCGCGACACGCGCCGCGCTCTCGGCGAAATGGTCGAGGCCGGTGATGACGCGCTCGGCCATCTCCAAATTCGGCACGCGCGCCATGTACATGATTTGCGCCATTCCCGCCGGCAGGTTGTCGGCGGTGGCCTGCCCCATGTTGAGGATCGCTTCGTTGACCGACCAGCTGGTGCCGCTCGCGAGCACGTGCTCCTTGAGGGTCTTGCCCAGCATGTACATCTGCACGACGGCGTCGCTGGCGCCGGGCACGCGCGCGCCCGCGTGATAGCCCTGCACCACCGAGCCGCCCGCCGTGCCGAGCCAGGTTTCAGGGCTCTCACATGTGAAGGTGTAGATGGCGCCATAGCCCGCGCCGCAATGCGTGTCCCAGCGCACCGTGTTCGAATAGGGCATGGCGAACATCGGGTGGAACGAGATCATCGCGTCGATGTCGTCGTAGTAGCCCTTGGCCGCGTGGATGGGCTTGGAGCCGCGGCTCTTCTCGGCCGGCTCGCCGAAGAATTTGAGGCGGCCCTTGATGCCGTGTTTCTCCATCGCCGCCTTGGTCGCGAGGATGCCGCCCAGCGCCGACATGCCGAGACCCGAATGCGGATCGGTATGGCCGGCGGCGTAGGGCGACAGGCCGTCGCGCGGGCGCTTCACGACATCGGCCGCCTGGCAGTTGCCGGGCACGGCGTCGTATTCGGCATAGCCCGCAATCGTCGGGCCCTTGCCGTTCTCCCAGATGGCGCAGAAGGCCGTCGGCATGCCGCCGCTTCCCGCTTCGACCTCGAAACCTTGGCGGCGCAGCAGTTCGACATAGAAAGCCGCCGAGCGGTACTCGCGCCACGCGGACTCGCCATGGTCGAAGATGGTCGCGCACCAGTCGGACAAATCGCCCAGGTGATCGCGCACCCAGGCGCGGGCGGTGGTCTTGGCGTCGCTCATGCTCTTGTGCTCCTGTTTTCGCACATCGCTCGCGAACAAACCGATTGCTTTCCTCCCCCTTCCTATGGGGGAGGACTGTTCGCCTTGGGTTTAGCGCAAGTTAAATCCCTAGGCGAACATAGGTGGGGGTGCTCGTCCCGCAATCTCGGTGCTTCCGGCAATCCGCTGCCTAACGCCCGCATGCTCACTTTTCCGCAAAATGCTGCGCGTGAGCGTCGCCAACTCGCCATACCTCGGGGTGCCGCACGAACACCCCCACCTTGGCGCGCCTAAGGACTTACCGGCAGCGCCGCTAAGTCCAAGGCGCGCGGTCCTCCCCCATAAAGAGGGGGAGGAAAGTACCCGGCGACGTTTCTGGCTCACGAGATAGCCATCTCTGCCTCACGCAGTACATGAGGCGCCGTGCTCAACTTCAACCCCGCGCCACGCCCCAGATCTCGACCGTCATGTCGGCCGAGTGCATGTGCGGCTGCGGCACCAGCGTGATCGGCGGCAACACGCCGCCACTGGTCGCCGTCATGATCTCGGCCATGGCGCGCGTCGTCTTCTCGCTACCGTCGGAGGTGTAGTAGCAGACGAGCAGCGCCAGATCGGACATGACGGCGCCGAAGGCTCGCAGAATTTCCTCAACCAGCAGCATGGTGAACTGCGTCTGCGGAATGAGCTCGCCCGGAAACACCGGCCGGCCCTTGTTCTCGTCCGGCTCGAAGGGCACCTGTCCGCCGGTCCAGATCATGTCGCGCATGCGGATGCCCTGGCGATAGGGCAGCGGGATCGACCAATCCCAGACGCGCTTGGGCCAGCGATCCTCGCGGGGAATGTACTTGTCGAAGCCGTTCCAGTGATCGCGCAGGCCCAGCACCTCGACCTTCGTGTGTGCGCCCTTAGGGTACAGCGCATGACAGGGCACGACGGTCGCGACAGGCCCCGGCTCGCGGAAATGGCTGGCGCGCGCTTCGGCCAGCGGCCGCCACTGCTCCATGGTGGTGCCGAAGTAATAGCCCTCCATCTTGATGGCGTCCTGAAAGCCGCAGCCGAGCTCGCCCAGGATACGGCCCATGCGCCCCATGACGGCGAGTGTCTGGTCGACGCGATCCTCAGGCATCTTGGCCGCGGCAGCCGCCGTGCGCGACGGCACCGTGAACATTTCTCCCGCGCGCAGACCCGCAGTCACGCCCGGCAGCTTGAAGAGCTTCTTGTAGGCCTTCGGCACCTCGTCGGTGACGAAGCGGACATGAGCGTGCTTGCGCCAGCCCTTCTGCGCGATCGCCTGGATCTGGACGAGCTGATCTTTCCAGGGCTGCAGCGGCACGGGGTTGCAGGTGATGCCAGGGGCGGGCGCGGTCTCGAACGGCCGCTGCAGATGCGCCATCACCTCCCATTCGTCCCGGCCGCCATCGCCCGAATAGAAGGCCTTCAACCGAATGACATCGTCGAGGCTCAAGCCCTCGGTATCGAGTGCGGCAGCGATGTTCTCGAGGGTTCCCGCGATCTGGCCTTCGAGGCCACCCTTGTGGCGGATCCTGCCCTTCGCATCGAAGTCGCCGGCACCGCCGACGAAGATGTAGTCGCCCGCGCGCTGGGCGATGCGATGGGGCCGGTCGAAGGGCAGTTGCCAGGTGGGCATGGGCGGGACTCCGATACAAGCATGATGGCCAAGTCATCATGCCCGAGCACGGACGGCGTCGCGAGCCCGCCGCCGGCATAGCTGACATGTAGGGGCGACCGGCGGTCGCCCGTCTTCAGAGCCTCCATAATGGCGGAGCGACAGGGCTTGGATGGCTCGAAACCACAAAGCGTGTCAATACCGTGGGAGAAGACGGGCGACCGCCGGTCGCCCCTACATCTCCACTCAGGCCGCGCCCTTTTTTGCGGAGGCGTTGAGCAGCCCCCGGATCTCCCGGCAAATGCCGGCCAGCGCCTTGTCCCGCTGTGCCGGTCTCATGCCCGCCAGCGGCACCGCGCCCTCAGGCCTCATCTGCAGTTTCGCGAGCCAATCCACCCCCTGCCAGTCGCAATCCCGCACCAGGATCGGATAGACGCGCTTGGAGGCTTTCAGCGCCGGCTCCACCTCCTCGGCCAGAATGAACTCGGAGGTCAGCGCGTGCTGGGAGACCAGCAGCACCACGAGGTCCGCCTGGGCGATGACGCGCCCGATCTCGTCGCGCCAGCGGTCGCCGCCTTGCAGGCGCTTGTCGGTCCACACGGTCACGTGATGGTGCTTGGCGATGACGCCGAAATGCGCCGCCACCTGCTTGCGGTAGTGCTCGTCCTTGTGGCTGTAGGAGAGGAAGACGGTGGCCATGGGCGGAAGGCTGCGGGTGATTCGGTTAGCAGAGCCTTACCGTATCACCCCAGCACACGTTCCGGCGAAGTGGATACCGGTTCGCCGTGAGCACGTGCACCCAGCTAAGAGATCAGTCGCCGATGTTTGCTTCGTCCGTGCAAGCCTTCTTGATGTAGACGTCGTCGGCAACGCCATTGGCAATGGCGGCATCGCGATCGCGAAAGGCGGAGGATTTCGACTGCGGACCGCTGACGACGCAGAACAGCCCGGCGCGCAGGCCCACATACTCGTTGGTGTTGATGACCGTGCCCCAGCCGTTGTTGGCGAAGTTGGTGGCCGCGTACTCATCGCTGGTGCAGGTGGCGATGGCATACCAACCGCAGATGTCTGCGGCCGAGGCGGGCGGGGAGACGGCGGCGAGGACAAGAGCGGCGGCGAGGGGGCGGATGGAGCGGATCATGGGTGTTTCCTTGTTGCGTGTTCTTCTGGCTCGCCAGATATGCGGCACCCCCCGTTTCGTTTCAACGGGCGGGCGGTGTAACGGCTCTGTAGCGTGCGGCATCTGAACGGGGGTTCAGCATCGGAAACGTCAGCAGTTTCGCAAAGACCCACCCCAGCGTCATTCCCGCGAAGGCGGGAACCCAGACGAGCCGATGGGACCCTCGGATTTTATCTCTCGGGCAGCCTTACATCACGTCGTCGACCGCTCGAGAGTTGGCCGTGACACCGCGCCACGCCGCACATGGCTCGGTTCCCGCCTGCGCGGGAATGACGGAGTGGGTGGGGTGGCTGATTCCCATACGCACTTGCACGTGAAGCTGACGTAGGAGTCCGCCCCTCTCACCCCCCGCTCCCCGCCGTCTTGAGCCAGGCCGCTCGTGCTTGGGCATCTGCGGTTCCGATCGATGAGTTCAACTCAAAGACCCACCCCACCGTCATTCCCGCGAAGGCGGGAACCCAGACAAGCCGATTAGACCCTAAGATTTTCTCTCGGGCAGCCTTACATCACGTCGTCGACCGCTCGAGAGTTGGCCGTGACACCGCGCCAAGCCGCACATGGCTCGGTTCCCGCCTGCGCGGGAATGACGGAGTGGGTGGGTGCTCGCATTGCAACAAGTGCTCCCCGTTCTGAAACTCGGACGACGTAGCGAGCGCCACCCTCACCCACCCCCACCCTCCGTCTTCAACCAGGCCGCGCAGCACGCTTTCGCCAGCTCGCGCACGCGCAGGATGTAGCTTTGCCGCTCGGTCACCGAGATGACGCCGCGGGCGTCGAGCAGATTGAAGATGTGGCTCGCCTTTATGCATTGGTCGTAGGCGGGCAACGCCATCAGGTGGCGCTCGGGGCTGGCGCCCTTCTCGAGCAAGGATTTGCACTCGGCTTCGGCGTCCTTGAAATGCCGCAGCAGCATCTCCGTGTTCGCGTGCTCGAAATTGTAGCGCGAGTACTCCTGCTCGGCCTGCAGGAAGATGTCGCCGTACATGATGCGCTTGTCGTCGTCGCGGCCGTTGAAGTTCAAATCGAACACGCGATCGACGCCCTGGACGTACATGGCGAGACGTTCCAAGCCATAGGTGATTTCGCCCGAGACCGGATCGCAGTCGAAGCCGCCGACTTGCTGGAAATAGGTGAACTGCGACACCTCCATGCCGTCGCACCAGACTTCCCAGCCGAGCCCCCAGGCGCCCAGCGTCGGGCTCTCCCAATCGTCCTCGACGAAGCGGATGTCGTGCTCGAGCGGGTCGAGACCGATGGCCGCCAGCGAGCCGAGATAGAGCTCCTGGAACTCGGAGGGGCTCGGCTTCATGATAACCTGGTACTGATAGTAGTGCTGCATGCGGTTCGGATTCTCGCCGTAGCGGCCATCTTTCGGCCGGCGCGAGGGCTGCACGTAGGCGGCGTTCCACATCTTCGGGCCGAGTGCGCGCAAGGTCGTCGCCGGGTGGAACGTGCCGGCGCCGACCTCCATGTCATAGGGCTGCAGGATGACGCAGCCTTGCTGAGCCCAATACTGGTGCAGCGTCAGGATCAGGTCCTGGAATGACGTTCTGGGGTTCAATCCGGAAGCCGGTGTCTCAGCCCGCTTCGCCGCCTTGTCCTGCATCTGGCTTCCGCCTTCCGTTCTGATCGGCTCGCCCGCACTCTATCGCATGCCGGGGGCTGGTGTGTACCCGGCGCCGGCGCCGCACGAAACCGCTAACTTGCTCCGCGATCAGCCTTTCCGGCCGTGGGCAGAAGGATTAGGCTAGTGGCCCGTCGCGCCAAAATCGCATGCTCGCCGGGCGTCCGTCCGATTTTGGCGCGACATGAGGGCCACTAGCAGTATCATGAGCTTCGTGTGGCGTTCATCGCGCCATTGTTGACTCCGACCGTGCAGCGTTTCTGGCCAACTATGGCGCGACGCCACACTAGCCCCCTCAACACAAAAAGGAGCCCCCCATGTCCGTTCTCAAAGTTATCGAGCTGATGCCCTTGATCGTCTTGGAGGCGCGCGTGACCGCCTGTTGCGTCGCATCCTCCCAGCTCTTGGACGAATCGGACATCAGCTCGATTACTTTGAGAACGGACATGGGGGGCTCCTTTTTGTGTTGAGGGGGCTAGTGTGGCGTCGCGCCATAGTTGGCCAGTATCGCTGCACGGTCGGAGTCAACTATGGCGCGATGAACGCCACA
>JANNSX010000448.1:0-6524 GCA_031403155.1 Hyphomicrobiaceae bacterium
GTGACGAGCGTGCTCCCCAGCATCTGATCCGCGTACCCGCGCACCTCCTCGATCGACTTGGCGATGCGGACGCCGCCCTTGTCGCCCGCCTTCGCCTCCTTGAACTTGCCCTTGCCACGCCCACCGGCATGGATCTGCGACTTCACCGCCCAGACGGCGCCGCCCAGATCCTTCGCGACCTTCACCGCCTCGTCCGGCGAGAACGCGACCGCGCCATTGACGAGCGGCACGCCGAACTCCCGGAGCACGGCTTTGGCCTGGTATTCGTGGATATTCATGGGAAGCTCCGCTTCAGGGAGTAGGGAATAGGGAGTAGGGAAAGCGAGATAGGCGAACTCCGTCCCCCTACTCCCTATTCCCAACTCCCTATTCCCTCACATTACGGCGTCAACGGTCCGTTCTCGCAGATGACCTCGATCTCGACTTTGGCATTCAACGGCAGCGCCGCGACGCCGATGGTGGTGCGGGCCGGATAGGGCTCTTCGAACACTTCCGCCATCACCGCGTTCATACCGGTGAAGTCGTTCATGTCGGAGAGGAAGACGTTGACCTTGATGACGTCGCCGAAATCGCACTCGGCCTCTTTCAGCGCGACACCGATGTTCTTGAAGGTCTGTTTCGTCTGGCTCGTGATGTCGGGGCCGACGAGCTTGCCGCTCTTGGGATCGAGCCCGACCTGGCCGGAGAAATAGACGAGACCCTTCACCGCCACCGCATGCGAGTAGGGTCCGGCCTTGGGGAGCTTCTTGGAGTTGATGGCGTAGCGGGACATGGGCGGGGTGCTCCGGAAAGTCGTAAGTGGTAAGATCGTAAATCGTAAGTCGTTGTCGAAGTCGAAGTCGAAGTCGAAGTCGAGCATAGCCTCTTACGACTTACCACTCACGACTTACGCTTTTCTTCTCACGCCCCCAAATTCGGCGCCATCTTCTGGCAGGCCTCGACGAGTGCCTTCACGGCCTCGACCGACTGCATGAAGGCCGAGCGCTCGCGCATGTTGAGGTCGATCTCGACGATGCGCTCGACGCCTTGCGCGCCGATGACGACGGGCACGCCGACGTAAAGCCCCTTCACGCCGTACTCGCCATTGAGATAGGCGGCGCAGGGCAGCACGCGCTTCTTGTCCTTGAGATAGCTCTCGGCCATCTGAATGGCGGAGGCCGCTGGCGCGTAGTAGGCCGAGCCCGACTTGAGAAGGTTCACCACCTCGGCGCCGCCCTCGCGCGTGCGCTTGACGATCTGCTCGAGCCGGTCCTCGGTCAGCCAGCGCATCTTGATGAGATCGGGCAGCGGAATGCCCGCGACCGTCGAGTAGCGCACCAGCGGCACCATGGTGTCGCCGTGGCCGCCGAGCACGAAGGCCGTCACGTCCTCGACGGAGACACCAAGCTCCTGCGCCAGGAAGGTACGGAAGCGCGAGCTGTCGAGCACGCCCGCCATGCCGATGACCCGATGGTGCGGCAGGCCGGAGGCCTTCTGCAGCGCCCAGACCATGGCGTCGAGCGGATTGGTGATGCAGATAACGAAGGCGTTGGGCGCGTACTTCTTGAGGCCGGCGCCGACCTGGTCCATGACCTTGAGGTTTATGCTGAGGAGGTCGTCGCGGCTCATGCCGGGTTTCCGCGCTATGCCAGCGGTGACGATCGCCACATCCGCGCCTTCGAGCTCCGAATAGGCATTGGCGCCGCGCAGCGACACGTCCGTACCCTCGATCGGCGTGCTCTGCGAGATGTCGAGCGCCTTGCCCTGCGGGATGCCCTCGGCGATGTCGAACAGCACGACGTCGCCGAGTTCCTTGGCGGCCGCCAGATGCGCCAGCGTTCCCCCGATCATGCCCGAGCCGATCAAAGCAATGCGATTACGCGCCATGTCCTGGTCTCTCCTTGCGCTGGGTGCTGGGCGTAGCGTCGCCCGGCCCGGAATGCTGCTCTGCAGCACGGGATAGCGCGGGAGGGGGGCCAGGGCAAGGCGAGCGGACGAGAGTGCGGATATGCCGGCGCGGCGCCTACTGCTTCTTCAGCGCCAGCGCGCCTTCGCCATCCTTGCCCTTGAAGACAATCTTCTGGGCGCTGCCGGAGATGGTGACGCGCACGCTGCCGGCGACCTGATGGGCCGAGTTGCTGAAATTGCCGACATAGCGGCTATCGCTGACAGCCTTGACCTTGCCGGTCTGGACGATGGTCAGGGGACCGGCCGAGCAAGTTGCGGTGACGGTGTGGACGGCTGCGGACGCTTTGCTGTACTCGACCTTGCAGGTGACCGGCGCGCGCTTGCCGGAGGCCGGCTGCATGTAGCCGGCGCCCGTCCAGGTGCCTTCGAGCGAGGAGGCGTTTGAAGCAGCGGTGGTGACGGCAAGCAAAAGGGCGGCGACAAAAGACGTACGCAACATCGTTCGGAATCCTTAACTCAGTGACAACCCCGTAGTCCCAGCCAAGACTATGGGCGAGCCCGCCAGCAAAAAGCCAGCTCTGAGTAAGGTTTGGTTAACGGTGAATTGGCGCCGAGCCCGCTCGATTATCCAGCAACTCTTTGAATTACCGTCACTTACGAAAGCGGTGGGTGGCGTAGTGTGACGAATTGCCAACAACCGGCAATAGGCCAGCGCCGGCCCGTTAACGCCGCTTCAGCGCCAGCGTGCCCCCACCGGAGGCGCTCGTGAACGTCACGTTCTGCGTATTGCCGCTGACGACGACGCGGACGCTGCCGGAGATATTGTACTCGAGGTTGGCGAAATCGCCGATGTAGCGGCCTTCGCGAACGGTCGATATCTGCCCCGTCTGGACGATCTTCATGGAAGCGGAAGCGCAGGTGGCTTTGACGGCGTGCACGGTGTCGTTGAGCTGGTGGTAGTTCACCTTGCAGGTGACATTCTCACGCTCGCCATTCGAGGGCTGCACATAACCGCTGCCGCTCCAGTTGCCTTCGAGGATGGACTCCGCGGCGGCGGGTGCGGATGAGGCGGCGATAGAGACAACTGCGGCGAGTACGACCAGCGACCGGGCCATGGAGCCTCTCCTTAACGTGTGGTTAATGCCTACTCTCTGCACGCCACCGTCTACATAAGAAGCAAATCCGTCTGTGCAACTCGGTAGATACCCCATTTCCGATCACGCGTCCGCGATTTCGATGTGCCACCACTTTGGTCGCGCGCCCTTGAAGGAGTGACTTTTCGGGATGAGATCCCGGGCTTTGAGCTTGTCGAAGGTGCCGGTGACAAGGGCAATGGTCGGGGCGTCGTCGACGGCGCCGAGCGTGCTGCCGCATTTGGAGCAGAAAGCGCGGCTCGAGAAATCCGACGATCGCCAGGTCGACGGCGCGCCGCCCGGGCCGGTCCATTTCACCTTGTCTCGCGGGAACTCGACCCAGGCGAGCGTGGGTGCCCCCGAATGGCGCTGGCACATGGTGCAGGAGCAGGTGTGCGGCTTGCCGGCGGGGCCCACGGCCTCGAAGCGGATATGCCCGCACAGACAGCCGCCGGTGCGGGTGGTGGACTTTGCCTTGGACTTTGCCGGTGCCGATTTCGCCACGGGTGCCTGCCGCATGCCGTACGGTGATGATTCGCGATCATCGCGCGAGCGGGACGGGCATTCAAGAGTCTTGATCAAGCTCTCGGGTGCGCCGCGTCATAAACCTGGAGCAGCCGGTCGCGATCGACCTCGGTGTAGGTCTGCGTCGTCGACAGAGAGGCGTGACCGAGCAGCTCCTGGATCTGGCGGAGATCCGCGCCGGCGCTGAGCAGATGCGTGGCGAAGGAATGCCGCAGCGCATGCGGTGTCGCCGTTTCCGGCAATCCGAGCGCAGACCTCATGCGTTCGATCAGCAACTGGATGATGCGCGGGCTCAAGGGGCCGCCCTTCGCGCCGAGGAACAGGGGCCCCGCCATCTCCAGCGGATAGGGGTAGAGCTCCAGGTATCGCGCGATTGCGGCACCCGCGACCGGCAGCACCGGCACGAGCCGCTCCTTGCCGCCTTTGCCGCGAATTAGGAGCACGTCGCGGCCGTCGATGGGCGCATCCTTGCGCAACAGGCCGAGCGCCTCCGAAATGCGCAGGCCCGAGCCGTAGAGCAGCATCATCACGGCGGTATCGCGCGCCTTGATCCAATCTTCCGACTGGCCTGCGTCGCCCTCGACGAGCGCGAGCGCCTTCGCGACCGTCAACGGTTTCGGAATGGAGTGGGGCACGCGCGGCAGCTCGACCGCCATGACGGCGCGGTTGCCCGCCAGCTCGTTGGTGTCGAGATAGCGGAAGAACATACGGATCGCCGACATCTGCCGGGAGAGCGAGCGGGGCGCCGTGCCGAGCCGGCGGCGGCTCGACATGAAGGTGCGGAAAACCTTCGGTTCGAGCGTCGCCATGTCGGCGAGGCAAGGCATATGCCCGAGCTGGACTTCCAGGCTTCCCAGGAACTGGCGGACGTCGCGGGCGTAGGCCTCGAGCGTTTTCTCCGCGAGGCCGCGCTCGCCGGACAGATGCGAGAGCCAGGAGCGCACGGCATCGTCGAGGTCGCCGCCCAATGGCAGCTCGTCCGTGCCAGAGTCGTATTCGATCTGCTGTAGCGCCTCGGCAGCCATTGCCAGCCTCCCCGCCGACCGTTTGTTCGTCATATGTTCGTTTCGGCGAGTGTCGGCGGGGAAGGTTAATGAAGGGTAAACGGGGGATGAGAAATGGTGGATGGGGAGGGCGTAGGGAGTAGGGAGTAGGCAGTAGGCAGTCGTGTTCAGGTCGGCGAGAACGTGACCGCCTCGAGTTGCCAGCCTTCGGGATCGACGAGGAAGGCGGCGTAGTAGCCGGGCGCGTAGTGCTCGCGCAGGCCCGGCGCGCCGTTGTCGCGGGCGCCATTGGCGAGGCCCGCCGCATGGAAG
Organism: Hyphomicrobiaceae bacterium; assembly: GCA_031403155.1. GTDB lineage: Bacteria > Pseudomonadota > Alphaproteobacteria > Rhizobiales > Hyphomicrobiaceae > JANNSX01. The sequence goes on from JANNSX010000448.1 coordinate 4,862, forward strand.
GCATGCACGCTCGCCCGATCGGACGCGGCGAAGGCGATGTGGAAGCCTGGGGCGGCCGGAGCGGCCGTCGGTCGCTCCTCGAGCCAGAAGGTCAGCGGCCCGCCATCTCGCCCGTACGACGCTGAATGGAACGGATGCTCCGCGCCCTCGCTCACCAGCGTCTCAAGCCGCCGCAACCCGAGCGGCGCCAGCGCCGCATCATAGAAGGCCATTGCCGCATCGAGATTGCGGACGCCGATGGAGAAATGGTCGATCAACCCTTGCCACCGCCTTGCGGCTGAAAACCGGATACCGTCCTAATATGAATCACGGCAGCACATAGAGGCTGGTCTTGTCCTTGAGCCCACGCAACTGGTGCTCGCGCCTGATCGGTTCGATCCGGCTGTCATCGAGCACGCGGCGCGCGTGAGTATCCTCGACGACGCTTTGCGTGGCGATGATTTCCTGGCTCTCGACCAGGGCATGCACGCGGGCGGCGACATTCACGGTCTGGCCGAAGTAGTCCTGCCGGTCGTTGAGCGTCACGGCGAGGCACGACCCCTCGTGCAGGCCGATCTTCAGCAGAAACTCCTCCTCTATACCGCCGTGCTCGGCATTGAACCGGCGCATGGCCCCCCGCATGTCGAGTGCCGCCGAGACCGCGTCTTGCGGGGTCGAGAAGGTCGCCATCACCGCGTCGCCGATGGTTTTGACAACGGCGCCCGAATGTTCGGCGACGATCTTCTCGAGCACGCGGAAGTGGGCGAGCACGAGCTCGAAGGCGGCGAGGTCGCCGACCCGGTCGTATAGCTGTGTCGAGCCCTTGAGGTCGGTGAACATGAAGGTCAGCGACGTGATCTTCAGCCGTTGGTCGAGGCCGAGAAAGCCGGTGCGGTGGAGGTCGCGGAACGTCTGATGGCTGAGCAGCCGCTTGGCCGTGAGGAAGTCTTTGCGCCGCCCGAGGAGGTCGTGCATCGCGTCGTTGGCGATCCAAACGCCCGGCAGCGTGCGCCGGTCGGCGCGGTTCTCGATCGTCAGGCGCAGCGGGCCCGGTCTCACCGTGATGGTGTCGTTCTGTTGCAACATCTCGTCGAGCACGACGGTGGCCGTCTGGCGCTCGCGCGTCGGATCGCCCGCGACCTCCAGGAACTGGGCTGCGTGCGTGACCGGATCGAACACGATCAGGAACTGCGGCTCGAGATTAAGCGAGAGGATAGCCCGCTCCTTGGCCGGCAGCTCGAGCCGTTCCAGCGTCATGTCATCCAATAGATGCTCGAACTGCTCGGGGAGATCGATGCCGGAGGCCCAGAAGACCTGGCGGAAATACTCCGCGAACGGCAGCCGGTCGGGATCGTGGGCGGCAATCTTGCGGACCCGCGGCGACACCGTGAACGTTACCTCGACCATCTCGTCCAACGTCGGCTCATAGCCGGCCGAGCACAGCGCGCAATTGTACTCGTCCCGATCGACGGTCTTGAGCGTCGTTCCAGCCGACAGCACGCCGCTGCAACCTGGACAGAGCACATTCCACGACATGTCGAACAGGCCGAGGCGCGCCGCCTGCAGGAAACCGCCGATCGACTTGGTCTCGTCGAGACCGTTGGTCCTGGCAAAATCGATCACGTTGATGCGGTTCAACCGGCGCTCGACGCTATCGCCGAGCAGCAGCTCGATAGCCGTGGCG
>JANNSX010000449.1:0-3309 GCA_031403155.1 Hyphomicrobiaceae bacterium
GCCGTGCGGCGGACGATGCGGCTGGCAACGATCCGATCGCGTGTGCCGGTGAAGAGGTAGATGCGGTCGGTCTTGCTGGCCGATATCGGATCGATCTCGTCCTTCTCGGCGCGTCGCGCGGCCTTCTCCGCCAGCCACTCCGCATCCGGCACGCCCCAAAATCGCATGCCGTCCAGCATGCAGCCGCTAATCGCCTTGTTGAGATTGAACATCGCAGCGCCCGGTCCTGGTACGAGCCCGGCAAACGCGCTCTCGGCGCAGCCGTAGGGCCCGCCGGCAATGATCGCCGCGCCGACGACGATCTCGCCATGCGCCATCTGAAACTGCCCGGCCATGTAGGCGCCGGAGGAAATCCCGGAGGTCGAGGTCTGGGCGATGTCGGCACTGAGCGGCGGTAGCGGCGGTGCGTCGGGGGTGTCGCTGCAGGCGGCGATGATCGCGGTTAAGAGTGCGGCGACGAACGGGAATGGCCTGAGAGTTTTCATGATCCCTTGTAGGCCGGGCTGAGCCATTTGTGGGGGCGACCCGCCGCTCGCCCGTCTAGCGGCAGGGCACGATGGTCGAGACGGGCGACCGCAGGTGCCCCTACTTGAGCTCAACCAGCACACGGTCGACCTTGCCGGTGGCGTCGATGACGGAAAGCTTCAGGAAGCCGCGCCCGTCCGGCGCATAGGTGATCTCGCGGCGATGCGTCGATGTTGCGATCGGTGCGCCGTTCGCCATCCACACGAGCGGCAACACGCCGCCCTCGGCCTTGAGCACGAGCGGGCGGGGCTTGCCTTCCATGTCCGTCATCAGCTCGAGCGCGGCCTTGTCCGGCGGGAAGGCGATGGCGACGGGCGCGTCTGCGTAGGTGCTGGTCGAAACTTCAGGTCGGTCGGCGGCGAAGCGGCGGAGCGGCGGCGGCAGCGCGCTGCCCGAGGCAATGAGCGCGCCGTCGGGCGCACTGCGGAGTGCAACGCGGCGCTCGCCGATGCGCAGGAAGGCATCGAAGAGAATGGGTGCCGCGGAGTTCAAGCCGGTGAGGCCCGCCGTTGGCACGCCGTCCGGCCGGCCGATCCACACGAGCACGGTGTGCTTGCCGTCGAAGCCCGCCGCCCAGGCGTCGCGATAGCCGTAGGAGGTGCCGGTCTTGTAGGCGATGGCGCCGCGCTTGGCGTTCACGGGTGGAGGCGTTCCCGCAAGGATGTCTGTCACGTACCAGGCGGCGACCGGCGATAGCAGCGTCTTGCCGCGAGTTTTTGTTGGCCGATCCGCATCATCGGCGAGCACGGAGAGCGGAACGCTTTCTCCACCGCGCGCAATCGCGGTGTAAAGCTGGCCCAGATCCATAAGCGACAGGCCAAAGCCGCCAAGCGCCACGGCGAGGGACGGCGCGGTCGCGGGCGGCAGCTTGAAGTGAGCGCCCACGTCTGTCAGGCGGCCCGTGAGCCGTGCCGGGCCAACGGCCTCCAACACTTTCACCGCCGGCACGTTGAGCGAGAGCTGGAGCGCCTGCCGGATCGACACCGTGCCGTGGAATTCGTCGTCGAAATTTTCAGGGACGTAGGCGCCAAAGCGGGTCAGCGTGTCCTCGATCATCATCTCGGGATGCGCGAGGCCCGCCTCGAAGCCCAAGCCATAGATGATCGGCTTCAAGGTGGAGCCCGGCGAGCGCACGGCTTTCACCATGTCGATAGCGCCGAAGCGGGTGTTGTCGAGATAGCCCGCCGAGCCGACATGAGCGATGATCCGTCCGCTCTCATGCTCGATCGCGAGGACGGCGACGGAGAGGCGCGGCCCGGCGGCGACGGCGCTGTCGCGCGCGAGCAATTCCAGCGCCGATTGCAGGTCGCGGTCGATGCTCGTGCGGATGATGTCCGCCGCCGGCGCGATCGCAACCAACTCCTCGGCCAGATGCGGCGCGATCTGCGGGAAGGCCTTGCGGGCGGTTGGAACCGGCTCGCTCTTGGCATGCAGGGCTTCGGCATCCGTGATGACGCCCGCTTCCCGCATCCGGTCGAGCACGCGGTCGCGCGCTTTCCTGGCGGTTTGCGGACGCAGATCCGGCCGGCGCGCTTCCGGTGATTGCGGCAGCGCCACGAGGAGGGCAGCCTCGCCGACCGAGAGGCGCAACGGCTCCTTCCCGAAATAGGCCAGCGAGGCCGCGCGCACGCCTTCGAGATTTCCGCCGAAGGGCGCGAGCTCGAGATAGAGGTCGAGGATCTGGCGCTTGGTGAGATGCCGCTCCATCTGAAGCGCGCGCAGCATCTGCCGGAGCTTAGCCGTCGCCGTCCGGTCGTGCCGCTCCTCGATGAGGCGCGCGACCTGCATCGTCAACGTCGAGCCGCCTGAAATGGGCCGGCCGTTGCGGACGAGCTGGGTCGTCGCGCGCGCCACCGCGAACGGGTCGACGCCCCAATGCTCCTCGAACCGCCGGTCCTCGTAGGCCTTGAGCATCGCGAGATAGCGCGGATGCACGTCGTCGGCCGAGGTCGGCAGCCGCCAGCGGCCTTCCGGCGTGGTGAAGGCGCGCAGCAACCGGTTCTTCTGATCGACGACAATGACCGAGCCGCGATCGATGGGCACAAGGAGCGGCGGGCCGATCTGGTGGAGGGCGATGGTGAGGGCGGCTGCCAGAGCGATTGTGCTTGCTCCGGTGATGAGCGCGGTCAACCGCACAATCTTCAGCCAGAGATTCTCCCGCACGCCATCTCCACCGTCACGGCCGCGCAAGCAGGTCATACCGTCTCCGGCTGATCGGATCCGAAATCCGGCGTAGCTTGTAGGGCGCAATAGGCCTCTTCAGGCCGTATTGCGCCAGCCGCGGGCACGGCGAGTGCTCCGCCTCCGCCAATGAAAGTCGAACCCGAGGCGGCGCAATACGGCCCCCGAAGCGTGGGCCTATTGCGCCCTACGGCCGTGAGCCGATCAACCGGATTCGGTATCAGTACTGCGCTGAGCGTCCAACTCATCGCAAATACCCACAGTTTCCTTTCCTCCCCCTTCGATGGGGGAGGACCGCGCGCCTGGGACTTAGGTGCGAAGCAACTAAGTCCTTAGGCGCGCCTAGGTGGGGGTGTTGTTTTTCGTTGGGGCTGGCAGGGAAACTCACTGCAAGCGGCGTCCACCCCCACCTAACCGCGCCTAAGGGTTTAGCTGACGCTAAACCCAAGGCGCGGTGTCCTCCCCCATCAAGAGGGGGAGGAAAACCATTGTCGCCGCACCTTAATGCAATGCAACTCACCCTCACGTCCCTGCCACCGTCAGCGTGCCGGCGGCGGTCCGCGCGTAGCGATCGGGCTGGTACATGTCCTCGATGGTCGCGGC
>JANNSX010000450.1:0-17288 GCA_031403155.1 Hyphomicrobiaceae bacterium
GCCGAAACCCGGCGTGAAGCGCCCGTCGGATCCTTGGCTCAGCTCGTAGAGTGGTTCGCCAATGGAGAGGATGTCGTACTGCAGTGTCATGGCCGTCAGAGCTATCGTCTTGCCACCCATCGGGCAAGACGGCCCGCAGGATCGGGTAGGAGGCGGGGTTGCCCCCGCCGTCCTCCCACACCACCGGACGTACGGTTCCGTATCCGGCGGTTCATGATACGCGATTGATGCGTCGGTGCTCCATCTGAAGTGAGGGCAGCCCGAGGGTGGCGAAGAAGGCGGCCCGGAAGGCGTCGTTCATGTGGCTGGCCCCGGCGTTCCACCAGGGGCCTCGGCCGTTGCTGGCCGATGCTCGTGCCCGATCCTCACTGAGCCCCCGCTGCATCAGACGCGCTTTGCGCGTACGCGGCCGCTTCCATTGCCGCCATAGGACACAGCGCAGCTTGCGCCGCATCCAGCCATCGAGGTCCTCGAAGATGCCCTTCGCCTCGGCCAGCCGGAAGTATCCGATCCAGCCGCGCAAGAGGGGCGCGAGGTCCTTGACGGTCCGTGCAATGTTGCGTCCACGCCCTTGGCGCAGAAGGTCTTTCAGCTTGCCTTTGAAGCGGACCACGCTCTTGGGCGCCACGCGCAAGCGCGGCTCCTTATGGGCCGTCATCGAGAAGCCGAGGAACGCTCTGAGCCAGGGCCGGTCGACGGCGCTCTTGGCGACGTTGACCGTGAGCTTCAGCCGCTCGGACAAGAACCGTGTGACCGAGGCCATCACCCGCTCACCCGCGCGCTTGGAGGCAACGTAGATGTTGCAGTCGTCCGCGTACCGGCAGAAGGCATGGCCTCGGCGTTCGAGTTCCTTGTCCAGATCGTCGAGCAGAATGTTCGACAGCAGCGGCGAGAGAGGTCCACCTTGTGGTGTTCCTTCCTGCCGGACCGTCTCGATCCCGTCGAGCATCAACCCAGCCTGCAGATAGCGGCGGATCAGCCGCAGCACCTGCTTGTCTCCAACCTTGCGCGCCACCCGTGCCATCAGCACGTCATGGTTCACACGGTCAAAGAACTTCTCGAGATCCATATCGACGACGAAGCGTCGGCCGCTGGCCACGTGAGCCTTGGCAGCCTTCACCGCGTCATGCGCACTCCGTCCCGGACGGAAGCCGTAGGAGTGAGGTGAGAAGCCTGGATCAAACAGCGGCATCAGCACCTGATGCAGCGCCTGCTGGATCAATCGGTCCACCGCCGTCGGGATGCCGAGTAGGCGCACCCCGCCGGTCATGCCGGAGGCATGCGTTCCCGCATGACGCTTGGGGATTTCCACCCCGCGCACGGTTTGCGGCTGATACCGGTCTGCCAGCAGCTCTTCTCTGATGCGCGGCCAGTGCTCGACGAGGAAGGGCTTCAGGTCCGCAACCGACATCTTGTCGATGCCCGCCGCACCCTTGTTCCCGACCACGCGGGTGTAGGCCCGCATCATATTCTCGCGACTGACCACCAACTCCATCAGCCGCACCTGCGCCTCCGGGGCGGAGTGGTCCGGTCCTGCCGTGACGTTTGACACACCCATCCCCTGCTCTCGCGGCTTCCGGCCGCTACCCTCCTGGCGGGCACGGGGCATCTCGGCCCCGTCTTCTGCATCTCTTGTCGTCATCGAAGGACCGGGCTCCATCCGGCGTTCATGTTCAGCCCTTCGCCGATCGGTTCGGCTACTACGGCGTCTGCTGTCATCTGCCGCCCCATCCCGACGCCTTGCAGCGCCGGTAGCACACGCTCCCCGGAGGGATTGGGCAGAACGGCAGACTTCCCAGGGTAAGACGCGTGACCTTCATGCCGTATACCTGTCGCATCTACGGCTGCACCCTCCGGGGTGAACCGGGCTTTGGAGAGCATTGCCTCCTCGCCCGAGTGCAGACGCCTCATATGCGCTTCCTGTTCGTCAGGCCGGCACTTTGCCTGCAGCTTCCTTCAGATCCCGGATCGCTCCGGACACCCTTGCTGTTCGGCTAGCGGTTCCCACACCCAGGGCCCGCAGAGGACTTCCACCTCCAAGTCATCGGCCGGATACCACCCCGGCCAAACGGTGCTCGCGCACCACGCGCCATGCCTGGCGCACAATGAGAAGGGGCGCCGAGTGGCGCCCCTTCCGCAGTCTAAGATGATCGTCAGATCAGAAGGGCAGAACCATGCCGCCGAGGACCTGATGATGCTCGTCCGTGGTGATGCCAGCGCCGAGATCAGCCTCGGAGTGACGATAGCCGAGGTACAGAGTACCACCGACCGCGTCGATATCCTGGCCGACGCCAGCGCCCCACTGGTCACCCTCGGTGCCGGGAGTCACGTCCTCGGAGTGGGTGTACTCGCCGTAGATGGCCGTCTCACCCATGCCGGTGACGTTCTTCCGCCAACCGAGCTTGGCATACCAGTTGGTGGCGCTGTCGATGCCAGCGATGTTGCGGTCGAACTCACCGTAGCTCGCGACGCCGAAGATGCCGGACGGCGAGTGAAAGAGAGCCAACGAGGCCAGGAACACTTCAACTTCGCCGGCTTCGCCGGTCTGGAAGTCGCATTCCCCGTTTACAACGAGCGGGTTTCCAAGCGCATCAACACCGCTGACCGCATCGCACCGCTCATCGCTCGAGTTGCTGTAGCCGACGCCTGCCTCGACCGCGAGACCACTCCACTCCCCTGAGTAGCGGAGAGCAACGTCATACCGATCATCCTCACCCCATGACGCAGATGCCATGAAGCCCGCGATCGACGGCGTGTCATAGCGGATCTGGCTGCCACGCGACACGTCGAAATCGTCCATCACATCGCCCCAGATGAAGCCGGTATACGAACCGGTTGTCGGGTTGAATATGCCGTACGAGAAGTTCCAGTCCTGCGCGCCGTTGTAGCTGATCCAGCTCGCCGGCCCGGAGAGATCAATGCTCTCGATGCCCGTCGCGGCGCCATCGGTCTGACCGACGGTCACCTTGCCGAGCTGCTCGGAGCTGATCCACCAAGCAGCGTGCCGGACGCGAACGTTGTTAAGTGAGCTTCCACCGCCGGCACCATCATCGCCGTCATTGGCAGCAGTACCAGACAGATCGTCGCCAGCCGCCTTCAACTCAAGGCGATAGCCCGCTTCCCAGCCCGGCTTGATCTTGCCCGAGCCCTTGACGCCGATGCGGGTCGATGCCGTATCGGTGTCGACCACATAGGCGTCAGACTCTTCACCTGTGTCATACCAAGTGATGCCCGCATTGACCCAACCGTAGAGCGTAACGCTCACATTCCGGTTGCCCTTGCGTACCGTGGTCGCCTCGAGCTCAGCAACGCGCTCCTCGAGATCCGCACAGCAATCGCCACCAAGGTCAGCGGCCTGAGAGGGGGACGCGGCAACGCCACCCACCAAAACGCTGGCCAACGCGGCGATGGCAAAGTGACTGGATGTCCTCTTAAGTCCCCCAACCATTTCCATCTCCACTCCACCAGTTACTACCTGACTGCTCAACTCCAGCGGCAACGGCCGCCGTCTTGAACCCCACCGATTTGGCGGGCCCCGACTTTAGAGCCACTGGAGAACTCCGCGTCAGGCACCCCCATTAAACGGACGGGATCGCTGGCGTAAACCCTGATTCCAAGTCTGAGGCCTGGATTCGAATCAACTTGTGGCGTCAAGGCCACAAGTCTATGGCCACAATGCTCCAAACCAACAAAACCAACCACAAAATCGCAGGTGGATTCGGCCAAAATAGGGTGGTGGAAGGGGCACTGCTCGTGAATGGAGGCTCAAAAGCAGAAAAGACGCCTCGCGGCGCCTTTTCCGTGTCGATCAGATTGTGATCGGATCAGAAGGGCAGAACCATGCCCGTCAAGATCTGGTCGTGATCGTCGGTCGTGATGCCGGGGCCGAGATCAGCCTCGGAGTGACGGTAGCCGAGGTACATCGTGCCGCCGATGGCGTCGATGTCCTGACCCACGCCCAAGCCCCACTGGTCACCCTCGGTGCCGGGCGTCACGTCCTCGCTGTGGGTGTACTCCACATAGAGGGCCGTCTCGCCGTGCCCCGTCCAATTCCGACGGATACCAAGTTTGCCGTACCAGTTGGTGGCACTGTCGATGCCGACGATGTTGAGATCACGCTCGCCATAGCTCAACACGCCGAACAGGCCAGAAGAGGCATGGTAGAGCGACAATGAAGCCAGGAAGATGTCGGTCTCGCCGGCTTCACCCGACTGGAAGTCGCACTCGCCATTGACGACGAGCGGGTTTCCAAGCGCATCAACACCGCTGACCGCGTCGCAAGCCTCATCGGAAATGTTGCTATAACCGACACCTGCTGCCACGCTCAGGCCGTTCCAGTCATTCGAGTACCGGAGAGCCAGATCGTAACGATCGTCCTCGCCCCAAGACGCCGAGAAATCAAACCCAGCGAAAGTAGGAGAGTTGTAGCGGATCGCGCTGTGACGGCTGACATCGAAATCGTCCAGCACGCTACCCCAGATCAGGCCCGTGTATGCGTTGGCCACCGGGTTGAAGATGCCGTACGAGAAGTTCCAGTCCTGCGCGCCGTTGTAGCTGATCCAGCTTGCGGCGCCCGAGAGGTCGATACTCTCGATGCCGGTTGCTGCGCCGTCGGTCTGGCCGACGGTCAGCGTACCGAGCTGATCATGCTTCAAGTACCAGCTCGCGTGACGGAGCCGCACGTTGTTGACAGACGAACCGCCACCGGCACCATCGTCGCCATCGTTCGCCGCCGTGCCGCTCAGGTCGTCGCCGGCAGCCTTCATCTCGAGGCGATAGCCTGCCTCGAGACCCGGCCGGATCTGGCCGGAGCCCTTGACGCCGATACGGGAAGAAGCCGTGTCGGTGTCGACGACGTAGACATCGGACTCTTCGCCCGTGTCGTACCAGGTGATGCCGGCGTTGACCCAACCATAAAGGGTCACCGACACTTTCCTGTTGCCCTTACGGACCGTCGTAGCCTCGAGCTCTGCAACCCTCTCTTCGAGGTCTGCACAGCAGTCGCCGCCAAGGTCAGCTGCGTTCGCAGGGGTTAGCGCAAAACCACCCACCAAGAAGCTGGCCGCAGCGGCGATGGCGAAGCGACTGGTCGTTTTCATCAGTCCCCCAATCATTTCCATCTCCACTTCAGTTCGTTTCGAAGATCTTCGATGTTGATAGGTGCTCACGCACCCGCTCGCCTCGGACGCAGCTCAGCGCACATAGCGCATTCGCCGGCAACCGGACGCAACTCAGTCGACACAACGGATACTGGAGTTAAGGAAAAGTCCGTGCCGCGGGGACGAGGGCGGGTCTTGGCGATTGGCCCAGACACCGGAACTGGCGGACACGACTCGACTTCGTGGGATCAGGCATAGGGCAGTTGGTCAGGCCAAGTCTAGCACTTGAACCCGGGATGGGTAGGGAAACCCAGGGATTGTGGCCGAGCCGCAACGTTTTTGTTAACCTACCGTTTACAGTGATGGCGAAACAGTGAAGAAATGCAGCTTCTTAACAAGACGTTAGCCCTTCAGGACGCGCCGCGGCAGGAAGGCAACAATAGCTCGAAAGCCACTTCAAAACGCCCCAGGTCGCACCGCATTTCCCCACTCATCCACAGCCACTTTCGCACATTTAGGGCCTTCGCCTGGGCTCGGCACTCGAATCGTGCGCGCCAACGCGCCATCTCCCCGAAAAACAGATTTGCGATTATCGCTCGTCGCTGTGATTGAGCTTCTCCAAGATGTTGATTGTCTGATTGCCGGCTGCGGTCCCGTCGGCCTCGCGAGCGCGATTGGCCTGCGATTGTCGGGTCACACCGTCGCTTTGGCCGGTGCCGCGCCAGCGGGGGCCGAGCCGCCGCTCGATCCGAGGACTTTCGCGCTGTTTCAGCCCTCGCTGCGGTTTCTCGGGCACCTCGACGTTACTTTGCCCACGGATGCCACAGCGCCCCTCCGCACGATCCGGCTGCTGGACGATACCGGTTATTTGATCCGGGCCCCTGAAGTTGTCTTCGAGTCCCGCGATGTCGGCCTGCCGGAGTTCGGCCTGAATGTCCCCCACACGGCGCTGGTCCACGCCCTGTTGCACCGATTGAGCACTCTGACACCACCACAGACGATTGTTCATTCGAGTATTTCCACCCTCGACCGCAGTCCGGGGCATGTCGCGGCAGGCCTCGACTCGGACCGTGTCTTGCACGGCCGGCTTGTGGTCGGTGCCGACGGCCGCCAATCCGCATGCCGGGCTCTCGGTGGTTTCCGCACACGGCGGTGGAGCTATCCGCAAGCCGCAGTCGTCGCGAGCATCCAACATTCGCGACCTCACACCTTTGTCTCGACCGAGCTGCACCGGCCTGCGGGCCCTCTCACCACCGTGCCGCTGCCGGGCCAGGCCTCGAGTATCGTCTGGGTCGAGCGTCCGCCAGAAGCCGCGCGCCTCGGCCAGCTAGACGATCGCGCATTCATCGTCGAGCTGAGCGGCCACCTGCACGGCCTGCTCGGCCGCATCGAAGGCATTGGCGCGCGCCGGGTTTTTCCCCTCGAAGGGCTGGTCGCTGAGCCGGCTGCCCAGGGGCGCGTGGCATTGGCCGGCGAGGCCCTGCACGCCTTCCCGCCGATCGGGGCCCAGGGCCTCAATCTCGGCTTTCGCGATGTGGCTAGTCTGCTCGATGCCATCTCCGACGCAGGCCGCCGCGGCGCGCGCGACCCAGGGGCCCCGGACACACTCGATGCTTACTCCCGCGACCGCAAGCCGGACGTGGATGCAAGCGCGCTACTGGTCGATACCCTCGATCGCTCGCTCTATTCGGGCCTGCTGCCGCTCCAGCTTTTGCGCGGCGCCGGCCTGCATCTGGCCAATGCGAGCCCGTCCTTCCGGCGTGCTCTGATGAAGCGGGGCATGAGCCTTTCGGAGCGGCTACCCAGACTGATGCGAGAGCCGGGTACCGGACGCTAACTCCGCGGGTCGCTGTCCTTCCGGAACGGGGCATACTCGGCAAGTGCCGCGGTTTCAGCTTCGACATGCCGGCGCTCACGGCCGAGATAGTCGCCGATCGCCTGCCGGAAACGGCTGTCGGCAATCCAGTGAGCCGAGTAGGTGGGCGTTGGCAGATATCCACGCACCAGCTTGTGCTCGCCACCGGCCCCAGCCTCGACCCGGGCAAGCCCGCGCGCAATCGCGAAATCGATCGCCTGATAGTAGCAGACCTCGAAGTGCAGGAAGGGCTGATGCTCGAGGCAGCCCCAATAACGCCCATAGAGCGTATCGCCGCCGATCAGATTGAGGGCGCCCGCAATCGTGCGGCCCCCGCGCCGGCACGTCACCAGCAGCACATCCTCCGCCATTGTGTCGCCCAGCCGGCTGAAGAACGCGCGATTGAGGTAGGGCGAGCCCCACTTGCGGTTGCTGGTGTCCATGTAGAAGTCGAAAAAGATATCCCAGTGCGCCTCGGTGATGTCTCGTCCCGTCAACCAGTCGACTTCGATGCCGCCGGCCAGCGCATCGCGGCGCTCGCGTTTCAAAATCTTTCGCTTGCGAGAGGCTAGGCTCGCCAGGAAGTCATCGAATGTCGTGTAGCCCTCGTTCGTCCAGTGAAACTGCTGGCCGGTGCGCAGGAGCCAGCCCTCACCTGATAGGGCTTCTGCTTCACCCTCGGTGAGGAAGGTGAGGTGCGCCGAGGACAGCTTCCGCCGCCGCGCGATTTCGACGACGGCCTCCGCCAGCGCCGCGACGTAGGCCGCATCGCCCGTCGGGTCGGCGACCAGGAACCGCCGCCCCGGCACCGGCGTGACGGGCACGGCGGAGAGCAGCTTGGGATAGTAGCGCAGCCCATGCCGCTCGTAGGCCTCCGCCCAACCCTGGTCGAAGACGTATTCGCCGAAGGAGTGAGACTTGAGGTAGAGCGGCAGGATCGCGCGAATGTCACCTTTGTCATCCTTGGCGACCAAATGCTGCGGCAGCCAGCCCGCCTCCGGCACGATCGAGCCGGACTCCTCGAGCGCGCGAAAGAAGGCATGCCGAAGCGTCGGATTCTGGACGGCGGAAACGGGATTGGCGAGCCGATCCCAGGTCGCCGCATCAATCCCGCCGATGCCATCGACGACTGTGACTTCCGTCACGGATCGAAGCCTTCGAAGATGATGGCGTCGGCATACTTGGCGGCGGTCGCGCGCTGGGCCTCGGTCCTGACTGCCCAGGTCAGGAGCGGCAGCCCCATACGCTTCGCCTTGAGCGGGGGCCCGGCCGGCAAGTCGTCGATATCGTAGGCAATGAAGGCAGCGTCAACCGCGCGCCGGTACCATAGGTTGCGCAACTTCATCTTCTCCCAGCGGCCGAGCGACGGCATCCAATCGTCGTCCCAGCGGTAGGAGATCAGGCCTAGCGGCACGTCTGGCAAAAGATCCCTCGTATAGACGAGGCTCTTGTGGTCGAAGGACATGAGGGCGAGGGGGCCCGTGTAGGTCCGGCAGGACCGCGCGATCGCCCGCTCATAGTCGCCTGGTGTTCCGAACGGGGTTTTCACCTCGATGACAAGGGGGACACGGCCCGCAACCGACTCCAGCAGCTCATCGAGGGTGAAAATCCGATCCTTGGTCCCCTTGAAGGGGAGACGCGCCAGCTCCGCCGGCGTGTAGTGCTTGACGAGCCCCTTCCTATCGATCAGGCGATCGAGCTCCTCGTCGTGGAAAACCACGGGTTCCTCGCCCTTGGCGGGCTGCAGGTCCACCTCGACAGCGTAGCCGCGCTCCATGCCGGCCAGGACGGCCGAGAGCGTGTTTTCAACGATGCCCCGCTCGGCGCGGTGGAGGCCCCGATGGGCAACGGGTCCGAGCGGCCAGGAAAGCTTGGGCATGAGAGGCTCCGGATGAGGGTCGGCCTATCCTGGGATGGCAACGCGCTGCTGGCAACCATTGCCCCTAGAGTGCTTCCGGAAAAAGCCTGTCCCGGCGCAGGCCGGGATGCGAAGCGGTTTTCCGAAAAGAAGCACGTCAAACCAAAGAGCTAGGGTGTTGGAGTGATTCAACGAAAAACGGAAACACCCTGGCCCGGCGTTGCACCCTCACCACAAACCGGTCACGATGCCATGGAACGGGTTCAGACCAGCCCAACCGAAGGTTAGCGGAAAAAATGTGGAACTACAGATCCTTGCTCGGCGCTATTGCCATTCTGGCCGGCACGCTTGGTCCGGCGCCAGCCCTCGTGTTGCCCGAGATCGCCGAGATGGTGCCCCATCGGGCCGTTTATGACATCACGCTCGGCGCAGCCACCGACGCAGCCGGCATTGCAGATGTGCGCGGTCGGCTGGTCTTCGAGTTCAATGGCTCGCAATGCGAAGGTTATTCCCAAAACCTCAGATTCGTCATGAGCATAACGAACCGGGAAGGCACGACGTCGCTGAGCGATCTGCGCACCACGACCTGGGAGGATGCCGAAGGCGCCGCTTTCCAGTTCGATATCCAGAATCTCGAGAACCAGCAGCCGATCGATGCCGACACCACCATCGGCCTGGCGAAACGCGGCGGCGACGGACACCTCGCGGTTGCGCTCACCAAGCCCGCCCCGACGAGCCTGGACTTTCCCGAGGCCGCGCTCTTTCCCCTTCAGCACACCGCACAGCTCATCGCGGCCGCCAAGCGCGGCGACGTGCATTTCGAGGCCAATGTCTATGATGGTTCCGACCTCGGCCAGAAATTCTTCCGGACCACGGCTGTGATCGGCAAATCCAGCCCGGGCGACGAGACCGAGCTCACCGGCATTGCCAATACCGATCGTCTGAAGGGCCAATCGTCCTGGCCGGTGACGATCGCCTATTTCAATGCCGCCGCCGGCCAGGGTGAAGGCACGCCCGAGCACGAGATGTTCTTCAGGGTCTATCAGAACGGCGTCATCCGGTCGGTCAAGCTCGACTACGGCACGCTGCGGCTCGATGGCAAGCTGTCGGGGATCGAGTTCCTGACCGCCAAGCCCTGCGGCGGCTGAGACTAGAGCGCTATTCGATCTGATGGAATCAGATCGGCGCTCTAGGTTGTTGGTTTTGAGCACTTTCTTTCGACCAACCGGTTTCCACTTGGAAGGACAAGTGCTCTAACTGCCAAGCAACCGCTCAGCCTCGCCGACCTTATCGGGCGGCACGCCCGCCGAGGCTGCGAACACCAGCAAAAGCGATTCGTCGGACAACAGGTGACCAAGTATGGCCACCTGGAGTGCGGGCGTCGTCATGGCTCGCCTCAGATCATCCGGGCCCAGTCCTGTAAGCGACAGGAAACGGCCGAGGCGCTCGGGCTCCTCGGCCAGGAAAGCCATGGCCTGAAAGGCCAATGTCTCGGCCTCGTCGCGCGTCGGGGACTGCCGGGATTTCAGCATGATCGGCAATCATTTACCACGAATGGACCCGCGGGAGGAGAAGGTTACCACATCTTAAATGATTGGTTACGGCTCAACGGGTAAGCTGCCAGCGAAGTGAACAGCCGATTCGGTGCCCAGAGAGGTTCGGCCGTCTCACCTAGACCGTTTTCCGATCCTTGCCGATCGAAAAGCCGGTCTCGGCTATTGGCTTTGAGCACTTTCTTGTCGCCAACCGGTATCCACTTGGCCGGAAAGTGCTCTAGCGACTGGAGCTCGACATGGGTCTCATATTGCGGGAGCGCGGCACCGGCACTCCTAGGACCACGGCGCAATCGACGATGACCAAGACCGTTCTGATCGTCGAAGACAACGAGCTCAACATGAAGCTCTTCAACGATCTGCTGGAGGCGCACGGCTACAAGACGCTGCAGACGCGCAACGGCATGGAGGCGCTCTCGCTCGCCCGCGCCCATCGCCCCTCGCTCATCCTGATGGACATCCAGTTGCCCGAGATCTCCGGGCTCGAGGTCACGAAGTGGCTGAAAGAGGACGATGATCTGCGCGACATTCCCGTCATCGCCGTCACCGCCTACGCCATGAAGGGCGACGAGGAGCGCATCCGGCAAGGCGGCTGCGAAGCCTACATCTCGAAGCCGATCTCGGTGCCGGGCTTCATCGCTACGATCAAACAATTCATCGGAACGCCATAAACGGTCCGGGTCCTGGGGTACACAAGAAATGACTGCCCGCATTCTGGTCGTCGATGACATCCTGACGAACGTGAAGCTGCTCGAGGCGCGGTTGACGGCTGAGTACTTCGACGTCGTCACCGCCTCCAACGGACCCGACGCCATCGATATCTGCAACCGCGGGCTCGCCGACATCGTGCTCCTCGACGTCATGATGCCGGGCATGGACGGCTTCGAAACTTGCCGCCGCCTCAAGGCCAATGCCGTCACCCAGCACATTCCCATCGTTATGGTCACCGCCCTCGATCAGGTGAGCGATCGCGTTCAGGGCCTCGAGGCCGGCGCCGACGATTTTCTCACCAAACCGGTCGATGAGGTCGCGCTCATTACGCGCGTGCGCAATCTCGTCCGCCTCAAGGTGCTGAACGACGAAATGCGGATGCGCGCCGCCACCCGCCAGGAGCTCGGCGTTCTCGACGACGCGACGCGGTCCATCGAGCAAGACAAGGCGGGCGGGCGGATCATGCTCGTCGACAGCGCGCTCCGCTCGGCGCAGCGGCTGGTCGATACGCTGGCGAAGGAGCACGCGGCCTCCCTCGTCTCCGATCCCAACCAAGCGCTCATGCAGCTTGCCGAAACCCCGCACGACGTGGCCCTGATCAGCCTCGATCTCGATGGCGCGGACGGACTTCGTCTCTGCTCTCAAATCCGCTCGCTCGAGCGCACGCGCAATCTGCCGATCATCGTGCTCGCTGACCACGGTGGCGAAGCGCGCCTACTCCGCGCCCTCGACATGGGCGTCAACGACTATCTGAAGCGTCCCGTCGATCGCAACGAGATGCTGGCCCGCATCCGCACGCAGATCAAGCGCAAGCGCTACTCGGATTTCCTCAAGGCGAGCCTCGAGGAGAGTGTCGAGCAGGCGATCACCGACGCACTGACAGGCCTCCACAACCGGCGCTACATGGAGACGCATTTGAAGCGTCTCGCGAATGAAGCCCTGCACAAGGGCCGGTCGCTATCGATCCTGGTCGCCGACATCGACCACTTCAAGAGCGTCAACGACACCTACGGCCACGACATCGGCGATGTCGTGCTGAAGGAGTTCGCCGGGCGCCTGAAGCGCAGCGTCCGTGGCATGGACTTGGCCTGCCGGCTCGGCGGCGAGGAATTCATCGTCATCATGCCGGACACGGACATCGAGCGGGCCTGCCAGGTCGCCGAGCGCATCCGTGGCCAGATCGCCAGCGAGACCTTCGATATCGGCAAGAGCCGGCAGCCACTGAAGGTCACGGCGAGTGTCGGCGTGGCGGCGCTGGAGCGCGCCGAGGACACGGCTGAGGCGATCTTCAAGCGCGCCGATCAGGCGCTTTACACCGCCAAACGCGAGGGCCGGAACCGGGTGGTCGCGGACGCGGCTTGACCAGTTCAAGGCTGAACCCCGGCGGATACCTTTGACCACCGTCGTGATTTTGTCACGATCGCCCGTTAATCATAAATCCCATTGGCGCTCCGCGGTTCGACGCAGTCGCCCTAAAGTCGGGAGAGGTTGGTCCTGGGCGATTGCCCGGCGGCCAGTGCCTTGACCGGGAACGGATTTTGGTGCATTTGAGCACACATACGAGGGCTACTTAGTAGAGAGTTCGGTCGGCGGAAACGCTGGCCCACAGTACGGGTCGCAAGGTCAACGCCCTCTTTGATCGCGGCTCGTCGGCCGGTTCGTAGTCTACGGACTTACCCCGCTGCCGGACGGCTGCGGACCGGCCAACTTCTCTTCACAATACAATTCTGACGTGATGGGAAGCTCGCCTGACGGCGTAGCCGCGCTACTTGATCTTGGCTTCCTTGAAGTCGACGTGTTTGCGCACGACCGGATCGTATTTCTTCATCACGAGCTTCTCGGTCTTCGTACGCGGGTTCTTCTTCGTCACATAGAAGAAGCCGGTGCCGGCGGTGCTGAGCAACTTGATTTTGAGCGTAGTGGCCTTGGCCATGGGTGATCGTCTCTAGCGCGTTACGACACGAGGGTCGATTTGGGGGAGCCCCGCAAGTTCGCGAGGCCACGGATTGGCGGGCAATCTAGCCAGCACCACCTCGAAGTCAAGAAGCGGTCCCGGACTCGATCAAACTTCGCTGATAATCGTAGTAATAGGGCACCGGGCGGCGCGCCCGCTCGGCCTCCGCTACGGCCCACAGATCCTCGACATCGTCGACGATGGCGCGTGTCATCGAGTGCAATTCGAGCGCCCGGGCCTCTTCGAACGTTGCCCAGACGAGGTCGCCGAACTCGTGATCGCGCTCGTCGACCCGATGGACGACGGTGTCCGCGGGCACGAGGAAGAAGCGGGCATCGAAACGCTTCGGGCTCGCCTTCGGCGTGATGGCTCGCGCCATCATGACGAGACGCGAGAGATCGGGGGCAAAGCCCATCCCGTAGAAGGCCTGCCACCCCGGCTCGGACGATGTCTCCCCCGCCCTCGCGCGGCGGCCGACCAACAAGCCCGTCTCCTCGAAGGTCTCGCGGACAGCGGCAAGGGCCAGCGCGCGGGCGCGTTGTGGAAGCGAAAAGCCCTTCATATCGAAAAGAAGCTTGCGGAGTTCGATCTCCGGCAATGCCTCTGTGGTCTCGAGGCGTGCATCGGCTGCATCCACCCGGCCGCCGGGGAACACGTACTTGCCGGGCGCGAATTTGAGATCGGGCCGGCGGCGGCCGAACAGGACGCGCGGCGCGCCTTGGGCGGTGTCGACGATGACGAGGCTGCCGGCGTCGCGCGGGCGGACAGGCTTGGCAGGCTCGGGTATGCGGCCGGTGTCGGAGAAAGCCTGGGTCATGGGGTGCCGGCCGGCGTCGCGGATGGCGTGCCGTAGCTTGCGAGCCGCTCGGCTGTGGCGGTGGCCCCGAACCCATGCATGCCGAGCGCCCACTGCAACCCGACGATTGCGCCTTTGACGCAGGGCAGCAGCACGAGCGCCAGCACCACAGCGAGTGCCGGCCAGATCGCCATGTGCAGCCAGAAATCGGGCTTGTAGGCCGTCTCCACGACCAGCACGAGCGGCACGACGATGTGGCCGACAATCAGCATCACGAAGTAGGGCGGCGCATCGTCAGCCCGGTGGTGGTGCAGCTCCTGGGCGCATTCCGGGCAACGGTCGGCAACCTTCAGAAAGGCTCGGAACATCCGGCCTTTGCCGCAGGCCGGGCAGCGCAACCGGAAACCTGCCGTCATGGCCGCAAGCAGCGGCCGGGACGGACGGGCCGGCTCGGCGGTGGTGTATTCGACAGGCATGAAAGAGGAGTTCGCATTGCCGGGGAGAAGCGTCAAGCCGACCACCTGACGCGGCAACGCCGTCAGGCCTGGACCATCAGGTGGAGCAAGGCGGCGGGGAACCCAACTGCAATTGACGCGACGAAGCTGCGGCCCGCGACGACCGGCGCCGCGGCTTGCCGGCGCACGGGCCGGGCTCCAATTCCTAAATCTTCACCAGCATTCCGGTGGCGTACATGACGGCTATCCCCAGCGCAAACCCGGCGACATTGGCCGGGCTTGCGGCCTTCTTCAAACCACCTTGCTCGCGCCCGACGTAGGCTCCGACCTCGACGAGAACCTGCGCGATCGCGCCCACACCGATCGCCAGTGCCAATCCTGCCCATTGCGGGGTCAGGGCCAGGCTACCGACCCAGATGCCGGCAATGGCCGGGCCTCCGGCGAGCACCGTCAGCCAGGCGAAGGTCGGAAGCTTGGGCCGCAAGCGCAAGAGTGGTGCAGCAATGCCGAGACCCTCGGTAATGTTGTGCAGCGTGAAACCGAGAACGAGGAATGTTCCGAGGCTCGCTGCGCCGGTGGCAAAGGCCGCGCCGATCGCCAGGCCTTCGCCGAAGTTGTGCATACCGATGCCGAGGGCGATGTAGCCCGCAAGTGCGAGGCCTGTCGGCGCGCCATGCCTTCGCCCGACGGCGAGCAAGCAGAGAAAGGACAGCAGGGCCGACAGTACGACCATGACCGGCCCCTGGAATACCGGCGCTGCCTCGCCCGCGACCTCGAACGCCTCGATGAGCATGTCGACAAGCAGGAAGGCGAGCAGACCCGCCGTCAGCGCCAAGATGAAGGCGATGGCATCGCGGCCCGCGCGCCGGAGCAACGGAAAGAACGCCAGCCCGATCGCGACGGGTACGATGCCGACGAAGCCGCCGAGCACCGCCTGCCGCTGCAACTGGCTGAGATTTGCGGCGGGCGTCGGGACGGCGACTGGTATCTCCAGTTCGAACGTGGCGCCAGTGTTGGTGACGATCTTGACCCGGTGTGCCTCGCCCAGCACCCACGGATAGGGGATCGCGATCCAGGCCGTGCTGCCGCGGCCGAGCGCACCGGGAGGATCCTGCACGAAGCTCCAATAGGCGTCGTCCACCTGCACCTGCGCGATCGACATCGGCTCGGAGCCGCCGGCTCTAATGCTCAGGCGTATGCCGGTCTCGTCGAGGATGCGCTGCTCGAAGGTAAGTTTCTCAATCGGCGGGGCGCCGACGTCGAAGGCGCGCATCGGATCGCCACCGATCAACCAAGCTGCAGCGAGCCCGAGCAGAAACAGCGGGAGCGCGATCCAGAGCAGGGATGCCCAATGCGTTGGCACCGCTCTGGCTTCCGATGGGCCGGTCGCGGGATCGCCGGTGGTCACGCCGTTGCCTCCACCACGTCGAACATGCCCATCCAGCCCAACTCCGCGAATTCGGATTGGTGGGCATGGAACATGTATTGACCGGTCTCATGCTCCTTGAACGTGAGCTCGAGAATGCCGCGCTGAGCCTGGCACTGCATGACCGTATCGATTGTTTTCAACGTCGGGGTCAGCGTCGTGCCGTGGTCGAAATAGTCGAAGAAATTGCCATGCACGTGCATTGAGTTGATCGGGTCGAACTCCGTCACGTTGATCAGATAGATTCGAACCGGTTTGCTTCTCGCAATCGGAATCGGGTGGCGCGAGTAGTGATGCGCGACGGTATTCACCGCATAGAACTCGTTCTCGCCGTCGAAGTCGGTGTCGAAGGCATTCATCACCATCACGAGCTCCTGCCACTGCGCATTCTCGGGCGTGCCATGGAGGCGCGAGCGCGCCACGCCGGCATGCTCGGGATGGCGGGCGGGATCGGGATCGATGACGAAAGCGCCGTACATGCCCTTGTGCATATGCCGTTTCAGCGGCAAGGCGTGGCAGTGATAGAGATGACAGCCGAACGGATAGGCATCGAACTCGTAGACGAACTCTTCGCCCGGACCGATGACGCCGGCCCCGACAATGCCGTCCATGCGAGCGGAATGGATACCGTGGAAATGCATCGAGTGCGGATGCGAGCCATGATTCCGGAAGGTGATCCTGAGGCGATCGCCTTCTTTTGCCCGCAATGCCGGTCCCGGCACGCGATCGTTGAAAGTCCAGGCCGGGAAAAATACGCCGGGGGCGATCTCAATCTCCTTGTCGACCGCCGTCACCTCGAAGCTGCGAAGCGTCCGGCCGTCGGCAAGCACGGAGGTCGTGCCCGTCTCCCAATCCGTCAGCATGAGGGATGGGTCGAAGCCATTCCTGGTTGCGTCGATCTCCCCGACAGTGATCATGTTGCCATGACTGCCGGCATGATCCATGGCGCCGTTGTGACCTTGGTGCGGCGCGGAACCGGCCGGCGCGGCTTGCTCGGACACGTCCGACAATACGCTTCGCGATGAGGTCAGCAGCCCCGTCACGGTGCCTGTCGTCAATGCCAAGGCCCCGCCGAGAGCGCGCCGGCGATCCAGTGTACGTTGCAGCCAATGTCGCATGCTGTCGCCCCATGAGCTTGGTGGCTCACCGGCAAGCGAGCCAGCGAGTCGTCGGATTTGGCATGTTTAGGTGAAACCTAGACGATCGTCAATGCAGTTGAGAATGAATTGCATTTATGAGTTGCAAATGCGTTGCAACTGGAGTAGAGCACGGCCAGGCGAAGTGGAAACCGGTTCGCCGTAAGGACGTGCTCGAACCAAGACTCAGCACGCCCAGGCGGAAGCCTGTCCCGGTGAGGGCCGGGATGGGAACCGGTTCGCTGTAAGACCGTGCTCAAAAACCAAGACCGTTACGCAATGGTCAGCCAAACCGAAACTGCCCGTGCCGTAGAACTCGAGCGTGCCTTGCGCGCCCAGGGCGTCCGCATCACGCGCCAGCGGACCGCGCTGCTGAAAGTACTGGCGGCGGCCGGCGATCACCCGGACGCCAACGAGTTGCATCGGCGCGCCCACGCGCTCGACG
>JANNSX010000451.1:0-1988 GCA_031403155.1 Hyphomicrobiaceae bacterium
GGCCGAGCCCATCGTGAAAGTCTGGATGGAAAAGGAGCTCGGCCTCGAAGGACGATTGGCCGAAGCGCGCGAAGGGGCGGGCCAGCTCGGCACCTTCGCCAGCGAGCTACCGCGCATCCTGTTGCAGGCCGAGCGCGCGGCCGGCGCCTTCGCCGCCATGGCCGAGAGCGGTATCCGCCTGGAAGACGACACCATCCGCCGCCTCGCCGCCGAGGAAGCGCGTCATACGCGGTCGGGCCGGGTGGCGCTCTGGATCGGCGCGCTGGCCCTACTGGCGCTTCTCGCTGCGGCTGTCCTATAGTCCCGCTAAAGTCGCCCCACCGAGGAAACCGCACCCATGATCAAGCTCTACGACATCGAGCGCTCCGGCAACTGCTACAAGGCGCGGCTGATGCTGTCGCTGCTCGGACTTTCGTACGAGAAGGTGCCGGTCGATCTCGGCGCCGGCGCGCACAAGCAGGCGGACTTCCTCGAGGTCAATCCGCTGGGCAACATTCCCGTCCTCGACGACAATGGCGTGCTGATCCGCGACTCGGCTGCCATCCTCGTCTACCTCTCGAGCAAGTACGGCCAGGGCAAATGGTATCCCAAGAGCCCGAAGGGCATGGGCAAGGTGCAGCAGTGGCTGGCGGTTTCCTCTAACGAGGTTTTCCACGGCCTCGCCATTCCACGCGCCATCAAGCTTGGCATCCGCGAAGGCAACTACGAAGCCGGCAAGGCGATCGGCGAGAAAGTGCTGAAGCTGCTCGATCAGCGGTTGACGCCCGAAGATTGGCTCGTCGCCGGTAAGCCGTCGGTGGCCGATGTGGCGATCTACCCTTACGTCGCGATGGCGCCTCAGGGTGGCATGCCACTCGACGGCTATCTCGGCGTCCGCAAATGGATCCGGCGCGTCGAGGGTCTGGAGGGTTTCACCGCCCTGCCGCAGCCACCGGCGAAGAAGGCGTGAGCATCGGCACGATCAGGGCCTCGTTCTATGTGAACGTTTGGGACGTATGGCGATAGTGCTGTAGGGGCGACCTGCGGTCGCCCGTTTTCGCAAGTGACTACGCCGTCTCGGCCGACGCCTGTACGCCATCCACTTGCTGCACAAGGCGGGCGAGCGACTCGTTCATGCGGGCGAGCTCCTCGAGGGCGGCGGCGTGCAGACGCAGCGCCTCCTCGGAAATGGCGAGCGCCCGGTCGGCGCGGTCGGCGGTCTCGGCGTGCTGGCGGGCGATCAAATCCTCGATGCCCCCCATGCTGACGATCGCGAGCGGCTCATCGTCGGGTCTCGCCACGGACTGGCTCGGCGGCACAACCGGCATGCGGGCGGCGACTATCGGCTTCGTCGCCGATTGTGCAGGCGTTGCAGTCGCGGCCTGCGGCTCGTCGAGCTTGGCGCGCCAGAGCCCCGTCCGAGCCAGGAACAGGATCGCCAGCGCGAAGACCAGGATGAATATCACCATGGGGTGTGTCAGCGCGTTGATCCAGGCCGGATCGATGAAACCCAGCAAGAGCTGCTTGGCTTTGACGGCTTTTTCGGTAGCGGTGACAGTCTCGTTCACGGTCTATCCCCGGCATGAACATCCTGCCGGTGATCCTCGCCGAGGGAGGTAAAAGAAAGGTGGACGAGATCGTAATTTTGTCCGCTCAATTGTCTTCATACAGGCGAAAAGCCTTCCGGACCTGGTTGTTCACCAAGTCGATGCCTGTCTCCTGAGCGGTGGGGGAGCTACCCGGTTCCAGTCAAGTGAGACTGTCGGGTAGCATCGCCTTCTTCTTGGCGATGAATTCGCCCAAGGCCTCGTCGATGCCGGGATCGAGGGCCGGCGCCTCGTATTCCTTGAGCCATTTCTCGGCGACACCGTGGGCCTTCTGCTCGGTCCGCTGACCACCTTCCGCCGTCCACTGCTCGTAGGAATTGTTGTCGGCGACGATCGATCGGTAGAAGGCCGTCTCGAAATTGTCCTGGGTGTGTTTGGATCCGAGGTAGTGGGTCTGGCCGC
>JANNSX010000452.1:0-31761 GCA_031403155.1 Hyphomicrobiaceae bacterium
CTTGCGGGGAGAGGGGAGGGTGAGGGGCGGCCACAAGGGAGGTCATTGCCGAGGCCAACACTTGAAGGGCGCCCGCCGGTCGCCCCTACGCAACGGGCTCTGTGCACCCCTGACGTTCGCGTGGCTCGACTGTCGCCCTAAACATCCCACGCGAGAAAATTCTTGAGCAGCCGCAATCCGAGCTGCTGGCTCTTCTCCGGATGGAACTGCGTGCCCACGATGTTGTCCTTGGCGACCATCGCGGTGACGGGGCCGCCGTAGCCGGTGCGGGCGAGGATGCGGCTCTCGTCCAGGCCGGTCAGGTGATAGCTGTGCACGAAATAGGCGTGCCAGCCGTTGGGACCCGTAGGAATGTCCTCCAGCAGCGGATGCAATCGCGCCTCATCCAGCGTGTTCCAGCCCATGTGCGGCACCTTGAGCGACGGATCCGCAGGCTCGATGCGACGGACCTCGCCGCCGATCCAACCGAGACCCTCCGTCACACGATGCTCGAGACCGCGCGCCGCCAACAGCTGCATGCCGACGCAAATGCCGAGGAACGGCCGGCCATTGCGGAGTACGGCCTCTTCCAGCGCCGCGATCATGCCGTCCACGGCCACCAGCCCCGCCTTGCAATCGGCGAAAGCGCCCACGCCCGGCAGGATGATGCGGTCCGCCTTTGCGACCACGCGCGCGTCCGACGTGACGGTCACCGTCGCGGGCGCGCTACCCTCGCGCGCCGCCCGCTCGACGGCCTTGGCCGCCGAATGCAGATTGCCCGAGCCGTAGTCGACAATGACAACCTCAGGCATCGGCCGAGCCACTGTCCTGGCGCTCGCGCTGGATGATCGACGCCAGCCGGGCAACCGCGGCGCCTTCGCAATCGACACGTGAGCCGGCGGCGACGTAGCCGATCTCTTGCGCCTCCCCGGCCTCGAGCCGATCACGCTCGAGCCCGCCCGCCTCGAAGCCGACGACAAGCGCCGCCGCCAGCCAGAGCCAGGCGAAGCTTAGTGGGTCGAGGCCGAGCAAGGCGAGAACCCCGCCGATCACGACGAGCCCGCCAGCCCACATCAGGAAGGCCCGTCCGTGCCCCTTCCACAGCAGCCAGAGCCCCGAGAGCAGAAACGCTCCCCAGTGAAACCCGTCCGTAACCAGTCTGAGCGCTTCGACGCGCTCCGCCGACGGCAGGTGGCGGGCGTTCTTCGTCTCATAGATTGCGAAGGTCTTCATGGGCCGATCCTATAGCCGTTCTCGCCCGGGCGGAATGGTAGGCCGATATCGCACGCGCCAGGGCTCTGGCATTGCCTCTACCGCGGCTCTGGCAGCGCCGGAACGCCAGTCAATGACGACAGGGCCACTTCGGGGCGCGCGCCCAGATGCTGGATCGCCTCAGCTGCGGCGATGCTCGCGAGCTGTCCGCACTGCCTGAGACCCAGTTCCCGCGCCTGACCGAGAAGAAAGCCTGCCGCATAGAGATCGCCGGCCCCGGTCGTATCGACGAGCTTGCCAATCGGCTCGGCCGGCACCTCGACCCGCTCCGAGCCCTTGAGGATCAACGAGCCCTCTTCGCTTCGCGTTACCGCCGCCAGCGGCGCCTCGGCGGCGATCCGGCGGCACGCGTCTTCGAAAGAGGTCTGATAGAGCGCCTCGAGCTCCTGGGTGTTGGCGAGGACGATGTCGATCTTGCCCCGGATCAACTCGAGGAAGTCGGCCCGGTGCCGCTCGACGCAGAACCCGTCGGAGAGCGTTAGAGCAACCCGCCGGCCGGCTTTGCGGGCGATGCCGGCGGCCCTGTGGAAGGCGGCTTTGGCCTCGGGCCGATCGAACAGATAGCCTTCGAGATAGGTGATGGCCGCTGCCTCGATGGGCTCGGCAATGATCTCGGCCGGCCCGAGCTCGGCCGCCGCGCCGAGGAAGGTGCTCATGGTGCGCTGGCCGTCCGGCGTGACGAGGATCAGCGAGCGGGCGGTCGGCGAGCCCGTACGGGCTGGTTCCGATGAGAAGCTGACGCCGATCGAGCGGATGTCGTGGCGGAACACCTTGCCGAAGTCATCGTCGGCGACGCGGCCGATGAAGGCGCCCTTACCGCCGAACGATGCCACGCCCGCGATGGTATTTGCCGCCGAGCCGCCGGAGATCTCGACAGCCGGTCCCATGGCCTCGTAGAGCCGCGTCACCTCGGCCGCATCGATCAGGCGCATGTGCCCCTTGTCGAGCTTCAGCCGCTGGATGAGCGCATCGTCGGCATGGGCGAGAATGTCGACAATGGCATTGCCGATGCCGAGAACGTCGAAGCGAGGCGAGGTCATGGAGGATTTCCTATGGATTTCGGCAAACTGGGTGCGCTCAAGCGGGTGTCTTCTCCGGGAACGTGCAGAGATCGCGGATGACGCAGGCCGGACATTTGGGTTTGCGGGCGATGCAGGCGTAGCGCCCGTGCAGGATGAGCCAGTGGTGGGCGTTGCGAAGATAGGGTTTGGGCACGACCTCGAGGAGGCCGAGCTCAACGGCCAGCGGGTCCTTGCCATAGGCGAGGCCGGTGCGATTGGCGACGCGGAAGACATGCGTGTCGACAGCGAGCGTCGCCTCGCCGAAGGCGACGTTGAGTACGACATTGGCCGTCTTGCGTCCGACTCCGGGGAGCTTCTCCAAGGCCGTGCGATCGCGCGGCACCTCGCAGCCATGCTCCTCGATGAGGAGGCGCGAAAGGGCGACGACATTCTTGGCTTTCCCACGGAACAAGCCGATCGTCTTGATGTGCTCGCGCACCTCGTCCTCACCGAGCTTCAGCATCTTGCCCGGCGTATCGGCCTTGGCGAACAACGCGCGCGTCGCCTTGTTGACGCCGGCATCGGTTGCCTGCGCCGACAGCACGACGGCGACGAGGAGGGTGTAGGGATTGGAATGCTCGAGCTCGCTTCGGGGGTCTGGGCGCTCATTGGCGAGGCGCGCGAAAATCTCCTGCACGGCCTCCGGAGCCAAACGTTTCGGCGCCTTCGGCTTCTTCGCCTTGGCGGCCGGCTTTGTTTGCGACGTCATCGTGCCCCTTGTCATTACGCCTCGCCCCCGCGTGATGCGCCTGCTAACCTTGCCTCATGCTTGACCATTCGCCCGGCGCCGCGCAACCCCCTGAGTTCTCGGCCGTCTTGCGGCCGCACCGGTCGCTGTCGCCGGCGGGATTTCTCCTGGTCATGGCGGCGATCAGCTTCGTCAGCTTCACGGCCGGCGCCTATTTCTGGCTGCAAGGCGCCTGGCCGGTCATCGGATTCTTCGGGCTGGACGTGCTGCTGATTTACGTCGCCTTCAAGCTCAACTATCGCGCCGCCCGGCTGTACGAAACGGTCACCATCGCCGATCAGCGCCTCGACGTGACGCGCGTCGAGGCCTCCGGCCGGGCCTGGGTCTGGTCGTTCAATCCGGCCTGGGTGCGGATCGATCTGGCGGAGCATCCAAGCGGCACGGCGGAGTTGTGGCTCAAGTCGAGGACTGAGGCCGTGAGCATCGGCCAGTTCCTGAGCGATCCGGAGCGGCGGGATTTCGCAGCGGCGCTGAGGCAGGCGATCGGAATCTATCGGTCCAGCGCAAGTATCGGGTCGTAATTGGGGCGAGGAGCCTCTATGTCACGGGCAAGATCACAACCCATTGGACACCATGCCATGCTTGCACGCGCCCCCGCCCAAGCGACAGACGAAGCGCCGACCAACCCATCGGCAAAGCCGGCCGATGATTACGGCCACATCCGCCGCTCCATTGCCTTTCTGACGGACACCGCGGAAGAGCAGCCCGACCTCGACCGGCTCGCGAACCATCTGGGTCTCAGCCCCGCCTATTGCCAGCGCCTGTTCAAGCGCTGGTGCGGACTGTCGCCCAAGGAATTTGTCCAGGCCGTCACCTTCGACCGGGCGCGTAATTTGCTCGATCGCGAGGAAAGTGTGTTGGGCGCAGCGCTTGGCGCCGGTCTGTCGGGGCCGGGGCGGCTGCACGATCTTTTCGTCGATCACGAATCCATGACGCCCGGCGACTACAAGCGCCGCGGCTCGGGGCTCGAAATCACCTATGGGTTCCACGTCTCCCCGTTCGGGCTGGCCCTTCTGATGGCGACCGAGCGCGGACTCTGCGGCCTCGCCTTCGCCGATGGCGAGGAGGACCGGGAGACGACGCTCGCCGACATGACGCGGCGCTGGCCCGCGGCACACTTCTCCGAAGCTCCCGGGAAGACGGCCAAGTATGCCCGGCAGATTTTCGAGCCTGAGCGCTGGTCGAAAGAGCAGCCTGTGCGCCTCGTCATGATCGGCTCGGATTTCGAGGTGCGGGTCTGGGAAAGCCTGCTCGACATCCCGATGGGCGGCAGCGCCAGCTATGCCGATGTCGCCGCCAAGGTCGGTCAACCGAAGGCGGCGCGTGCGGTGGGTGCCGCGGTCGGGCGCAATCCGATCTCTTTCGTTGTCCCCTGCCATCGCGTGCTCGGCAAGAGCGGCAGCCTCACCGGCTATCACTGGGGCATCACCCGGAAGCGCGCGATCATCGGTTGGGAGAAGGGGCAGATTGCGACGGCGGGTTATACCAACATGCAGATCCGTTGACCGATCGGCGGCCTCACTGTGATCCGCCTTCTCCCATGGGGAGAAGGTGGCGCGAATGCGCCGGAAGAGGGGGTACGCCCTCTCAGAAGGAAAAAGGTCCGACCTCACGACCCGGTGGGCAGTCCTATATCTTCTGGAGACACCCTACCCCCTCTCCTGCCTGTCGGCGTCCTCTCCCATCGTGCCGGAGGCGCGCCTTCGGCACGACGGGAGAGGACGATAACGCGAATGGACCTGCCCATGCCCGGGAGAGTCAATCGTTCTGCCGACTGGTATAAGTCAGAGTTTCCGATAGAAAAACGTCGTGTCGTCCATCGCGCCGAAAGGCGACAATGCGAAACCCGGCACGCGCCCGACCTCGACCCAGCCGAGCGCGCGATAGAGCTTTTCGGCCGCCCCACCCGAAACGGTATCCAGCACCAGCAGCGTGCGCTTGCGAGCCCGCGCCTCCTCCTCGAGTCTGCGCATGAGCTGCCGTGCGAGCCCCCGCCGCCGCGCGCGCCGATGCACCAGCAGCTTTCCCACCTCTGCGCGATGGGGCTGGTTCGGCTGCCACATGAGTTGCAGGATCACGGTGCCCGCCGGGCGTCCATCGTGATCGGCGACGACGAGCACTTTCGTGCCTGCCCCGACATCCTCGGCGACCGTCTCCCAGAATGCCCTCGCCTCCGCCGGATTGAGCGGCGCCATGAAGCTGACGCCGCCACCGCCATCAACGACGTCGACGAGAATGTCCACCAGCTCCGGCAGCATGGCTCGGATCTGGGCGGCGTCCGGCGTCCGAATAGCGACGGCGCTCACGCGGCCAGATCCTGTTTTTCTG
The DNA here is from genome assembly GCA_031403155.1 of Hyphomicrobiaceae bacterium. Taxonomy (GTDB): domain Bacteria; phylum Pseudomonadota; class Alphaproteobacteria; order Rhizobiales; family Hyphomicrobiaceae; genus JANNSX01. The sequence goes on from JANNSX010000452.1 coordinate 5,389, forward strand.
CGATCGAGCCATCGGCGTTGAGCCGGTAGATGACGGGCGCGCCGGTGCCGAGCTCGCGCTTCAGAATCTGATCGCTCGAGAGCCCTTCGAGTTTCATGATGAGCGCGCGGAGCGAGTTGCCATGGGCGGCGATCAGCACACGTTCGCCCTCGAGCACGCGCGGCTCGATCTGCTTGGCGAAATACGGCAGCACCCGCTCGGCGGTCATCTTGAGGCTCTCGCCGCCGGGTGGCGGCACATCGAACGAGCGGCGCCAGATGTGCACCTGCGCCTCGCCGAAGCGCTTTCGCGCCTCATCCTTGTCGAGGCCCGTCAGCTCGCCGTAATCGCGCTCGTTGAGCGCCTGGTCCCGGATGGTTTTCAGGTCCGGCTGGCCGATCTCCTCAAGGATCAGGCGAAGCGTGTGCTGCGCTCGCGTCAGCACCGAGGTGAAGGCGATATCGTAGCGATGGCCGAGCGCCCCCAACTTGGCGCCGGCCTCGCGCGCCTCGGCAATCCCCTTCTCCGTGAGGTCAGGGTCTTGCCAGCCGGTGAAGAGATTCTTGAGGTTCCACTCGCTCTGGCCATGCCGAACGAGAACGAGAAGCCTTTCCATGCGTTCCTCAAGTGTCTTGGTAGAAGCCGGAGATGACCCAGCCGAACGCGCGGGAAATGAACAGCCCACCGATGCCGACGACCGCAGCCAGCAGTGCCAGGAACCGCGCCTCGCCCGCGAGGTCGCCCTGATAGGCGCCAACGATAAGCATCAGTAGCGCGACCAGCAGCAGAACTCCGAGCACGACCCATCCGAGCCGATTGAACCCTCGCCGTATCCGATCAACACGCGTCACTGCCTCGGCCATATCCCGCTCCTAAAGTGCTTCCGGAAAAGTGCGAAGCGGTTTTCCGGTAAGAAGCACGACAAACCAACAGAGTGCTTCCGGAAAAGCTTGTCCCGGCGAAGGCCGGGATCCGAAGCGGTTTTCCGGTAAGAAGCACGACAAACTACAAGCCCAGCACATCTGTCATCGCATAGAGGCCTGGCGGCTTGCCGACGCCCCACTGCGCCGCCTTGATGGCGCCGCGCGCGAACAGCGCCCGGTCGCTCGCCCTGTGCGTGATCTCGATGCGCTCGTGCTCACCGGCGAAAATCACCGTGTGCTCGCCGACGACATTGCCGCCGCGCAAGGCCACGAAACCGATGTCTCCCCGCTTGCGCTGCCCGGTTTGCCCGTCGCGACCACGATCGGAATGCGTTGCAAGGTCGACGCCGCGCCCCTCGGCGGCGGCTTGCCCCAACATCAGCGCGGTGCCGGACGGCGCATCGACTTTCATCTTGTGATGCATCTCGATGACCTCGATATCGAAATCATCGTCGAGCGCGGCGGCGACCTTGCGCGTGAGCGCCAAAAGCAGGTTGACGCCGAGGCTCATATTACCGGCCTTGATGATCGTCGCGCTCTTTGCTGCCGTGGCAATCGCCTTGTCGTGCTCGGCCGTGCATCCGGTGGTGCCGATGACATGCACCTTGCCGTGCTTGGCCGCGATGTTTGCGAACGCAACCGTCGCGGCAGGCGCCGTGAAGTCCAACAGCGCATCGCACCCGGCGATGGCCGCGTCGAGGTCATCCGTGATCTTGACGTTGCGTTTGCCGACGCCAGCAAGTTGGCCGACGTCCTCGCCAATTGCGATCGAGCCCGCCTGCTCGGTCGCTCCCGCGATCACCAGGCCGGGCGTTGCCGCGACAGCCCGTATGAGCGTCTGACCCATACGGCCGGCGGCCCCCATGACGGCGATGCGGATGTCAGGCATGAGCGCGGGCCTTTCCATCAGAGCACGTTCAGGCGAAGTGGACACCGGTTCGCCGTAGAACGTGCTCAAAACCAAGACTCCAGAGCGGGCACGCAGCTCCGGCCGAATTGAGCCCGCTCTGGTTTTGGCCGGTATAACAGGCCGATGGGACGCCGCAAAGGCGAGCGGCCCGTTGTGATTGTTTGAATCAGTTGCTTGTTGGGCGGGCCGCCCGCGCCCATATTCGCCAATGGCCACCCCTTGGAGTGTCTCCAACATGCGCGCGCTCACGATTGTAACGCTCTGTCTCGTCGCCCTGGCATGGTTTGCCCGTCCGTCCACCGCCGGGCCGGTCCGCAGCGAATACACGACCATCGACCTGAAGCAGTGCAAGGCACTGCCACGCCCGGCCGGCGAAGCCGAAGGCGATGAGGGTGCTTCGTGGTGGTGCCCAGGTCCCAAGGGCTACAAACTCTACATGGCCGAAGGCGATCTCCGGTTCATGGTGGCCTACGGAAAAAAAGCCCAGGAGCAGCGCGCGGCGACGCAGACGCTCGGCCGTTTCAATTCGATCTTCGTCGACGACAAGACCGAGCGCGCGACGCTCGAATGGCGCATGCGATATCAGAAGGGCAAGTGGGTGCCGTTCGCCACGATCCTGCGCTATCACACCTATGACGGCGACCAGGACCCGCCCGTGCGGGGCCAGGTGCTCGTCGTCGCCAAGGTCGGCCCGAGGGCCGGCACGGACGCCTGCCACGTCGCCTACATCGACGCGCTGGCCAATCCGGATGCCAACGCACTCGCGCAACAGGCCGCCGATGAGAGGGCCGAAAGCTTTGACTGCACGAAGGAGCCCGAGGTGGTCGGGCTGACGGGCAAGAGCCCGATGTAGGGCGCCTTGATCACGGCTCCTTCCAAGACCCCTCGCTGATCAGCTACTCTCACGCGACCCATGAGCGCCGTCGCAGGAGTACCCGCATGCTCGATCAAGCCCGCCAACGCACCGCTGAGTTCCAGCGCCGCCTGAAGGACGCCGGGATCGATGTCGCTGTCATCACCGATGAGAGTTCGATCGCCTATCTCGCGGGTTTCTGGGGCTATCTGTCGGTCGAATTCGGCCGCCCGACCTTCCTTGTCCTGAAGCGCGACGCGGCGCCGATCGTCGTTACCCCGCTCATGGAGAGCGAGATGGTCGGTAAGATGACCTGGGTCGAAACGGTGCTGCCCTGGACGGATGCCGGGGAGACCCGCTGGGAAAATGTGCTGGCGAAGGCCATTGGCGGGACACCGAAGCAGATCGGCGTCGAGGCGGGCGTGCTGCCGGCGATCGTCCGCAACTGGCTGGACGAGCGGATGCCGGGCACGAAGCTCGTCGATGTCTCGAAGCTCCTCGGCGACATGCGCATGATCAAATCGCCCGAGGAGATCGTCGTCATGAAGCAAGCCGGCAAGATTGCCGGGGCCATGATGAAGGCGGCCGAAGGCGCGCTCGCCGAGGGCGCACCCGAGTACGAGGCGGCGCTCGCCGTCATCAATGCGGGAACACGCGCCGCCGCCGGTTTCCTGACGGCCAAAGGCTGGGAGGCCTTCGTCTCGCCGATGATCCACAACCTGCAGATCCTGCAGTCCGGCCGCGACACCTCCATGGTGCATCGCCGCGCCAGTGTGAAGCCCTTCGAGAAGGGCGATCCGGTCTATTTCTGTTTCTGCAATATGGCGCAGTTCAAGCAGTACAAACTCGGCTTCGACCGCGTCTTCTACATCAAGGAGGTGCCCGAGGAGGGCAGGCGCGTGCAGCAGGCGGCGATCGATGCCCAGCAGGCCGCCGTCAAGGCGATTAAGCCGGGCGTCACGGCCGAAAGCGTGGCTGAAGCCGCCAACGAGGTTTACCGCGAACGGGGCTACGAGACCGGCTATCGCACGGGTCGCGCCATCGGCATGGCGTATCTCGAAAGCCCCGAGCTCAAGGCCGGCGACAGGACGATCCTGAAACCCGGCATGACCTTCGCCGTCGATGGCGGCATCTCGATCGACGGCAGGCTCGGCGGGCGGATCGGCGATTCCATCGTCGTCACCGAGACAGGATGCGAGTATCTCACCGAGTACCCCCGCAAGATCCTGGTCGTCGACCGGTGATCTGATGCGCGCGGCGATCTATCAATCGGCGCTGGCGGGATTGACGCCCGCGGAGCGGATCGAGCGGCTGGCGGAAGTCGTTGCCCGCGCGGATGCCGATCTAAGCTATTGGCTTTGAGCGCTTTCTTTCGACCAACCGGTGTTCGCTTGGTCGGACAAGTGCTCCAAGACTTGCGATCGACAGCGTCGCCGTGCACCGTGCAAGCTCATCTGGCAATCCTTATTGCCCGGAGCCCGCCCATGCTCACCCTCTACTACACCCACCACACCTGCGCGCTCGCGACCCATATCGCGCTCGAGGAGGTGGGCGCCGCGTACAAACTCATCAAGATCGACTTCAAGAAAGCCGAGCAGCGGAGCCCGGAATTTCTCGCCCTCAATCCCAAGGGTCGCGTGCCAGCCCTCGTGACCGAGCAGGGCGTGCTGACCGAGACACCGGCGCTCCTCGCCTTCGTCGCTCAGAGCTATCCCAAGGCCAAGCTTGCCCCGCTCGCTGACCCCTTCGCCTTCGCCGATGTCCAGGCCTTCAACAGCTATATGTGCTCGACCGTCCATGTCGCTCACGCCCATGGCATGCGCGGCACCCGTTGGGCCGACGATCCGGCGGCCATCGCCGAGATGAAGCGGAAGGTGCCGGACAGCCTTGGCACCTGCTACGAGCCGATCGAGAAGGATTTCCTCAAGGGTCCCTGGGTGATGGGCGACACCTACACCATCGCCGATCCCTATCTCTTCACGGTGGCGCAGTGGCTCGAGGATGACGGCGTCGATCCGAAGCGCTTTCCGCGCATCCTGGAGCACCGCCAGCGCGTCGCCGGGCGGCCGGCGGTGAAGCGGGCTCTCGCCCAGGAAAATCCCGCCGCCTAGCTTAGAGGACCATCTATCGGTCGCCTTCTCCCATGGGGAGAAGGTGGTGCGTCATGCCGAAGGCATGCCTTCGGCATGAAGCACCGGATGAGGGGATACGCTCTCTCTAAAGGAAGAAGGTCCAACCTCACGACCCGGCGGGCAGACCTTCTTCCTTCGTGAGTCCGTAACCCCTCTCCCGCCTCCCGGCACCCTCTCCCCATGGGAGAGGGCGGAAAAGCGCAATGCACAGATCGGGTCTCGGAACTCTATCGACGGCTAAGCCAACCCCTCGATCTCCTCCGGTGTCAGGTTGCCGGGCACGATGGTGATCGGGATCGGGAAGTTGCCGGCGAGCTTGCCGGTCGCGAGCGAGGCGACGAGTGGGCCCGGTCCCGCCGGATCGGTCGAAGCGCCGAGCACCAGGATCGCAATGTCCTGATCTTCCTCGATGAGCTTCAGGATCTGCTCGCTTTTATTGCCCTCGCGGATAACATCCTCGATGGCTGCCTCGTCGACGCCGTAGGTCTTGAGCTTGCGCGCGGCCAGACGGAACACGGCTTTCGCCTTGTTCTGCTGCTCCTCGAGATAGACCTCCTGGACGCCGAGCCATTCGCCGGTCAGCTCGCTCGGCGCGATGACATAGAGGAGCTTCACCGAGCCGCCCGTGCGCTTGGCGCGATTGGCGGCGTAGGCAAGAGCGCTCTCGACCTCCGGCGTCTCGTCGACGACGACGAGAAATTTGCGGCGATGTCCGGATTCGAAGACGGATCGGCGGCGACGGTCGGCCATCGGGACATCCAGGTCAAATCAGGAATGGCATTGTGCACCCGGATCGGGGCCGTGCCCAGGGGTCTCCCTGCGGCCTTCGGGCGCTTGTCGGCTTTGAGCACGTTCCACGGCGAACCGGGGACCACTTCGCCTGAACGTGCTCTGTCTTGGCTTTGAGCACGTTCCACGGCGAACCGGGGACCACTTCGCCTGAACGTGCTCTATCTCAAGAACCCGACGATATCCTTCACCTCATCCATGATCGGCGCGGCGATGGCACGCGCCCGCGCAGCGCCGTCGGCGAGCACGGCATCGATGCCCCCGGGATCGGCCTGCAACCGGCGCATTTCCTCGCTGACCGGTGCCAATCGGGCAACCGCCACCTCGGTCAAGGCCTTCTTGAAGCCGGAAAACTGCGCGCCGCCGAACTCCGAAAGCACCTTCTCGCGCGTCGTGCCGGCGAGTGCCGCATAAATGCCGACGAGATTGTCGGCCTCCGGCCGGTTGGCGAGCCCAGCTATCTCGGAAGGGATCGCTTCGGGATCGGTCTTCGCCTTCTGGAACTTCCTGGCGATGGTGTCGGCATCGTCCGTGAGATTGATGCGCGACATCTCGGAGGGGTCCGACTTCGACATCTTCTTGGTGCCGTCGCGCAGCGACATGACGCGCGTGGCCGGACCCTCGATCACCGGCTCGGGCAACGGGAAGTACGCATCGCCATGGCCGCGCTCGCGGATCGAGCCCGCGTAGTCGTTGTTGAACTTCTGCGCGATGTCGCGGCAAAGCTCCAGATGCTGCTTCTGGTCCTCGCCGACCGGTACGTGCGTCGCGTGATAGGCGAGGATGTCCGCCGCCATCAGGTTGGGATAGGCGTAGAGGCCGACGGAGGCCTTCTCGGAATCCTTGCCCGTCTTCTCCTTGAACTGGGTCATGCGGTTGAGCCAGCCGAGCCGCGCGATGCAGTTGAACACCCAGGCAAGCTCGGCGTGGGCCGCGACCTGGCTCTGGTTGAAGATGATCGAGCGCTTCGGATCCAACCCGGAGGCAATATAGGCCGCCGCCACCGAGCGGATGGCGTGCTTCAGCTCCTTCGGCTCCTGCCAGACCGTGATCGCATGCATATCGACGACGCAGTAGATGCACTCGTGGCTCTTCTGCATCTCGATCCACTTCACCGTGGCGCCGAGATAGTTGCCGAGATGGAGCGAGCCGGTCGGCTGCATGCCGGAAAAAACGCGGGGCTTGAAGGTCATGGAGGCCTCTTTCGGTCGGCCGGTTTATCGCGCTCCCACCGCCAATAGGCAAGTCGCAGGCCGGATCAGCCTGAACGACGGCGAAGGCCGCCCAGGATTTGCCCGAGGCTGGCGGCGCCGCTGGCCTGGATCACCACCGCGTAGACCGCCGAGCCGATGGCGACCAAGAGAGCAAGTGCTGCGAACCGGACGAGCACGGGCTGAGCCTCCGCGAACCATGGCGTCAACAGCGACGACCCAATCCAAAGCGCGGCGCCCATGAGGGCGCAAGCGATCAGTATGCGCGGCAGCACTCGAAGCAAACGGGCGTCGGCGGTAAAGTGTCCGCGCCGCAGCAAGGTGGTCAGCAGAAGCAGCGCATTGCACCAGGCGGCCAGCGAGGTGGCGATGGCGATGCCGTAGTGCGGCCGGATACCCATCGACCGGAACAGGAAGAACAACGCCAGCGACACGACGACATTGACGCCCATGTCGACGAAGGAATAGCGCATCGGCGTCTTGGTATCCTCGCGCGCGAAATAGGCCGGCGCGAGAACCTTGATAAGCACGAAGGCCGGCAGGCCGGCGGCGAAGATCGCCAAGGCACCCGCTGTCGCATCCGCGTCGTCGGCCGTGAAGGCGCCGCGCTCGAACAGCACCTTGACGATCGGCCAGGCCGCGATCGCGATGGCGGTGGCAGCCGGCAGGATGAGCAGAGCGGCAAACTCGAGCGCGCGGTTCTGGCTGTCGGCAACGGCGGCGGTGTTGCCGGCCCTCAGATGCCGCGAGACATCCGGCAGCAGCACGACACCGATGGCGACGCCAATGACCCCGAGCGGCAGCTGATAGATCCGGTCGGCATAATAGAGATAGGAGACGGCGCCATCCTGCATCGAGGCGATGTTGGTGCCGATGACGAGGTTGAGTTGCGTGATGCCGCTGGCGATGATGCCGGGAATGCCCAGCGTCACAAGCTTGCGCAGGTCGTCGTTGAAGACCGGCCGGCGAATGCCGAGCGGAACGCCGCTCGATCGGACAGCATACCAAAGCAGCCCGAGCTGGACGAAACCGGCGGCAAACACGCCCCAGGCGAGAACCTGCCCCGCCACGGCCGAGTTACCGATCCCGAGCCCCATGGCCACCGCCAGGACAGTGATCAGGATGACGTTGAGCATGATCGGCGCGGCCGCCGCCATCCAGTAGCGGTGCAACGCATTGAGCACGCCCGACATCAGCGCCACGAGCGACATGCAAAGCAGATAGGGAAACATGATGCGGGAGAGGACGACCGACAGGTCGAACTTGTCGGGCGTATCGGAGAAACCGAGCGCGAAGCCGTACATGACCAATGGCATGGCGATCTCGGCCAACGCCACGAAGATCAGCAACACGACGAAGAGTCCCGACATCGCCTCCTGGGCGAATCGAGTGGCGGACTCCTTGCCCTCGCCCTCGAGGCGCTTGGCGAAAATCGGCACGAAGGCGGCGTTGAAGGCGCCCTCGGCGAACAGACGCCGGAAGAGGTTGGGTAGCCGGAAGGCGACGAAGAAAGCATCGGCGACCGGTCCCGTGCCGAGCACGGCCGCGATCAAGATGTCGCGGACGAAGCCCAGCACCCGGCTGATCATCGTCATGCCGCCGACGGTGGCGAAGGCGCGGTAGAGGTTCATGGATGAAGCGGATAGACGAGCCCGGGAGAAGCGGCAAGCGGCGAGTTGACCTCGCCAAGCACAGTCCGCGAGCCGCTACTGTTCGCCGCCCGTGACCGCCAGTACCGCGAGCAGGCGTTCTCTTATCGCTTGGCTCCAGGCATCATCCGTCACCTTGCGTCCCTCGACATCGGTCACATAGAAGACGTCGACGACCCGCTCGCCATAGGTGGCGATATGGGCCGAGTTGATGTCGAGCTCCAGCTCGGCCAGCGCGCTGGTGAGGGCAAAGAGCAGGCCCGGCCGGTCGAGGCCCGCGACCTCGATCACCGTCAGATGCTCGGAAATCTTGTTCGAGATGTTGACCTCTGGGGCAATCGTGAAGGCATCGAGCCGTTTTCCCAGTTTCTGATGCCGGCCGCGCAGCAGGTGATCCATCCGGAGCTTGCCGGCGATGAGCTTCTCGATCGTCTCGCCGATACGATGCGCACGCCGCTGTTCGTCCTCCTCGCTATGCTCGCGCTGCAGCAGGAAGGTGTCGAGGGCGAGCCCGTCGCGCGTCGTCGTGATGTGGGCACTCATGATGTTGGCGCCGGAGGCGGCGCAAGCGCCGGCAAGCAGCGAGAGCAGGCCCTTGTCGTTGGGCGCGAGCACCGTCAGCTCGGTCACGGCGGTGAAGGCATCGGTGCGGACGTCAAAGGCCACGCGCTTACTCTCTGCTTCCGCACGTTGGATAAGGCGCGCATGGTCGGCCTGCCGGGCCGTCTCCGTGCGCAGCCAATAGGAGGAATGCAGACGCGCCGCGAAGCGATCGACCTCGTCCTCGCTCCAATCGGGCAGCGCCTCGCGCAAACTCTGTTCCGCTGCAGCAAGGCGCCGCTGATTGGCGAGCTTGGAGTGCCCACCAGCGAGAACCGGCTCGGTCTCGTAGTAGAGCGAGCGCAAAAGCTGGCCCTTCCAGCCGTTCCAGACGCCTGGACCGACGGCGCGAATGTCGGCAACTGTCAGGATCAGCAGCAGCCGCAGCCGCTCCGGGCTCTGCACGATGTCGGCGAAGTCGCGGATGGTCTTGGGATCGTTGATGTCGCGAGACTGGGCGAACGTGCTCATGTCGAGATGGTGCTCGATAAGCCAGGCGGCCGTCTCGGTCTCAGATGGCCCGAGGCCGAGACGGGGCCCCGCCTCGCGCACCATCCGCGCGCCAACGATCGAGTGATCCTCCTTGAAGCCCTTACCGGCATCGTGAAGCAGCTGCGCCACGTAGAGCGCCCGCCGGTTCTGGATGTCGGGAATGATCTGGGAGGCGAGCGGATGATCCTCGACGAGCTTGCCGCTCTCGATGTCGGAGAGAATACCAACCGAGCGGATCAGATGCTCGTCCACCGTGAAGTGATGGTACATGTTGAACTGCATCATCGCGACCACGCGGCCGAACTCGGGAAGAAATCGGCCGAGCACGCCCGCCTCGTTCATCGCCCGGAGCGCCTGCTCGACACCGGATCGCGCCGACAGCAGATCGAGGAAGACGCGATTAACTTCGACGTCGTTTCTGAGCCGGTCATCGATCAGGCGGAGCGACTGACGCACCAGGCGCATCGTTTCGGGATGATGCTCCGCGCTGTGCTCCTGGGCGAGCTGGAACAGCCGAATGAGATTGATGGGGTTGTGCTTGAAAACATCACGGTGGGCGACGCTGATGCGGCCGCTCTCGATGCGAAAGTCCGTGCGCCGCCGGAGCATCGCGCGATCCCGCCAAGTCTGAGGCTGTTGCTCGCTCTCGGCGGCGGGCTGGGCCTTCAGCTGTTTCAATTCGAGCGCCGCCGAGATGACCATCGTCAGCTCGCCGACCTCGCGGGCAGTCAGGAAATAGTGCTTCATGAAGCGCTCGACCGACCGGATGCCGTCCCGCGCCTTGTAGCCGAGCCGCTCGGCCATCACCGGCTGAAGGTCGAAGGAGAGCCGCTCCTCCGCCCGGTTGGCCAAGAAGTGCAAATGGCATCTGACCGACCAGAGAAAGCTCTCGCAGGTCTTGTAGGTTTGCAGCTCGGCCTTTGAGAACAGGCCTTGCCCAACGGCCGCTTCGCCCGGCACGGCATTGTGCAGATAGCGAGTCAGCCAATGCAGCGTGTGAAGGTCGCGCAACCCCCCCTTGCCATCCTTGACATTGGGCTCGACGCGATAGCGGCTTTCGCCTGCTCGACGATGACGCTCATCGCGCTCCGCAAACTTCGCATCGACGAAGGGCGGCATCGCCCACTCCGCGATCGCGGCACGGAACCGCTGCTCGAGTTCGATGAACAGGGCCTCATTGCCGAGCACCAGGCGCGCATCGAGCAGCGAGGTCCGGATGGTCATGTCGCTCTCGGCGAGCTTCAGGCACTGATCGATCGAGCGTGTCGCGTTGCCGACCTTGAGACCGAGATCCCAAAGCACATAGAGCATGGCCTCCACCACACTCTCGCCCCAGGGCGTCTGTTTGTAGGGGAGCAGGAAAAGGAGATCGATATCGGAGCGCGGCGCCATCAGCCCGCGGCCGTAGCCGCCGGTGGCGACGATCGCCATGCGCTCGCCCTCGGACGGATTGCCGCTCTCGATCACATTGGCGACGACGTCCTCGTAGACGAGCGAGACGAGCGCGTCCGTGAACACCGAGATTCCATGAGCGCACGCCCGCCCCTCGGCGCCGGCGAGTAGGCTTGCCTCGGCGGCGGCCCGGGCCTCCTTGATGGCGATCTTCAGCCGGGCGACGATCGCTGGCCGCGGATCGCCTTTTGCCTCGCGGTGGATTTGCGTGAGCTCGGCCTGAAGAGCGGCGGCATCGAAACGGGGCGGTACGGACGTCCTAGCGGCTGTCATCGCCGCCACTCGATAGGGTCTTCAACTTGTAGAGTGCGTCGAGGGCATCGCGCGGACTCATGGTGTCCGGATTGAGCTTGGCGACGGCCTCGTCGATCACCGAGGACTTGGCCGACGCCACGTGGCTCTTCGGCCGGGCGGCTGCGAACAGCGGCAGCTCCTCGATGAGTTTCTCCGGTGTCTTCCGGCTGTCGGATGCCTCGAGGAGTTTCAGCACCTCGGTGGCGCGCGCGATGACGGGCGCGGGCAGGCCAGCAAGCTTTGCCACCTGGATGCCGTAGGACCGGTCGGCGGCGCCGGGGACTACCTTATGTAGAAAGATGATGTCGTCTTTCCACTCCTTGACCTGCATGGTTCGGTTCGCAAGGCCGGGCAGGCGCTGTGTCAACGCTGTCAGCTCGTGATAGTGCGTCGCGAACAGCGCCCGGCATTTCGATACATCGTGCAGGAACTCGACCGTTGCCCAGGCGATGGAGAGACCATCGAACGTCGCCGTGCCGCGGCCGATCTCATCCAAGATGACGAGCGAGCGCTCGCCCGCCTGGTTGAGAATTCCCGCCGTCTCCACCATCTCGACCATGAAGGTCGAACGGCCACGCGCCAAGTCGTCCGCCGCGCCGACGCGGCTGAACAGGCGATCCACAACCCCGATGTGCGCCATGCGCGCCGGCACGAAAGAGCCGATCTGCGCCATGATGGCGATCATGGCGTTCTGCCGGAGATAGGTCGATTTGCCCGCCATGTTCGGGCCGGTGACGAGCCAGATGCGAGCATCGCTCGCCTCGTCGAAGCCGCCGGCGGTGTCCTGGTTCTGGCGGTACTCGAGCTTGCTGGCATTGACCGGGGTTGCAGCGGGCCGGCTCACACCCAGCACGCAGTCGTTCTCGATGAAGGGCTTCTGCTTGTCGCGTTTCAACGCCTGCTCGACGACCGGATGCCGGCCGCCCGAGATTTCGAAGGCGAGGCTCGTGTCGAGCTTGGGCCGGACATAGCGCTCGGCGACGGCGAGTTCGGCGAGGCCTTGGGTGTGGTCGAGCTCGGCCAGCGCCGCCGCGACGGCCGAGACGCCCGCATCTTCGCGAAGTACCGTCGAAGCCAGCTCCGCGAACACCTCATCCTCAATGCCGAGCGCGCGCGCCGCCGCCGCGCTGATCTTGCCTTCGGCTTCTGACAACTCGGCGGTCGTGAACCGCATCGCGCTCGCCATGGTCTGGCGATGCTGGAAACGATCGGCGAGCGGTGGTGCCTGCAGCGCCTTGGCATTCGTCGCCGACACCTCGATGAAATAGCCGAGGATATTGTTGTGACGGACCTTCAGCGACTTGATGCCGGTTTCGTCCTGATAGCGGGTTTGTAGTTCCGCGATGACCTTGCGGCTCTGATCGCGCAGACGCCGGTTCTCGTCGAGCTCAGCCCGAAAACCCTCGCGCACGAATCCGCCGTCGCGGCGCAGCGCCGGAGGTTCCTCGATGATTGCGGCGCGGAGCGTTTCTACGAGAGCCAGGACTTTGTCATTGAGACGAGCGACGATGTCATTCAGCTCGTCGGGCAGCCCAAGCCCGCCGCTCGCTTTGTCGAGAAGCTCGCGACAGGCCCTCGCCGAGGCGAGGCCTTCCCTCAGCGCCGCCAGATCGCGAGGTCCACCGCGCCCAAACGCAACGCGCGCCAGCGCCCGGGCGATATCCGGCGCATGACGAAGCTCGCGCCTGAGGCCGGCGCGCAGCATCTCGTTCTCGGCCAGTGCCGCCACCGCGTCGAGCCGCGCCGAGATGCGGTGCATATCCTTCAGCGGACTTGCCAATCGCGACGCCAGCTCACGCGCGCCGGCTCCCGTCACCGTCCGGTCCATCGCGGCGAGCAGGCTGCCGGCCCGCTCGCCAGAGGTCGAACGCAGAAGCTCAAGGTTTGTCCGCGTCGCCTGGTCGATGACCATGATCGAGCGCGGACCGCTGCGCACCGGGGGTCTCAGCAGCGGCTGCCGGCCGATCTGGGTCAACTCGATGTACTTGAGCACGGCGCCGATCGCGGCGAACTCAAGTCGAGAAAAGTCGCCGAAGCCCGACAAATCCTCGACGCCGAGCCGGGCTTTCAGATCCCGCTCGCCGGCCCGGCTGTCGAAGGTCGCCTTGGCCACCGGCATGATCGCCGTACCCGTCAGCGCCGCCACCTCCTTGATCCGCTTGTCGCCGCCGGCGCCCTCGACGACCAGCAGCTCGCTCGGGGCGAGGCGCGCCAGCTCCGCCGTCAGATCGGCCCGGGCCAGCTCCGAGACCAGGAACTCGCCGGTCGAAATATCGACGGAAGCGATGGCGACCTCTGCTCCGTCCTCGGCCCGGCCCTCCGGCGCCTCGAACAGCGCCGAGAGATAGTTGTTCCGCCTGGCATCGAGCAGCGTGTCCTCGGTGAGCGTGCCCGGCGTCACGAGGCGGATCACATCGCGCTTGACGACCGCCTTCGAGCCGCGCTTTCGCGCCTCGGCCGGGTCCTCCATCTGCTCGCAGACGGCGACGCGGAAGCCGCGCTTGATGAGCCTTTGGAGATAATCATCCGCGGCATGGACTGGCACGCCGCACATCGGGATATCCTCGCCCCGGTGCTTGCCGCGCTTCGTTAACGCTATGCTCAACGCCTCGGAGGCAACGACGGCATCCTCGAAGAACAGCTCGTAGAAGTCGCCCATGCGATAGAAGAGCAGACAATCCGGGTTGGCCGCCTTGATCTCCGTGTATTGGAGCATCATCGGCGTATCAGCGATGGGCTGCGGCGGCGTCGCGGCCGGGACCTCGGAGGCGACATCCTCCTCGATCTCGTCGGCTGCCGCTTCTGCGGCTTGCGCTTTCGACTTGGCCATCACGAACAAGGCTCATTGGCCTTGGCGATCGGATTGTTCCGGGCGGTGGGGCCGTCTATGGTTGCGATCGAGACATACCCCAAGGTCACCCGGCCTGCCATCCCTCAGAGAAGTCCCGCATGCCCCGCAAGTTCGAACGCGCCACGTTTACCAAGCAGGAAGCCCTGCAATTCCATTCCCAGGGCAAGCCCGGCAAGCTCGAGGTCAATCCGACCAAGCCGATGGCGACCCAGCGGGATCTCTCGCTCGCCTATTCGCCGGGCGTCGCCATACCCGTGCAGGCCATCGCGGATGATCCCCGTACCGTCTACGACTACACCGCCAAGGGCAATATGGTGGCCGTAATCTCCAATGGCACGGCGATCCTGGGCATGGGTGCCTTGGGGGCGCTTGCCGCCAAGCCGGTGATGGAGGGCAAGTCGGTCCTCTTCAAACGCTTCGCCGATGTCGATTCGATCGATCTGGAGGTCGACACCACCGACATCGACGCCTTCGTCAATTGCGTGCGCTACCTCGCGCCTGCCTTCGGCGGCATCAACCTGGAAGACATCAGGGCGCCAGACTGCTTCATCATCGAGCAACGCTTGCGCGAGCTGATGGACATTCCGGTTTTCCACGACGACCAGCACGGCACGGCCATCATCGCCACCGCCGGTCTCATCAACGCGCTGCATCTGACGGAGCGAAAGCTCAAGACGACGAAGATGGTGGTCAATGGCGCGGGCGCCGCCGGCATCGCCTGTCTCGAATTGGTCAAGAGCATGGGGCTCCCCACCGCCAATGCCATCCTCTGCGATACCAAAGGTGTCGTCTACAAAGGCCGCAAAGAGGGTATGAACCAGTGGAAGTCGGCGCACGCGGTCGAAACCAAGGCGCGGACGCTGGAAGAGGCCATGGACGGCGCCGACGTGTTCTTCGGTCTCTCCGTCGCGGGCGCCTTGACCAAGAGCATGGTCAAAAGCATGGCGGCGAACCCGATCATCTTCGCCATGGCCAATCCTGACCCTGAGATCACGCCGGAGGAAGTCGCCTCCATCCGCGATGACGCCATCACGGCGACCGGCCGCTCGGACTATCCCAACCAGGTCAACAACGTTTTGGGCTTTCCCTACATCTTCCGCGGCGCCCTCGACGTTCAGGCTTCAACCATTAACGACCAGATGAAGATCGCGGCGGCCGAGGCGCTGGCGACGCTTGCCCGCAGCGAAGTGCCTGACGAGGTCGCCGCCGCCTATGGCGGCCACCGGCCGCGCTATGGCCGCGACTACATCATCCCGGCACCCTTCGATCCGCGGCTTATCTCCGCCATTCCCACGGCGGTCGCCAAGGCGGCGATGGATACCGGCGTCGCGCGGCGAACAATCGTCGATATGGAGGCCTATGCTGCCCGGCTGTCGGCCCGGCTCAACCCCACTGCGGGCTGGCTCCAGGGCATTTTCGAGAAGGTGCGCCGGTCGCCCAAACGCGTCGTCTTCGCCGAGGGCGAGGAGGAACAGGTCGTACGCGCGGCGAACTCCTTCCTCGGCATTGGTCTCGGCGAGCCGATCCTCATCGGCCGTGAAGACCGCATCAAGCAGGCCTTCACGGATGCAGGTGTCGAGCGGCGCAAGGAGTTCACACTCATCAACGCGGCCCTGTCGGATCGCGCAGAGGAATATGCCGACTTTCTCTATCGACGCCTGCAACGGAAGGGCTATCTGCTGCGCGACTGCCGCCGCATGGTCAACACCGATCGCAACATCTTCGGCGCTTGCATGGTGGCGCTCGGCCATGCCGATGCCATGGTGACGGGCGTCACGCGCAACTGGTCGACGGCCTACGAGGACGTGCGCCGGGTGCTCGACGAGAAGGAGGGGCATACCGTCATCGGTGTGTCGCTGGTTTTGACCGCCGGCCGCACCGTGCTCGTCGCCGACACCAGTGTGCACGACATGCCGACGACCGAAGAGCTGGCCGATATTGCGGTCGAGGCCGCCAAGGTCTGGCGCCGCCTCGGCAACGAGCCACGTGTCGCCATGCTCGCCTACTCGACATTTGGTCACCCCAAGGGCGAGCGATCGGAGCGCGTGCGCGAAGCCGTGGCGTTGCTCGATCAGCGCGGCGTCGATTTCGAGTATGACGGCGAGATGGGAGCCGATGTCGCCCTCAACAAGGCGGCGATGCGGCTCTATCCGTTCTGCCGCCTGAAGGACACGGCCAACGTGCTGGTCATGCCGGCATTCCACTCGGCCTCGATCTCGACAAAGATGCTGCAGGAGATCGGCGGCGCCACCGTCATCGGCCCGCTGCTCGTCGGCCTCTCGCACCCCGTACAGATCGTCGGCCTCGGCGCCAAGGACACCGACATCGTCAACATGGCGGCGCTGGCGGCCTATGACATCACGGGGTGAGGTGCCGATCGTCCAACTGACTTTACTTGTAGAGAGGGCCGTTGTTACTCGACCCCTCTCCCGCCTGCCGGCACCCTCCCCCCAAGGGGGAGGGCCGATAAACGCGAGGCGCTGCCGATGCCGCTGGTCTACTTCGCCAAACGCGTTTTGACAGTTGTAGTCGGCCTTCTCCTTTGGGGAGAAGGTGGCCCGTCATGCCGGAGGCATGCCTTCGGCATGAAGGGCCGGATGAGGGGTTGAACGAGGCGAATGTCTCCCGGCGCAATCAACCGCCGTACTTGCTGTGTCCGGCACCAACTGACGAGTGCAGAGCCGATGCCCAGAGCCCGCTACGCCGTCTTCGACGTCGGCAACGTGCTGATCGAGTGGAACCCGCGGTTCCTCTACGAGAAGGTCATCCCCGAGCCTAAGCGGCTCGACTGGTTCATGGCCAATGTCTGGGATGGCACTCTCAATCTCGAGCTTGATCGCGGGCTGGCGTTCGCGGATGGCATCGCCCGGCTCGTCGCGCGGCATCCGGACTGGGAGGCAGAGATCCGCGCCTTCGACGAGCGGTGGGATGAGACGGCACCGCGCGCGATCGGGGCCAATGTCGAGGTTCTCGCGGAGCTGAGAGCGAGAGGCGTGCCGCGCTACTCGATCACCAATTTCTCAGCCGAGAAGTTCGCCCAAACCCGCGAGCGCTTTCCCTTCCTTGATACCTTCGACGGCCTGATCGTCTCGGCCCACGAGCGGCTCGTGAAACCCGATCCCGCGATCTACCAGCTTCTGCTCTCTCGCTATGGGCTGTCGGCCAACGAAGGCGTCTTCATCGACGACAGCGAGACGAATATCCGTGCCGCCGAGGCAGTCGGGTTTTGCACAGTTCATGTTCGCCCCGACACGGACCTCCGCGCGGGGCTCCGGAGCCTTGGCCTTCTCGGGTGAGGCCGAGTTGCACGCGCCACCGCATTAAGCTCAACGCTTCACCTTTCTTTAGCCTTGCCGTTCAGGGCTTTCGTTACTCCGTCATAAGATAATCCTCCGCAAACCACGATCGCCTCCCACCCCCGGTGATGAGAGGCGCTACAGGCCTTCGCGGCCTCAGAGGGAGGATTTCATGCGTTTCTCAACCGGTCTTGCCGGTCTCACCGGCCTCTTGCTCGCCGCCACGCTCGGCGCCGGCACGGCCTCCGCGTTCGGCGATCTGCATCGCCCGCATGGCCGCACGCTCGGCTGCTACAAAAAACAGGTCGAACGCGCCGAGTACGGCTATGTCACCCGCGAGGTGATGGTCCGCCCGGCCTGGGTCGAGGTTCGCTCGACGCGGCCCGTCTACGAAGAGCGCGCCGAGAAGGTTCTCGTCGAGCCCGCGCATACGGTCTGGGTGCGGACGAGCCCCACCTATGAGACCGTGATGAAGGAGGTCGTCGTGCGGCCGGCCGGGGTTCGCTGGGTGCGCAAGAGGCGCGGCCTGTTCGATCGCGACGAGGTGATGTGCAAGGTCGAGGTTGCCGCCGTTGTCCGCTTGGTGCCCGTGCGCGTCCAAGCCGATGCGGGCAAGCGCGTGAAACAGCACATTCCGGCGACCTATGCCGTGAAGCACCGGCGCGTGCTGGTCAGCAAGGGCCATACGACGAAGGTCAAACACCCGGCCGTCTATCGCACGGTGCGCGAGCGTGTGCTCGTCAGCTCCGGCAGCGTCCGCTGGGTTAAGCTGCGCGGGTGCTGAACCTTAAAGCAGTCTTGCCATGAACTCAGCGTGGCCGGGCATTCCGGCCACGCTCTCGATGACGAGATCGGCTTCGCCCGCGAGATCGGCGTGGCGGCTTGTCCCCGTCAGCACGCCGATCTTGAGGCCGGCCCCGGCGGAATGACCCATGCGAAGATCGTGCGTGTTGTCGCCGACGACGGCCACCTCGCATGGATCGAGCCGCACCGCCCGGCAGAAGGCCAGCACCATGCCGGGGCCGGGCTTCAGGCCGTGGCCGGAATCGTAGCCAGCGAGAAAATCGAACAGATCCAGCACATCGTGAGCCCCAAGCGAGCCCTGGATGCCCGCGACCGAATCGCTCGTCGCAATGCCGAGAAATTCCGCCTCGCAGCGCAGGCGTAGCAGCGCATCGCGAATACCGGGCAGGAGTGCCGAGTTGGTGGAGCCGGCGTCGAACATGTCGTGGATGTCCTGGGCAAGCCGAGGCGGCGCGCGTTCGCCGAGGATTTCAATCCAAATCGCGGCGATCTCGGGCGGCGTGCCGGCGGCGAGTGGCGTACCGGCCCGGAACTTCTGCGTCGCCGTATCGAAGCCGCCATGCTCGAGAAGCGCACGGGCGAGTTTCTCGTCGCCTCCGGCTGCATGCCTAGCAATGGCGAGCGTGATCGGCACCCACGTCGCCTCGTGGTCGAGCAGCGTGCCGTCCTTGTCGAAGAGGATGCCGCGAATGCGTGCCATCGTTGTCCCGCCCATGTTCCGGCCGTGTGCCGCTCCCATGCCGGGCGAGCCCTGTCAAGCAGGTGTGCAGATGGCTTTGCGTACAGCCGCCATCGGCGCCGAGCTATCGAATCTTAGCGTACGGCCCTCGACCATGACGCCCATATCTTTCCAAAGCACGTCAAGGTCAGGATTCTCCGGCTTATCCTTCATCCGGGCGTAGAGGTCCATGAGAGCGCTACCACCAATCGCCGCATCGCCGGTCTCGAGCGCTTTCTCGATCGGCCACATCGTATTGAAATCGACCGCGGCATTCACGGCGCGTAGCGCATGCTGCAAGCCTTTCGCATTGGCCGATTGCTTCCTGATCCCGACGTCAGCCAAAAGGCAGAAGATCGCCCCGCCCCAATAGGTGCGGCCCCAGCTGTGGGTGTTGTCGAGGCCCTGTTCGCCCGCCTTGGGAAGGCCCCTCGGCATCCGCTCTACGAACTCGCGCCAGACGAATTCCTCCGTCAGGTCGCCCGAGTGAATGCGGGCGATGCTTTCGACATAGACGGCGAGACCCTCAGCCAACCAATTGTGCCGCATCTTGAGGCGCGGAAAGGCCAGATGCACCATCTCGTGCACCATCACCCAGTCGGCGACGAGCGCTGCCTCGTCCGCCTCGGCTCCGACGCGAATGCGGATGGCGGCCGGGTCGCCCCAGGTTTGCCCATACGGCACGCCGCGGCCTTCAGCCGGCAGCACGAGAAGCTTCAGCTTCGTCACTGGAAACCGGCCGTAGTATCCCGACACCGCCCTGGCCGAGCGCTCGATCCAGGGGAGCATCTCGAGCTGGGTCAACTTGATTTCGCCCGGCCCGAACCCGACCGCGATTTCGCCGCCGCCCACCTGAAGCGCCTTGTGTGGCAGCCGATCGAAGGCGGTATAGGGCATGACCTCGCCGTCGAGTGAGTCCTGAGCGCGCGCCGCCTTGCACCCGAGCGCGGCGCCACCGGCGACGGCGGACAGCGCGGTCAACATCGTGCGGCGCGAGAGTGTGGACGGCATATCGGTGGCTCCTGGTGCTTGCGGAGCGAGTCTATCAGGGGCAGGAGTTCGAGTGGGCTGATTAGGCAACCGGTCACAGTGTTGTGTTGGGTTGATCCCGCCTGATGGAAACCGAGGCTCCCGTGGCCGATCTCATCCTGACGCTGAATGCCGGCTCGTCCTCGATCAAGTTCGCGCTGTTTGCGATAGCGGGCGATCAGGAGGCGGTCGCTGGCGGCCAAGTGGACGGCATTGGTGTTGGGCCGCGGCTGATCCTCGATGGCGCGAGCCGCGAGCTGTCGGAGGTGAGTGATCATGCCTCGGCATTGAAGGCGATCGTGGCGGCGCTCATTCCGGCACTGGGCACGGCACGCATCGTCGCCGTCGGCCATCGTGTCGTGCATGGCGGACGCAGCTACGCCGCGCCAGTGGTTCTCGACGAGGAGATCGTAGCGAAACTGACAGCGTTGTCGCCGTTCGCGCCGCTGCATCAGCCGCACAACCTGTCGGGCATTGCCGTGGCACGCCAGCTGTTTCCCGATGCCGTCCAGATCGCCTGTTTCGACACGGCCTTCCATCGCGCCCAGCCCTGGGTCAACGACACCTTCGCACTGCCACGCCACTTCTACGAGGAGGGTGTGCGCCGGTACGGCTTCCACGGGCTCTCCTACGAGTATGTCGCTTCGGAGCTTGCCCGGATTGCGCCGCATCATGCGGCTGGACGGCTCGTCATCGCGCATCTGGGGAACGGCGCCTCGATGTGTGCGCTGCGCGGCGGACAAAGCGTCGCCTCGACTATGGGCTTCTCAGCACTCGACGGTCTGCCGATGGGCACCCGCTCGGGCCAGCTCGATCCGGGCGTGCTGCTCTATCTGATGCGCGAGCGTGGCATGAGTGCGGGTGAGATCGAGGACCTGCTCTATCGGAAATCGGGACTACTCGGGCTGTCCGGACTTTCCCCGGACATGCGCGCGCTCGAGGCCGCCGGTACGCCGGAAGCGCAGCAAGCGATCGACTATTTCGTCTTCCGCGTCCGACGCGAGCTCGGCGCCATGACGGCGATCCTCTCCGGCCTTGATGCGCTCGCCTTCGCAGGCGGCATTGGCGAGAACGCGGTGCGTGTCCGTGAGCGCATTTGTCAGGGATTCGAATGGCTCGGCATCGAACTCGACGAGACGAGAAACCGATTGGGCGCCGGCATCATCTCCTCCGACCGCTCGCGCGTCCGCGTCTTCATCGTCAAGACGAGCGAGGAGACCATGATCGCGCGGCATGTCAGGCGGTTGATGTTGCCCAGTCCGTGCGATGCCGGTGCGGCAATGTCGTGATCTGGCGCCGAAGTGGAGGTATTTTTCTTCTCCCATGGGGAGAAGGTGGCGCGATCCATGCGGAGCATGGCTTCGCCATGACAGCGCCGGATGAGGGGGTACGTTCTATCCGAAAAAAAAGGCCTTACCACACAGGACGCCGGCGGACCTCCTTTCTATCGCGACACCTTACCCCCTCTCCCGCCTATCGGCACCCTCTCCCCTTGGGAGAGGGCGGACCAATCCAAGGCCTACGTGCAGGTGTGGGTCAGACGTGGGGAAACCCGTAAACCTCCGCCGGATTGTCGACGAGGATACGCTTGCGAACGGCGTCGCTGCCGCACCATTCGGTGAAGAGATCTGCGAGTTGGGAATCGTCGGGAAGGTCATTGGGCTTGGAGGGATGCGGCCAGTTGGTCGCCCAGAGGCAGCGATCGGGATAGTCGCGGATGAGGGCACGGGCGAGACGCGCAACATCGCCATAGGCCGGTGGCCCTTCCTTGGAAGTCTCGTAGACGCCGGACGTCTTCACATAGGTCCGCCCGCTCTCGAGGAGCCGTCGCATTGCCGCGACGCCCGGATGCTCGGGCGCCACCGGCTCCAGGAACTTGCCATTGTGATCGATGACGAGCCGGCCCGGCAGACCGGCCAACACGTCCTCCTTCTCGTGCAGAACTCGCCCGTCCATCTGCATCTGGATGTGCCAGCCGTGCTCGGCGACGCGGGCGGCGAGCCTCGGCAGGCTTTCCCAGGACAGAACTCCGCCGGACAGCATGAAATAGCGAAGCCCCCGAATGCCAAGCTTGGTCAGCCGCTCGATCTCGGCATCGGTCACCTGCTCATCAATGACGGCAACACCGCGCGCATTTTTGCCGATCCTCGCCATCGCATCGAGCGTGCAGCGATTGTCGGTGCCATAGGCGGAGGGCTGCACGACAACCGCACGTTGGAGGCCGAGCACGCCCATGAGCATCAAGTAGTTGTCGAGCGTGCCGCCCGCGACCGGCTTGAAGGGGCTGGCCGCGTTGACTGGATAGCGCGCAATGTCGCCATAGATATGCATATGGCAATCGGTGGCGCCGGGCGGCAACGGCGTCTTGGGTGGTCCAGATGGCTGCAGCGGCATGATCATCCGCTCGCGTTGACGAGGCGGCGGCGCGTCCAGGCCTCGGGATTGATCGACAATGCCGGCGCCTTGCCGGAAAGGATCTCCTTCACCTGCCTCACCGTCTCGAACGCCTGATGGTCCGAAGCCTCGCGTGTCAGACCCGCCACATGCGGCACCGCGTAGACATTCGGAAGCTTCGCGATCCGCAAGCTCGGCTGCTCGTCGAGACCCTGGCCGACATCGAGGCCCGCGCCGGCGATCACATTCGTCGTCAACGCCTCATACAGCGCGTCCTCATCCACCACGATGCCACGCGCAACGTTCACGAAATAGGCGTCCCGCCGCATCTTCGCGAAGGCGGCGCGGTTCATCATGCCCTTCGTTTCAGGTGTCGCATAGGCCGCGAACACGACAAACAGCGGATGCGACAGGACGCGATCGAGCTCGACTTGACGGACGTTGCCATTGGCAATCCGCACATAAGGGTCATAGACCGACACCTCCATGCCGAAAGCGATGCAGAGGTCGGCGATGCGGCGCCCGATCGCCCCATACCCGATGATGCCGACGGGGGCGCCGCTAAGCTGGCGGGTCATCACCATCGGGTGGCGGTCCTGACCTTCCTTGTAGAGCCGGTCGCCGATGTGCATGCGCCGGGCGAGCACCAGCATCATGCCGATGGCGATCTCTGCCACGGCCTCCGCATAGCCCTGGCTGCAGCGCACCGCCAAAACTCCGTGCCGGGATGCGGCCGCGGCATCGATGCTTCGCGCATCGACCGCGCATCGCAAGTAGGCAACAAGCTTCGGAAGCGCCACAAACACCTCCTCGGTCCCCGGCGCCAGACGGTCGGAGACGATGATGTCGCAATCCTTCGCCGCCTCGATGAGCCGCGCGCCCAGCAGCGGCTCATCTGTGCCGTTGAGCTTCACCTCGGCGATTTGCCGGAGCTGCTTGACGGCGTCGAGATTGTAGAAGTTGACGAGAAGATCATTGTTGTGAGTGACGAGAATGCGGGGCATGGGGGCTCGGCGGTTATGGCGGATCGGACCACCCTAGCGCCCAAGCCGCGGCTTCGGTACAGCCGCTCGCGCCGATCAGCTCACCCGAAATCGCTCTCCGGCAAGGTGTCGCCGGGCTTGGCGTCCCACAGACTGCGGGCAACGGGCGACGATAACGCCCCATAGATCGAACGGAACACGAAAGGCTTCGCCGCATTCCGCCCGAGCGTCATGAGCGTATGCACGCCCTCCATGGCGCTCGCGCGCACGGCCTCGAAGCTCTTCCGCTGCTTACCCTGGAAGCGCAGCTCGAACTCCCACTCGTGCACGATGAGCGGAGGCAAGAAATCCTGGCTCGACAGCCCGAGTTTGGTCCACAACTTGCGCGGCAGGATGCTGCCTGACGTGTACATATGGCCTGGCGAGAGCATCTCGCCGCCCGAGCGCGTGAAGGTGAAGCGCTTCTCGGGCTCGGGGTGTGGCAGGTATTCGAGCCAATTCTCGTTCACCCACCTCAGGAACACATGCTCGAGGTTGTAGAACTTGCCGGCCGGGAAAGCGTCAATGCTGCCCTCCGCGGGATCGCCTTTCCAGGCGAGCTGATGCTCCGGTAGCCGGCCCGCATCATCGGAGGCCGCCAGGAGCATGCGGGATTTTGCGGCAAGCGACATCGGTAGCCTGAGCTAGAGTGCTTCCGGAAAAAGCCTGTCCCGGCGAAGGCCGGGATCCGAAGCGGTTTTCCGAAAGGAAGCACGACAAACCAAGGAATCAGGGTGTTGAAGCGATTCAACGAAAAACGGATGCACCCTAGAGCGCGGAGCGATTCGTGACCTACGCCAAACTAGCCACAGACCTGTGGGGAAATCAGGGCGCGATGCCGCAGTCCTCGGTGTGAAGACTGTTTCCCATTCGAAAGAACGGATCTCCGGCTTATTTCATTCCGAAATCACCCCGGCCGCTTACTCAGCCGGTTGTTGACCAGATCCGCGACGACACCGGGATCGGCCAAGGTCGAGATATCGCCCAGGTTGCTCGAATCGTCCTCGGCGATTTTGCGCAAGATCCGCCGCATGATCTTGCCCGAACGTGTTTTCGGCAGGCCCGGCGCGAATTGGATGGCGTCGGGCGCGGCGAACGGCCCGATATCCTTCCGCACGCACCCGACCAGCTCCTTCTTGAGCTCGTCCGACCCCTGCTCGCCGGCCATCAGCGTGACATAGCAGTAGATGCCCTGGCCCTTGATGTCGTGCGGATAGCCGACGACGGCGGCTTCGGAAACTTTCGGATGCGCAACCAGCGCACTTTCGACCTCGGCCGTACCGATGCGATGGCCCGAGACGTTGATGACATCGTCGACCCGGCCGGTGATCCAGTAATAGCCGTCGGCATCCCGCCGGCAGCCGTCACCGGTGAAGTACATGTTCGGGTAGGTCGCGAAGTAGGTTTGCACGAAACGATCATGGTCGCCGTAGACGGTGCGCATCTGGCCGGGCCAGCTGTCGGTGATGACGAGATTGCCGGAGGCAGCGCCCTCGAGCACGCTCCCCTTGTCGTCGACGAGGGCCGGCTTGATGCCGAAGAACGGCCGCGTCGCCGAGCCGGGCTTCAAGCGCGTCGCACCCGGCAACGGCGTGATGAGAATGCCGCCGGTTTCGGTCTGCCACCAGGTATCGACGATCGGGCAGCGCCGGTCGCCAACGACACGATGATACCACTCCCAGGCTTCCGGATTGATCGGCTCGCCGACCGAGCCCATGAGCCGGAGCGAGGAGCGGTCGGTGCGCTTCACGAAATCCTCGCCCGCCCCCATCAGCGCGCGGATCGCCGTCGGCGCGGTGTAGAAGATGTTGACCTTCCACTTGTCGATGACGTGCCAGAAGCGCGAGGGCGTCGGATAGTTCGGCACGCCCTCGAACATCAGAGTGGTCGCACCGTTGGCGAGCGGCCCGTAGACGATATAGCTGTGGCCCGTCACCCAGCCGACATCGGCCGTGCACCAGTAGATATCGCCGTCGTGATAATCGAAGACGTATTGGTGGGTCATCGAGGCATAGGCGAGATAGCCGCCGGAGGTATGCAGCACGCCCTTGGGCTTTCCCGTCGAGCCCGAGGTGTAGAGGATGAAGAGCGGATCCTCCGCGCTCATCTCCACCGGCGGGCAATCGGCGGATACCTTCGTCAGCTCCTCGTGGAGCCAGAGATCGCGTCCCGGCGTCCAGGCGATTTTTCCGCCGGTGCGGCGCACCACCAGAACCTTCTCCCCGCCGGGGCACTTCTTCAGCGCCTCGTCGGTATTGACCTTGAGCGGGATCGGCTTGCCACCGCGCACGCCCTCGTCCGAGGTGATGATGAATTTCGAGTTGGCATCGATGATCCGGCCGGCAAGGCTGTCGGGCGAGAAGCCGCCGAACACAACCGAATGCACCGCGCCGATGCGCGCGCAGGCGAGCATGGCGTAAGTCGCCTCGGGGATCATCGGCAGATAGATCGTGACGCGGTCGCCCTTCCTGACGCCGTTGGCCTTCAGCACGTTCGCGAGCTTGCAGACCCGCTCGTGCAGCTGGCGATAGGTGATCTTCTCGTCGTGGGTCGGATCATCACCCTCCCAGATGATGGCGATCTGATCGCCGCGGCTGTCGAGGTGGCGGTCGATGCAGTTGGCCGAGACGTTGAGCGTGCCGTCCTCGTACCAGCGGATCGCCACGTTGTCGGGCGCGTAGGAGGTGTTTTTCACTTTCGTGTAAGGCCGGATCCAGTCGATGCGTTTGCCGTGCTCGCCCCAGAAGCCTTCCGGGTCCTCGACGCTGCGCTTGTACATGGCGAGGTAGGTGGCGTTGTCGACCCAGGCGCGGTTGGCCCAGCTCTGTTCGACCTCGTAGACCTTTGCCTCGGACATGGCTCAATTCCTCCGGTACGCATGCGGGTTGTTGGGGCGATACTATGAGGGCGGCGGGCGCGCCCGCAACCCACAGCGTGTGCCCCGGTGACAATCAGGCCCTGGTGGCCACCTGCCC
>JANNSX010000453.1:0-7259 GCA_031403155.1 Hyphomicrobiaceae bacterium
CCACTTCGCCTGAACGTGCTCTAACTCTTCAGCGCCTTGGTGATCGCCTTGCCGTTGCGCTTGACGAGGCCGTGGCGCTCGAACATGCGGAAGGCGTTGTCGAGGTCGGTGCCGATGCGCTCGGTCTCGACCTCGGGGAAGGCGCTCTGGAACAGCGCCTCGACGACGCGACGGCTCCGGCCCTGTGCGATCTGACGCCAGATGGCAGCTGCCGTCGGGCTCAAGCCCAGCACCGCATTCTGCCGTTGCGAGACGAGAAACAGCGCGTCGCCAAACGACCGCTCGACCCCGACGGATCGCAGGTCCGATGCCGCCGACGGCCGGCGCCTCGGCGATTTCGACGCGAACTCTCTCGACAACAGTCGCGCCGCGGCATTCGTGTCGGAAAAGACGAGGCGGCGGCACGCGGCACGCTGGGCGAGAGCCAGCAGCCGGTCGAAGGCTGGAACCGGCGCGACACCGTGCGCGAAATTCTGCCGGATGAGCTCTCTCAGGACATGCGCGCTGTCGACCGGTTCGAATCGTGCCGGGCCCTCGGCGCGGCGGTCGAGAAACACGATCGCCTTGATGGGCGCGGTCTCACCAAAAGGCGCGATCTCCCCCTCCCGCAGGTCGGCATAGAGCCAATTCTCGTTTGACGGGCCGGAGCGGCGATCGAGGAAGCGCCGGTAGCGGGCGCCGACGTTTTCAGGAAACGGCTGGCGCAGCCGTGGCACGACGCCGAAGGCCATACCGTGATCGCGCCCGGGCTCGAGCGCCAGCACGTCGTCGGCGAACACGCGGTGACCGAGTTCGGCCATGGCGACCGAGAGCGTGCTCTTGCCCGCCTTGCCGACGGACGGGATGAGGACCAGGCCCTGGCCGGTCTCGATCGCCGCCGCATGCAGACAGAGATGCTCGGGATGGCTGGCGAGGAACCAGTCGAACAGAACATCGTGCAGATCGCAGATGACGCCCATAGTGGTGGCGGGCGCCCGCTGCTGCCAAATGAGTGGCTTGGCGAGCGACTTGCCGTGCCAGCGATGAACCCCGCCCGAGCGGACGATGCGGATATCGGCGGGCTGCTCATCTCCGGAGAGCGGCGCCGGACCCGGGCTCCAGCCTCGCAACACCGAGGCAAAGCCGTGTGCCGCCCCGGCCGCGCCATGGAAATCGATGGTAATACCGAGCGGCTCCAGCGTCATGCGCACCGGCTGGGCCGTGTCGGGCGAGCCTGCGGTTCGGGCAAAGGACGGGCGAGTGGTTGCGGACATTTCGAGCAACATGGCGAGCCTCAAGGCGTCGGAGGCGGCCCTTGAATGGACCGCCTCCAGATTGTGTCAATTGGGATCAGGTACGACCGCCGCGCGTGCGCGTACGTCCACGCGTGCGGGTCCGCCCGCTGGTGGCACCGCGACCGCTGGTGGCACCCCGGCCACTGGTTGCGCCGCGACCGCTGGTGCCGCCGCCGCCATTGCCGCTGGTGCCGCCGCCGGAGCCACTGTTGTCGCCACCGGAGCCACTGGAGCCACCGTGGCCACTCGAGCCACCGCCGCCCTTGCCGCTGCTCTTGGCGTCGGCTTTGGTGATGCTGGCAATCGTCGGGATGACGTAGCCGGCGGCAACTGCCAGACCCAGCGCCCGGAGCGCCTGACGGCGGCTGAGTGATTTCATGTCGATCGTCTTCATGACTTACTTTCCCCTGTTCAGCGGTCCCCAACTGCCGGGACCTGAGGGGAAAGCTACGCCAAGGCCGATGACGTTGGCCTTACAGCTCTTGTCAGCAAAATGTCAGGTTCGGGAATGAGCGGAGGTCTACTCCCCGACCGGCACCGCCACGAAGCGGATCTCGCCCTTGGCGTCCGAAATGAGCAGCAGCACCGACTTGCGGTTCGCCTCTTTGACGGCCGCCACGCGCGTGGCGAATTCCTCGGGCGTCGCCACCTTCTCGTTCGTCACCTCGACGACGATGTCGCCGGCGACGATGCCCTTGGCCGCGCCCACGCCCTTGGGATCGGTATCGACGACCACGACACCGGCCGCGGCTTCCGAGAGCCCGTACTTCTTGCGCAGCTCGGGCGTGATGGCAGCAACCGTCAGCCCCAGCAGCACGGCGGTTTCGGCCGGCATCTCAGCCTCCGGCGCGGGCTCTTCCTCGGCCCCCGCCTGAGCCGCGTTCTCGGTCTCGTTCAACCGGTCGATGACGATCTTGAAGGTCTCGAGCTTGCCGTTGCGCATGACGCCGACATCGGCCGATTTGCCGATCGGTGTTTGCGCGACGATCCTGGGCAGCACGCGCATCTCGGTCACCTCTTGCCCGTCGAAGGTGATGATGACGTCGCCGGTCTTGAGGCCGGCCTTGGCCGCCGGCCCATCGGGGGCCACGCTCGAGACGAGCGCGCCCTTGGAGCCCGTCATGCCGAGGCTTTCCGCGATCTCCTCCGAGACAGACTGGATGGAGACGCCGATCCAGCCGCGCCGGGTCTCGCCGAACTGTTTCAACTGATCGACGACGCTGACGACGGTCTGAGAGGGGACTGCGAAGCCGATGCCGATGGAGCCGCCGGTCGGCGAAATGATGGCCGTGTTCACGCCGATGACCTCGCCGTCCATATTGAACAAGGGACCGCCGGAGTTGCCCTTGTTGATGGCGGCATCGGTCTGCAGGAAGTCGTCATAGGGGCCGGCGTTGATGTCGCGCTTCACCGCCGAGATGATGCCGACCGTTACCGTGCCGCCGAGGCCGAAGGGATTGCCGATCGCCATCACCCAATCGCCGACGCGCATCTTGGCGGAGTCGCCGAAAGCGACGGCCTTGAGCGGCTTCGTGGGCGTAACCTTCAACAGTGCCAGGTCCGTCTTGGTGTCGCGGCCCAGCACCTTCTCGACCTTGAGCTTCGTGCCATCCGGAAAATTGACGACGATCTCGTCGGCATCGGCAATGACGTGGTTGTTGGTGACGATAAGGCCCGAGGGATCGATGACAAAGCCCGAGCCGAGCGAGCTCGCCTGGCTTGGGCCTTCGAAGTCCTTGAAGAAGTCCTCGAAGGGGGAGCCCTCGGGCACCTTGGGAAGGGGTTCACCCTTGGGGTCTTTGAAGGCCTGCGTGGTCGAGATGTTGACGACGGCGTCGAGCAGCTTCTCGGCGACGGGTGCGACCGATTGCGGTCCTTGTTGAGCGAATGCTGGACCGGGAAAAACGGCAAAGGCGAGGCCGAGCCCCAGCACGCCACGGGTGACCATGCGGCCAGTCGCAAAACCCAAACGTCCGAGCATTCTCTTCTCCGTTCGCTGCACGTGTCCGCCGAAGTGGATGCCTAGAGCGCTAATCGATCTTATGGAATCAGATCTGCGCTCTAGGTCATTGGTTTTGAGCACTTTCTTTTGACCAACCGGTATCCACTTGGAAGGACAAGTGCTCTAGCCTCTAACCAACCAGACGATCACGAAGCCGATCGCAACCGCCACCGCGCCGCCGACCTGGAGCTGCTGCTCCGGCGTCGACGCCGCTACCTCGAGCATGCGCCGTCCGTAGCGCGGGAAGACGGCCCAAATGAGCCCTTCGATCACCAGCACGAGACCGACCGCCGTTGCCAGATCGCCCATGGCGGCGGCCCGTTCCTATGGCGTGCCCGCGGCCTTGGGCGTCACCCCGCTCGGGTTGGAGAAGTAGCGGAAGAAGTCGGAATCGGGCGACAGCACCATGCGGGTGTCGCCGGACTTCAAACTCTGCTCGTAGGCCTGCATCGAGCGATAGAAATTGAAGAAATCCGGGTCGAGGTTGAACACTTCGGCATAGATGCGGTTGCGCTCGGCATCACCCTCGCCCCGTGTGATCTCGGAGTCCCGCGACGCCTCGGCCTTGGTGACGACGACCTGCCGGTCGGCCGTCGCCTTGATGCGGCGCGACTGCTCCTCGCCCTTGGCGCGGATCTCGGCGGCTTCCTTCTGTCGGGCAGCCCGCATGCTGGCATAGATCGCCTCGCGGTTCTGCTCGGGCACGTCGGCACGCTTGATGCGCACGTCGATGATCTCGACGCCGAGGCTCTTGGCCTCGTTGTCCATCTGCGACTGAATCACATCCATCAAGGCCTGCCGCTTGTCGCGGACGACATCGATGAGACTGACCTCACCCATGACGCGGCGCATCGACGCGTCGATCGCCTGATTGAGCCGCTGCTCGGCGCCGAGCTCGTTGCGCACCGACTGGAAGTAGAGCAGCGGGTCGACGATCTTGTAGCGCGCGAAAGTATCGACGACGATTCGCTTCTGGTCGCCGAGCAAAATCTCCTTGGGCGCCGCGTCGAGGTTGATGTTGCGCTTGTCGAACAACACCACGGACTGCATGAACGGGACGAGCCAGTTCAGGCCAGGCTCCTTGATGACACGGCTCGGCTTGCCGAAGTCGAGCACCATCGCCTGCTGCGTCTGATGCACGATGAAGAAGGAGGAATAGACGGCGGCCACGGCGATGCCGAGGAGAACCAGCAGCGTTGTCAATGTTGCACGCATCTACTGCGCTCCCGTGGTCGATTTGGCCGATGGCTTGGCAAGCTCGTTCAGCGGCAGGTAGGGCACGACGCCGGAGCCACCGCCCCTCTGATCGATGATGACCTTGTCCATGGAGCCGAAGACCCGTTCCATGGTCTCCAGATACATGCGCTGCCGGGTCACCTCCGGGGCCTTGCGGTACTCCTCGTAGATCTTCTTGAAGCGGGAGGTCTGGCCCACCGACTCGGCGATCACGCGCTCCTTGTAGCCCTGGGCTTCCTGCAGGATTCTCTCGGCATCGCCGCGGGCGAGCGGTACCTGGCTGTTGGCGTAGGCTTCCGCCTCCTTCCTGAGGCGATCGAAATCGGCTTGGGCTGCCTGCACGTCACGGAAGGCGTCGATGACCTGGGTCGGCGGGTCGACGGCCTGCAATTGAACTTCGGCGACGACGACGCCCGAGTTGTAGGAGTCGAGGATCGACTGCATGAGATCCTTGACGGCGAGCTCGGAGGCCGCGCGCTCCGTGAAGTTCGACTGCAGAGTTCCCTTGCCGACCACTTCCCTGACGGCGCTCTCGGCGACATCGAGCACCGTGCGTGCCTCTTCGCCGGCCAGAAACTCGTCGCCATCGCGGATGTTGAACAGGAATTTTTCCGCGTCGTTGATCCGCCACTTCACGATGAAGCCGACGTCGACAATGTTCTCATCGCCCGTCAGCATGAGGCTCGGTTCCGAGCCCTTTGAGGTGGTGGAGTTGCCCCGCCCCACGGTCATCGTATTCACCGAAGTCACTTTCGGCAGATAGACCTCTTCAAACGGGTAGGGCATCCGCAGGTTGAGGCCGGGCACGAGCGTGCGGTCGTATTTGCCAAAGCGCGTGACGATGCCGAGCTCATCCGGGTTCACCCGGACCGTTCCCATGTAGAAGAGCGCCGCAGCCAGACCAAGAAGGACAAGAAGCGTCGTCAGCCCCTTATTCATGCCGCCGCCCGGAATTGCCTGACGGAAGCGGTCCTGGCCGCGTTTCAGGATGTCCTCGAAATCGTTGGGCGATTGGCCGCCGGAGCCGGGCCCTTGGCCCCAGGGACCCCCTCCTCCGCCGCCGCCACTGCCCCCGCCCTTGCCCCAGGGGCCTCCGTTGCCGCCACCGCCACCTTGATTGCTCCAGGGCATATCTGCTCCCGATCATGAGTCCTAAGGGCGCCGCTCGATGCGCACCCGACATTGCTTCGTGGTCATATAGGAGAGGGGGAGGGTCAAGTCCAGGAGCGCAAGCCCGCGCCGGGGCCCCGGATCAGGCCTTCCGGTCAAGGACCAGGAGAACGAAGGCGGCGCTGTCCTTGGGTTCCTGCGCGAAGGCCTCGCGGCTCGTTTGCTGCCAAACGGCCGGATCGAGCGGGGGAAAAGTCGTGTCGCCATCGACGGTGACGTCGACCTCGGTGAGATAGATGCGATCGGCGTGGGGCAGCGCCTGGCGATAGATTTCGCCGCCGCCGATCACGGCGATTTCATCGGCGCCGTCGGCCTCAGCCCGCTTTCGCGCGACGCTCAGCGCCTCGTCGAGGTTCCTGGCGGTGACGACGCCGTCGTGCGCGATGGCGGCGCCGCGCGTCACGACGATGTTGAGCCGGCCATCGAGCGGCCGGCCGATGCTCTCCCAGGTCTTGCGCCCCATGATGACGGGCTTGCCCATTGTCAGCCGCCGGAAGAGCTTGAGGTCGGACGACAGCTTCCACGGCAACCCGCCGGCACGGCCGATGACACCGTTCTTCGACACCGCGACGACGAGGGTGATGCGCATCAGCGGGCCCCACCAAGCAACAGTAGTGACGTCGACTGCCCGACGCGTCCTCCGAGCCCTCTACCTTCGTCATTCCGGCGAAGGCCGGAATCCACCCAAGCCCATGCCTTGGCGCATCCGTGCCGCTCGGACAGCGCAGAGCCAACCCGAGGCTTGGATGGATGCCAGCCTGCGCTGGCATGACGGATGGGAGGGATGGCCTCGGCAACGACTATGGCACTTCGGTCGCCCATCACTACACCGCCACCTCCGCCTTGATTGCCGGATGAGGGTCGTAGCCTGCGAAGGTGATGTCCTCGTAGCGGAAGGCTTCGAGGTTCGTGGTGCCGGGGCGCAAAATCAGCTTCGGCAGCGCACGTGGCGTGCGCAGCAACTGCTCGTCGGCCTGCTCGAGATGGTTGAGATAGAGGTGGACGTCGCCGATGCTGTGGACGAATTCTCCAACCCGCAGCCCCGTCACCTCGGCGACCATGTGAGTGAGCAGCGCATAGGAGGCGATGTTGAACGGCACGCCCAAGAACACATCCGCCGAGCGCTGATAGAGCTGGCAGGAGAGCCTTCCGCCGGCGACGTAGAACTGGAAGAGGCAGTGGCACGGCGGCAGCGCCATCCGGTCAACCTCGGCCGGGTTCCAGGCGGTGACGATGTGGCGGCGGGAATCCGGATTGCGCTTGAGACCTTCGACGAGTTTGGCGATCTGGTCGATGGTGCCGCCATCGGGCGCGGGCCAGGAGCGCCACTGCGCGCCATAGACGGGTCCGAGGTCGCCGTTCGCATCGGCCCACGCGTCCCAGATCGAGACCCCGTTTTCCTTCAGATAGCGGATGTTCGTCTCGCCGCGCAGGAACCAGATGAGTTCGTGGACGATCGATTTCAGATGCAGCTTCTTCGTGGTGAGGAGTGGAAAGCCCGCGTCGAGGTCG
This sequence comes from Hyphomicrobiaceae bacterium, assembly GCA_031403155.1. Taxonomy (GTDB): domain Bacteria; phylum Pseudomonadota; class Alphaproteobacteria; order Rhizobiales; family Hyphomicrobiaceae; genus JANNSX01. Next base: position 7,195 of record JANNSX010000453.1, read on the forward strand.
AACCGCATCTGATGCCCGAACAGGCTGAGCGTGCCCGTCCCGGTCCGGTCGGACTTCTTGTGGCC
>JANNSX010000454.1:0-2937 GCA_031403155.1 Hyphomicrobiaceae bacterium
GCCGTATTTCAGCTCGCCGGCCTTGTTGAAGTCGCCCCGGCGCTCGGCCTTGGCAAGCTCGATGCGAGCGGTGTCGAGCGCCTCCTTGATCTTCTGCGCCTCGCCGAGCTTTGATTTCTCGGCCTGCCAGCGCTGCGTCAGCGAGGCCGACTTTTCCTCGAGTTCGGCAAGCTCGCGCTCGAGCCTCTGCAGCCGGTCTTTCGAGGCGGCGTCTTCCTCCTTGCGCAGCGCCTCGCGCTCGATCTTCAGCTGGATGACGCGCCGGTCGAACTCGTCGAGTGCCTCGGGCTTGGAGTCGACCTGCATGCGCAGCCGCGATGCCGCCTCGTCCATAAGATCAATGGCTTTATCGGGCAGGAACCGATCGGTGATGTAGCGGTTGGAAAGCGTGGCGGCCGCGACCAGCGATGAATCCGTGATGCGGATGCCGTGATGCAGCTCATACTTCTCCTTCAAGCCGCGCAGGATCGAGATCGTATCCTCGACCGTCGGCTCGTCGATGAAAACGGGCTGGAAGCGCCGGGCGAGAGCCGCGTCCTTCTCGACGTGCTTGCGATACTCATCCAGCGTGGTGGCGCCGATGCAGTGCAGCTCGCCGCGGGCCAGCGCGGGCTTCAGCAGGTTCGACGCATCCATCGCGCCATCCGCCTTGCCGGCGCCGACGATGGTGTGCATCTCGTCGATGAACAGGATGATGCGCCCGCCCTCGGCCTGGACCTCCGAGAGCACGGACTTCAAGCGTTCCTCGAACTCGCCGCGATACTTGGCGCCCGCGATGAGCGAGCCCATGTCGAGCGAGAGCAGCTTCTTGTTCTTGAGGCTCTCGGGCACATCGCCCTTGACGATGCGCTGCGCGAGGCCTTCGGCGATCGCCGTCTTGCCGACGCCGGGCTCGCCGATGAGGACGGGGTTGTTCTTGGTCCGGCGCGAGAGCACCTGAATCGTGCGCCGGATCTCCTCGTCGCGGCCGATGACGGGATCGACCTTGCCGGAGGCGGCAGCCTCGGTCAGGTCGCGAGCATATTTCTTCAGCGCGTCATAGGATTGCTCGGCGCCAGCCGAGTCGGCGACCCGGCCCTTCCGCAAATCGTTGATCGCCTGGTTGAGGGAAGCCGGTGTCACACCCGCCTCGGCGAGCGCCTTGCCCGCGTCCGTGTCCTTCTCCATCGCAATCGCAAGCAGCAACCGCTCTGCCGTCACGAAGCTATCGCCGGCCTTGTCGGCAATCTTCTGGGCGTTGTCGAAGAGCCGGGCCGTCGCCGGAGCGAGATAGAGCTGGCCGGCGCCGCCGCCCGAGACCTTGGGCATCTTGGCCAAGATCCGCTCGACGCGGGCGAGCGCGTCCTGGGGCCGTCCTCCGGCCTTCTGAACGAGACCTGCCGCCAGGCCCTCCTCGTCGTCGAGGAGCACCTTCAGGATATGCTCTGGGGTGAAATGCTGGTGCCCTTCGCGAAGGGCAAGGTTTTGCGCCGCCTGCACGAAGCCACGCGCACGGTCGGTGTATTTCTCGAAATCCATGTCTGTCTCCTCAGCGCATGACCGCCGCCCGGATGGCGCGACCGTCATACCGTCGTCGAAAACGCGTCGAAGCGCTCGAGCCCGGGTGAGGCGCTCGGCAACCCCGGACCGTCATATAGTGTCTGAAAACTCCGGCCAAAAGGGGCTAGAGCGCGGGGCCGCTCGTCGCAGGCCAATGGGGGCGACGAGACCCGTGGAAAAGTGCTAAGGTTAATGCTGGCCTTGTCGGCCAGACCAATGTTTGGGGGTTTTCCGCAATGAAGAAGCTCGCTCTTACGACAGTTGCAGCTGCGTCGCTCGTTCTCCTCGGCGCACTTCCCGCCGCCGCCGAATGTGTGACCAAGGGCGCCATCGCCACCTCGGGCTCCGAGGACTCGGCCAAGTGGTACGCCAAGGAAACCATGGTGCAGGCGGTGAGCTGGTCGCTCTGGCCGGCCTATCTCTCGGACGGCAGCGTGCCCGGCTACACGGTCAAGAACGAGCGCTACAAATGCACCAAGGACGGCGGCAGCGTGACCTGCCATGGCCAGGCGACGTTCTGCAAGAATTGAGATCACGACCTCTCAAAGCAACAGGCGTGCGACGCAGAGCCCATGAGTGACACGACCTTGGTCTCCGCGTGGCCGCCCCGCGTGACGGCTCTCTATCGCTATCCGTTGAAGGGTTTCTCGCCGGAGCGGCTGAAGAGCGTCGACCTCGCCGCTGGCGAGACGTTTCCGCGCGACCGGGCCTACGCCATCGAGAACGGACCCGGCCGCTTCGATCCGGACAATCCGAAGCACCTGCCGAAGATCAATTTCCTGATGCTGATGCGCAACGAGCGCCTCGCGACGCTCGACACGCGCTTCGAGGATGCGACCGAAACGCTGACGATCCTGCGCGCCGGCAAGCAGGTGGCGAAGGGGCAGCTCTCGACCAAGCTCGGCCGGCAGATGATCGAGCAGTTCCTCTCAGCCTACCTCAAGGGTGAGCTGCGCGGGCCGCCCCGGATCGTCGCCGCGCCCGGGCATAGCTTCTCCGACATGGACGCCATGTGCGTGCACCTCGTCAGTATGGCGACGGTGCGCGAAATCGAGCGCACGCTCGGCAAGCCGGTCGATCCGCTGCGCTTCCGCGCCAATGTTTACTTCGACGGCGCGCCGGCCTTCGCCGAAACACAATGGATCGGCCGCGAGTTCGCGATCGGCTCCGTCCGTCTCCAGGCCTTCGCCATGACGGAACGCTGCGAGGCAACGAATGTCGATCCGGCGACCGCCGTCCGCGACCTCGCCATCCCGCAGCATCTGCTCAGGACCTACAATCACGCCGAGGTCGGCATCTATGCGCGCGTGGTGGGGGCGGGGCGGATTGCCGAAGGCGACATGCTCGCGCGAGGATTGTAGGTCTCTGATGTCCCAAGTCAACGATGCTGGTCGCGGG
>JANNSX010000455.1:0-24764 GCA_031403155.1 Hyphomicrobiaceae bacterium
ACCGGCGCGCCTTCGCGCACCAGCTTGTAGTTGATGCTGTCGATGAGCGCCTCGAAGCTCGCATCGACGATGTTGGGCGAGACGCCGACGGTGAACCAGCGATCGCCCTTCTGCTTGTCGTGGGTCTCGATGAGAACGCGCGTCACGGCCTCGGTGCCGCCCGTGAGGATACGCACCTTGTAGTCCACGAGCTCGACGTCCTTCAAATAGTCCTGATAGCGGCCGAGGTCCTTGCGCAGCGCGCGATCGAGCGCGTTGACCGGGCCATTGCCCTCGGCGACCGACCACAGCGGCTCCTTCGAGCCCGTGACGAACACTTTGACCTGCGCCTCCGAGACGGTGACGAGGTCGCCCAGCGCATTGTGCCGGCGCTCGACCATGACGCGGAAGCTGTCGACGGTGAAGTAGCTCGGCACCGTGCCGAAGGTGCGCCGCGCCAGGATCTCGAAAGAGGCATCCGCCGTCTCGTAGGAATAGCCCTGCGCCTCGCGCGCCTTCACCTCGTCGAGGAGCCGGGCGACACGCGGATCATCCTTAGCCGCGCCGAGTCCGATGCGCTCCAGCTCGGCCAGCACATTCGAGCGCCCGCCCTGGTCGGAGATCAGCACGCGCCGCTGATTGCCGACCGACTCCGGCGGCACATGCTCGTAGGTCTCCGGGTTCTTGACAATGGCGGACGCATGGATGCCGGCCTTGGTCGCGAACGCGCTCTCGCCGACATAGGGCGCCTGCCGGTTGGGCGCGCGGTTCAGCACATCGTCGAGCACGCGGCTCGCATGCGTCAGATGGCGGAGACGGTCGGCGGTCACGGCGATCGAGAACTTGTCGGCGAAGCTCGACTTCAACAATAGCGTCGGAATGAGCGAGGTGAGGTTGGCGTTGCCGCAACGCTCACCGAGGCCGTTGAGGGTGCCCTGGATCTGGCGCGCGCCGGCGCGGACGGCGGCGAGCGTGTTCGCCACTGCATTTTCGGTGTCGTTGTGGGTGTGGATGCCGAGCTTGTCGGAGGGGATGTGCTTGGCGACCTCGGCGACGATGCGCTCGACCTCGTGGGGGAGCGTACCCCCGTTCGTGTCGCAGAGCACGACCCAGCGCGCGCCTGACTCGAGTGCTGCGGTCGCACAGCTCAGCGCATAGGCCGGGTTCGCCTTGTAGCCGTCGAAGAAGTGCTCGCAATCGAGCATTGCCTCGCGGCCCGAGGCGACGACAGCTGCGATCGATTGCCGGATCGATGCGAGGTTTTCCTCGTTCGTGGCGCCGAGCGCGACGCGCACATGAAAGTCCCAGGCCTTGGCGACGAGGCAAATGGCGTCCGACTTCGACTGCAGCAGTGCCTGGAAGCCGGGATCGTTCGACACCGAGCGCCCCACCCGCTTCGTCATGCCGAAAGCGACCGAGCGCGCGCGCTTGTAGGGGGCCGGCTTGGAGAAGAATTCCGTGTCGGTCGGATTGGCGCCGGGATACCCGCCCTCGATGTAGTCGATGCCGAGGCCGTCCAGCACCTCGGCGACGCGCAGCTTGTCCTCGGCGGAAAAATCAACGCCCTGCGTCTGCGCCCCGTCGCGCAACGTCGTGTCGAAGAGATAGAGCCGCTCGCGGATCATGGGGATGAGCATTCCTCGGAACACGTGGTGCTGGTCATTGGACCTCCCGCCGCCTCCAGAACCTCGTCAATGACGCCTCGCATATTGAGCAAGACGTCCGAGTTCCAGAATCTGATCACGCGATATCCTTCGGATTTTAGCCACGCGGTGCGTGCGGCATCGCGAGCCAGCTCCGCCGGCCGTGCATGTTGGGAGCCATCGATCTCAATGACAAGTCTCGTCGAGTGGCTGGCGAAGTCGACGATGTAGTGACCAATGGGCGCCTGATGGCGGAACGTGTGGCCAGCACGATTGAGGTCACGCAGGTATTGCCAGAGTTTGATCTCGGCGTCCGTTTGGCGGCGGCGGAGTGCGCGCGCCTTTTGGGTCAGCGGTCGCTTCATCGGGCAGAGCTCGTAACAGCACCGACACGCTTGAGCCACGTGCGAACGAGAGCGCCAAGCTCATCGATCCGCTCCGCGACTGCGGCAATGCCCACCCCCCACCCCAACCCTCCCCACGAGGGGGAGGGGGGGCAAAGGATGTGCATCCCTGACTCGCGTTTGGACGCAATGCATGCCGTCCAAAGGAGAGGCGCCGACCACTGTCGCCACCCTTGAGCATCGTGCATTGGCACAATTCCGAGGGCTCGAACGTGCTGTCGCTCGACCGCCGACTTCGACGGGACGATGGCTCGCGCCCCAAGGTCCCCTCCCCCTCGTGGGGAGGGACAGGGTGGGGGGTAGGGTCGCGCCGACCTGTCGTAGCCTGATCCGATCCGATTGCTCATCCGGCAGACCACCCGTCGAGCCAGCCGAACAACCAAGCCGCCATTGCCCCATAGAGGAGTACGATAGCAGCGCCTATGAGAGCACCGATCACTCCGACAAGGTGACCGCCTATCAGAAATCTCTTTGGAGCAGCCGGCTCCTCTCGAACAGCCTCCAAGCAGAAGTGCGAACCCATAATGATGCCTATCGCAACAGGTACCAGATAGTAGCCAAGCCCGAGCAACAGAACCGCTTTGGCGGCGATCCACCACCAATCACCGCTCATTTCGCCACCTCGCCCTCGACTGAATCTAGAATGTCGCCGATGACGCCCTCGGTATTCAGCAGCACATCGCTGTTCCAATAGCGAAGGACGCGATATCCCTCCCCGGCGAGCCAACGATCTCGCGCAGTATCACGAGCCATTTCGCGCGGCCGGTCATGCTGCGAGCCATCGACCTCGATCACCAAACGATGGGTATGGCTCACGAAATCAACGATGTATGTTCCGATCGGTGCTTGGTGGCGAAATTGATGTCCCGCGCGATTGAGGTCCTTGAGGTAGCGCCAAAGCCTGATCTCGGCGTCCGTCTGCCGACGCCGTAGTGCGCGTGCACGCTGGGTCAGTGGGCGTTTCATGCCGATTCTGTCGCCCTGAGAGAGACTCGGGAACGAAAGCTCATGCGACGATCGAACGGTGGCACATCACTGGCCGTGAAAATCGTCGATAGAGCCACCCCCCACCCTAACCCTCCCCACAAGGGGGAGGGGACCGGAACACCGTGCGTCCCTGACTGCAGTTCGTCTCGATTCCTGACATGCGTGGTCGGCGAGTGAGTGAGGATTCCAATGCGCAAAGACGCAATCAGAGAGATTGTTCTCGAGGCCCGCTCAACCAGCAATCTCTGAAGTGTGAAGACCCCCTCCCCAACGTCCCCTCCCCCTCGTGGGGAGGGACAGGGTGGGGGGTGAAGGGAGCGGCGTATGCCGCCGCCGAGTGCTGCGCGCAAGCTCACCCCGCCGCCTCCCAGGTCGTGCCCTCGGGGCCGTCGTTCAGGCGGATGCCTTTGGCGGCGAGGGCGTCGCGGATGCGGTCGGCCTCCTTGAAGTCACGGGCGCGGCGGGCGGCGAGACGCGCGGCGATGAGGCTCTCGATCTCGGCCGCGTCAACGTTGGGCGCCTCGAATCCGACTGCGAGGTCAGCGCGCGTTTCGCCATCCCAGATATTGAGGAAACGTACGGCAGCAGCGACCTTGGCGATCGCGTCCGCTTTGCCTTTCCGCGCCGACTTGAATTGGCCATGCAGGATCGACAGCGCCGCCGGCGTGTTGAGGTCGTCCGAAAGCGCGGCGAGGAAATCCTCAGCCGGCGTGCCGTCGCGCGGAGCATCTGCCAGAGCGTCCGCCAGCTCGAACAAAAACGCGCGCGCCTGCGTCAGCCGGTCAACCGTCCAGTCGATCGGCTGGCGATAGTGCGTCTGCAGCATAGCGAGGCGCAGCACCTTGCCGTGCCAGGGCTGGCCGCCGAATTTCCGCTCGGCCAGCAGCTCGCGGATGGTGATGAAGTTGCCGAGCGATTTCGACATCTTCTCGCCTTCCACCTGCAGGAAGCCGTTATGCATCCACACCCTCGCCATCACCTCGGTGCCGTGCGCGCAGCGCGACTGAGCCACCTCGTTTTCGTGATGGGGGAAGACGAGATCGATACCGCCGCCGTGGATATCGAAGACCTCGCCCAGATGCGCCTTGGCCATGGCCGAGCACTCGATGTGCCAACCGGGACGCCCCGGCGTGCCGATGCCGGCCGGCGAGGGCCAGGCGGGGTCGCCCGCTTTCGACGGCTTCCACAGCACAAAGTCCATCGGGTCTTTCTTGTAGGGGGCGACATCGACGCGGGCGCCCGCCTCCATCTCCTCGAGACTCCGCCCGGAGAGCTCGCCGTAGTCGCGCATCGAGGGCACATCAAAGAGCACGTGATCCTCCGCCACATAAGCGTGGCCGCGCGCGATCAGCTGTTCGATGATGTCCCGCATGCCCTCGATGTGCCCGGTCGCCCTCGGCTCGAAATCGGGCTCAAGGACGCCGAGCGCGGCGATGTCCTGGTGGAACTGGCGCGCCGTTGCCTCGGTCAGCCGGCCGATGGCCTTGACCGGATCCTCGCCGGGAAAGTCGCGGGCCGCGCGGGCGTTGATCTTGTCGTCCACGTCCGTGATGTTGCGGGCATAGATCACATGCTCCGCCCCGTAGATATGCCGGAGCAGACGGTAGAGCACGTCGAACACGATGACCGGCCGGGCGTTGCCGATATGGGCATGGTCGTAGACGGTCGGGCCGCAGACATACATGCGCACGCGTGCCGGATCGAGCGGCTCGAAGGCCTCCTTCCGGCGGCTCAAGGTGTTGTAGAGAGACAGCGTCAAACGACCCTCCTTGGCTCGTGTGGCAGTTCGCAGGTCCGCTGCAGTGGACCGGCAAGCTCGTCAAGCGGACTTCCGAACATAACGCCACACGAAACCATGGATTTCTCTCGTGTCCTTGTCGATTGCGAAGCTCGCAGGACACCTGCAGCAGATACTGACGAGCTTCGCGATCGGGACACGAGGCGGGGGGCGTTCCTTGGGGCGTGAGAAAGGGTGAACGTCGGCCGCGCGCCAGCGAAACTGCTAGCTCGTAATGCTGGTGCCGCCACCAATCGGGACGGACAGAACCTAGAGCACTTTCCGACCAAGTGGATACCGGTTGGTCGAAAGAAAGTGCTCAAAACCAATAGCCTAGACCGGCTTTCCGATTCCGTAGGATCGGAAAACGGTCGAGTGGCTGCCGGACATGGGCGGACAATGGTCTGAGCCGGCAGCGGCCGTCAAGCCGAAAACGGCCGTCTAATAAGCCACCTGCGGCGGGATAGCCCCTCCACTGCCCAAATTGGTGCCGCATTGACCCCCTAAGGACCAATGGGGTTAATTGAGATTAGCGATTCTGCCGCTTCGGGAGCGGCCGTAAGGGCATTTGGTTCGTCGTGCTTCTTTTCGGAAAACCGCTCCGCACTTTTCCGGAAGCACTCTAGTGGGGTCGACGCGCGTGTTCGCAAACCATGCCAAATCGGTCATGGCCTGGAGCCTCGGGCTCCTGCTGGCGCTGCTTGGCCCGGCCGCCGCCCAGACGACCGAACAGCAAATTCAGTGCTTCCAACTCGAGCAGGAGCTGCAGCGCGTCTCCCAAGGCGGCGGCGACAAGCGCCAGCAGCTCGCCAAGATCGAGGCCGATATCCGCAAGTTCGACCGCATCTATCAGCAGGGCCAGGCCGAACTCGAGCGGCGCGACTGCTTCGACTATTTCCTGTTCAGCCAGTCGGTGCGCGAAACCCCGCAGTGCCTGGGCATCGCCAAGCAGATTGAGCAGGCACGCAAGCGCCTGACTCGCCTCGAGAAGCTGAGAGGCGCCGCCATGGTTGAGACGACGCAGCGCACCCGCGAGGACGCGATCATCGTCGAACTCGCGCGCTGGCGCTGCGGGCCGCAGTATCAGCAGGAGGCTCAAAAGCGGTCGGGTGACGGCTTCTCGCTTTGGAACGATTCGGAAGGGGTTGATCCGGGCCTCGACCCCTATAGCGGCGGTACGGGCCTGGGCTATTCCACCTATCGGACCATCTGCGTCCGCCTGTGCGACGGCTACTATTTCCCGATCAGCTACGCGACGGTTCCGGACGCCTTCAGCCGAGACGCCAATGCCTGCAGCTCGCAATGCGCGGCCCCGGCAGAACTCTTCTACTATCAGAACCCCGGTGCCGAGGTGGAGCAGGCGACGTCGTTGTCCGGTGCACCCTATACGAACCTCAAGAATGCCTGGCTCTACCGGAAGCAATTCGTGAAGGGCTGCTCCTGCAAGGTCGCGGAATACACCGAGGGCGGTGATGTGGACGCAACCAGCTCGACGACCGAGCCGAGCACTGCTTCTACGCAAGAGGCCCCTGCGGAGCCGGACGCCATCGGCGCCCTGATCGAGGGCGAGGAGCAGGGCGCGTCGACGGAATAACCGTCGCGCGAGTGTCACAGTGATGCCGGGAACTGCTCATGACCCCGGTGACCGCCCAGTGCCACCGTCATGCACTTGTCGTCCGAACCATGTAATGTCCGATCATGGTATTGCGTTTCCGCCCATCCCCGCCGCCGCTTCCCGGTCTCACCTTCGAGCCGATGGACCTGTGCCGCTTGTCCGAAATCCGGGCCATGCAGATCGGCGCTTTTCGCGTCGCGTCCGCGCGCTGCTACGACGATGCCGAGGTGCGGGCCTACGAAAGCTACATCGGTGATGCCAGTCTTGCCGGCCGTCTGCGCTCCCACGATGTCGAGCTGGCCCTGGTCGGCGGGCAGGTTGTGGGAACGGCGGGTTGGGAGCAATCGGGCGATAACGGAGCACTCGCCCGGCTGACCGATCTCTTCGTCGATCCAATGTTCATGCATCTGGGCATCGGCTCGGCCCTCGCGGAAAGCGCCGAGCGGCGCGCCGAGATCGGTGGTTATGCGAAAATTGCGGTGCGCGCTCCGCTGCTGCTGACGGTTTTCTTCGAGCGCCTCGGCTACAATCTGTCGTCCTACGGCAGCTTTTCGCCCAAGCCGGGCGTCGAGCTTCCGGTCACTTTCCTAAAGAAGCATCTGGCGCGGCCAACCCATCGCGAGATGCCGCTCCTGAGATTGGACACCATCGCGGCCCATCCCCTGCCATTGCACGCCTGACGATTTTTCAATCGCCGGTCAATCGACGCAGCGCCCGCTCGCGTCCGATGAAGGGGAGCAGGAGCTTGAGTTCGGGCCCCTCCTCGCGGCCGGTGAGTGCCAGCCGGAGCGGGTGAAAGAGGTCGCGGCCCTTGGCGCCGGTCGCGGCTTTCACGGCGCCCGTCCAGGCGCCCCAGGTGGTCTCGTCCCACGGCTCGGCGGGTAGCAGACCTGCCGCCGACTGGCAAAGATCCCGGTTCTCGATCCGGCTCTCGATCTCTCCGGTCGCGACGGTCCACCACGGGCCAGCATCTGCGAGGCGGACGAGATTGCCTCGAACGGCCAGCCAGAACACTTCGCCACCACCAACTCCGGCGGAAGCAAGGCGCCCCCTCACGGCTTCAAAGGGCGCCTGATGCAGCAGCTTGGCGTTGAGCCCGGAGAGTTCCGCAGGATCGAAGCGGGCGGGTGCGCGCGAGAACTTGCCGAGATCGAACAGCTCCATGAGATCATCGAGCGAAAGATGCGGCGCGATCGGATCGGAGGTGCCGATGAGCGCGGCATGGCTTGCAACCGCCAGCGGCTCCAATCCATCCTCGCGAAACGAGCGGATCGACAGCGCGCCCAGCCGCTTGGAGAGTGCCTCGCCATCGGCGCCGATCAAAAGACTGTGATGAGCGAAGGAGGGGCGCGGTGCGCTGAGCGCGTCAAAGAGGGCCAGCTGTACCGCTGTGTTGGTGACGTGATCCTCGCCGCGAACAATGTTGGTCACGCCGCATTCGGCGTCGTCGACCACACTGGTAAAGGTATAGAGATAGCTCCCGTCGGCCCGCTGCACGACCGGATCGGAAACAGCCGACAGGGAAATCTCCTGGGGTCCCCGCACGCCGTCGTCCCATCGCGCAATGGCCGCGCTGGCGTCCCGCCTGCCCAGATCGAACCGCCAGTAGGCCGGCCGGTCAGGATCGCTCGGTTTGGCAAGGGCACGCTCATAGACCGGCGGCCGGCCACGCGCGAGCTGGCGCCGCCTCAGCCCCTCGAGCTCCGCCTCCGTTTCGGTGCAGGCATAGACGCGATCCGCATGCTTGAGCTGCTCGGCCGCCCCATCGTAGAGCGCTATGCGGTCCGACTGGCGCAGCTCGCGCGTCCAGTCGAGTCCAATCCATGAGAGATCCTCGCGAATGGCGGCTTCATACTCGGGCTTCGAGCGCTCCCGATCGGTGTCGTCGAAGCGCAACAGAAAGTCGCCGTTGTGCTTGCGAGCAAACAGCCAGTTCACCAAGGCCGTCCGGAGATTGCCGATGTGCAGCAATCCCGTTGGGCTCGGTGCGAAGCGGACGATGGGCGAGCCCTTGCTCACGACTTCAACTCCCGATCCGGCAGGCCAGGCCATGGGTGGTCACTTGCCACGGAACGGCCCGCCAAGGCAAACCGATCCCTTCAGCGGATGATACCCAGTTGCTTCAGGCTTTGAATGGCGCTCGCCGCCGCGTCCTCGGCCGAACGGAACGTCAGCCCCAAGAGACGCCGCGCTTTGTCATTCCTCGTGCGGCGCTCAATGCCGAGGTCCGGCAGAATGGGTTTCAAGCGCCTGTCGAGATGGCTGTAGGCGCGCACGAATCCATCGCTCATTACGAACTTCGGCACCCGCCAGCCCAGATGCGGGCACTCGCGTTTGAGGATCCGCGCGAGATCCATCATCGACAAGTAGCCCTCGGCGGCGATGAAGCGCTCGCCGCCCGCCCCCGGCGCCGTCAGGGCCAGGACATGCGCGTCCGCCACATCCCGCACATCGACGATCGGATAGCCGACGCCCGGCACCGCCGGATAGGCACCGGACGCCATGGTTCTGAAAATCTGGTGCGAGGAGGAGAGATCGGCGTCGAGGGCGGGGCCCAGCACCAGCCCCGGATTGATGACCGCGAGCGAGGACTTGCGGCCGAGCCCCTCGACGAAATCCCAGGCGGCGCGCTCGGCGAGCGTCTTCGAGACGCCATAGGCGCTCACATCCTTGCGCGCCGGATCGGTCCAGTCGCTTTCGTCGTAGATGTGCGAAGGGATGTCTGCCGAAGGATAGATCACGGCAATGGTCGAGGAGGTCAGCACCACGCGCTCGATGCCGGCGGTGTCTGCCGCCCGGAGCACGCGCAGCGTCCCCTCCCTGGCCGGGCGGATGAGCTCTTGCGGGTTGCGCGGCGGCTTCAGCGGAAAGGGCGAGGCGACATGCATCAGATACCGGCAGCCACGCAGTGCCGTGGCCCAGCCGGCGTCCACCAATAAATCGGCCTCGACCAGCTCGAGCGCCTTGGGATCGGCGCCCGTCGCACGCACGGCCGCATGCACCGCCTCCGACCGCCCGAGCGAGCGGACGGTGCCGCGCACCTCGTAGCCGGCCCTCAAAGCCGTGCCGATACACCACTTGGCGATGAAGCCCGAGGCGCCGGTGACGAGCACCTTACCCTTCGTCATCTCGCTTCCCGTTGATAAACCTTGGCGCCCAATGACATGGCCGGGCGAGTTATCCTATGTTTCGCGGCGCCTTGCCAGCAGCCCACCGATCGAGATGCCAAAAACCGACACGCTGTCTATAGCCGACGCCCGCCGCATTGCGCTCGCGCAACAAGGCCTGGCGGCGGTGCGTCCGGAGAAGACCCCCGGTCGTGACACACTGAACGGGATGCTCGACAAGCTGTCACTGCTGCAGATCGATTCCGTCAACGTTCTCGTCCGCTCGCATTATCTGCCCTTGTTCTCGCGGCTCGGCGCCTATGCGCCGGAGGACCTGGATAGCCTGACCGTCGGCAAGCGCCGCAAGACCTTCGAGTATTGGGGGCACGAAGCTTCCCTCATGCCGGTCGAGCTGCAACCGCTGTTCCGATGGCGCATGGAGGATGCCCGCAAGGGCGAGGCGACCTACTCGGGGCTCTACCGTTTCGCCTGCGCGAAGCAAGATTACATCCGCCGCGTCAAGGACGAGATCCGCGACCGGGGCCCGATGGGCGCCGGTGCCCTTTCCGAGGCTGGCAAGGGGTCGGGTGGCTGGTGGGGCTGGAGCGACGGCAAGCACGCCGTCGAGTGGCTGTTCTGGACCGGCGATCTCACCACCCACGAGCGGCGCAAGTTCGAACGCATCTACGACCTGACCGAGCGCACGCTGCCATCGCGCGTCGCCAACGCGCCGACGCCAACGCGCGAGGAGGCCCAGCGGCAATTGCTGCGGCTCTCGCTAAGAGCGTTAGGCGTAGCGACCGAGCGCGACTTGCGCGACTACTTCCGCTTGGGCGTGGCCGACACGCGCGCGCGCCTCGCCGAACTCGTGGAAGCGGGCGAAGCACGGCCGGTCGAGGTCGAGGGGTGGAAGGGCACAGCCTATCTGCCACCAAAAATCTCGATGCCGAGATCGACGACGGCGACCGCGCTGCTCACCCCCTTCGATTCCCTCATCTTCGATCGCCAGCGCACCGAGCGCTTGTTCGATTTCCGCTATCGCATCGAACTCTACACGCCCGGCCCGAAACGCATCTACGGCTACTATGTGCTGCCCTTCCTGATGGGCGACCGGCTGGTGGCGCGCGTCGATTTGAAGTCCGACCGGGCCAAGGGCCGGCTGCTGGCCTCGGGCGCTTTCGCGGAACCAAACACGAATGCAGGCGACGTTGCCGAGGCATTGGCCGCGGAGCTGAGGTTGCTCACACGCTGGCTCGGCCTCGACCGCGTCGTCGTCGGCCGCCGGGGCGACTTGGTGGGGCCGCTCCGCCAGGCTCTCGCGCGATCCGGTGGCTCGGCGCTATAAGCGAACATCGACTGGAGGAAACAGCAGATGGCAAAGACCACAAAACCCGCAAAGAAAACCGAGAGCATGCTGACGGCAGCCGACAAGAAGTTCCTCAAGCTCGCCTGCGCCGAGGCCAAGGCCGGCTACGAGGAAGGCGGCTGCCCGATCGGCAGCGTCATCGCCCAAGGCGACAAGCTCGTCTCCAAGGGCCGCAATCAGCGCGTGCAGGGCGGCGATCCGATCGCGCACGGCGAGATGGATGCGCTGCGCAAGGCGGGCCGGCAGAAGAGCTACAAGAAGATGACGCTCTATACCTCGCTCTCGCCTTGCATGATGTGCTCCGGCACGATCGTGCAATTCGGCTTCCCGCGTGTCGTCATCGCGGATGTGACGAATTTCGGTGGCAACGAAGACTTCCTGCGCTCGCGCGGCGTCGAGGTTATCGTGGCCGAGGACAAGGGCGCGGTGACCCTCATGAAGCGCTTCATCAAAGAGCGGCCCGACCTTTGGAACGAGGATATTGCCGAAGACTGAGTGCCGCGCATCGGGGACCCACTTCGCCTGAACGAGCTCTTGGCGGGCCGAATGCCGCGCCCGAATCTGTGGCGGCTGCATTGCGACTGATCTAAGACAATGGCACCGCCCAGATCCGCACGAGAGGGAACGCCATGGCCAAGCCGCACTACACCAATGTGACGGTCGTCGACCATCCTCTCGTCGTGCACAAGCTGTCGCTGATGCGGGACAAGACGACGCCGTCGGCCGTGTTCCGCCAGCTGCTCCGCGAGATCAGCCTGCTGTTGGGCTACGAGGTGTTGCGCGACCTCCCCATCGAGCAGCGCCGCATCGAGACGCCGCTCTGTCCGATGGATGCGCCGTTCCTCAAGGGCAAGAAGCTGGTCTTCGTGCCGATCCTGCGGGCTGGCATGGGGCTGCTCGACGGGCTCCTGGATCTGGTGCCGTCCGCCCGCGTCGGCCATATCGGCCTCTATCGCGATCCCGTAACGCTGCAACCGATCGAGTACTATTTCAAAGTGCCCGACGACATCACCGAGCGCCTCGTGGTGCTCGTCGATCCGATGCTGGCGACTGGAAACTCCGTCTCGGCGGCGATCGCGCGCCTGAAGCAGCGCGGCGTCACAGAAATCAAGCTCGTTTGCTTATTGTCCGCGCCCGAAGGCATCGAGGCGCTGAGCAAGGCGCATCCGGATGTGATGGTCTACACAGCTGCCATCGACAGTCACCTGAACGATCACGGCTACATCGTGCCGGGCTTGGGTGATGCGGGCGACCGGATGTATGGGACCAAGTAGCGCCGCCTCGCCCTACCTCGGATGCCACCACTTGCCGGCGATGACGGTGCCTTTGGAGCGGATGCGCTTGGCGCCGTCCATGTGCTCGCCGTCGACGTCGACATAGTCGAAGCGCCCCTCCTCGACGGTCAATAGCGTGGCATCGCCAACTGCGCCTGTCTTGAACGTTCCGAGCTCCGGCCGCTTGAGAGCCATCGCCGCATTGACTGTTGAGCGGCGGATCACCTCCGGCAGCGGCACGCCAAGGCAGAGGAACTTCGACAGCGTCGTCACCTGGTCGAAGGCCGGGCCGTCGATGCACAGCAGATGGATGTCGGAGGAGATGGTATCCGGCAGGAAGCCGTTGGCCAGCATGGCGCGCGCCGTCTTGAACGAGAAGGAGCCCATGCCGTGGCCGATATCGAAGAGAACGCCGCGCTGGCGGGCCTCGACGACCTCGGGCCAGATCGCCCCTTGCGCCTTGACCGGCGCATTCGGAAACGGGCGGAAGGCGTGGGTCAGCACATCGCCCGGCCGGAGCATCGAGACCACCTCGCGGTATGTCGGCGGCGCTTCTCCGACATGCGCCATCAGTGGCAGTCCGGTCGCCTCCGCCACCTCGAGGGCGATCTTCAGGGGCGCAATGCCCTGGTCGCCCGAGGCATGCCGGCAGACCCTGATCTTGATCCCGACAATGACATCCTTGTTGGCCTCGGCGACCTCGACGGCCATTTTCGGATCGAGCAGATCGATGTTGGCGCTTTCCCCCACCATGACGTTGCGATGGAAGCCCCAGATGCCGGCGTGGCTCACATGCAGGTAGGCCAGGATGCGAACCGCGCTCGGCTCGATGACGTGGCGGCGGAACCCGGCGAAATTTCCCGGTCCCGCCGAGCCCGTGTCGACCGCCGTCGTCACACCGCTCGTGCGGCAGAATTCCTCGGCATCGATCGAGAGCGACGTGCCGCCCCAGTAGACATGCGTGTGAAGGTCGATCAGCCCGGGCGAGACGATGAGCCCCGGGACGTCGCGGACCTCAGCGCCCTTGGCGTCGAGCTTGCCGCCGACAGCGGCGACGCGGCCATCCCTGAACGCGACATCGCAGACCCGGTCGATCGCCTGCGAGGGATTGATGACGTGGCCGCCTTTGAGGATGAGGTCATAGGTCACAGCCGCACCACCTGCTCGTCACGGATCGACTGGTCGGCCGCGAGCACGATACGCAGGCTCGTCACCGCATCCTGCATGTGGTCCAAGAGATCGAGATCCTCATCGATGGCTTTGAGCAGGAACCGTTGCTCGCGCTCGCACAGCGCGTCGTGGTCGGGCTCGTCGCGGAGATCGATGCGCTCGTCGGGCCGGCCGTCGGCGTGATGCCACAGGATCTGGTTGGTCTTGGTATGGCCGGCGATGTCGTCGGAGCGGACGGGACCCGCCGTCTCGGCCATGACGATCGAGACCGAGCCCTTCGGCCCCACCACATCCTTCACGAAGAAAGCCGTTTCGCTCATCATGGGACCCCAGCCGGCCTCATACCAGCCGACGGAACTGTCATCGAACACGACCTGCAACATGCCGTAGTTCTGCTGCTTCGTCTCCTTCGAGAGATGCGCGCCGATGGCGTGCACGCGCACGGGCTTCGCCTTCGTCATCTGGCACATGACATCGACATAGTGCACGCCGCAATCGACGATCGGCGGGAAGGAGTCCATCAACCGCTTGTGGCTCTCCCAGGTCGCGCCCTTCGACTGCTGGTTGAGGTTCATCCGGAAGACGAGCGGAGTGCCGAGTTCGCGCGCAATCTCGATGAAGCGCGTCCAGGAGGGATGGTGGCGCAGGATGTAGCCGATGACGAGTTTTCTGTTCGTGCGCTTGGCCGTGTCGACGGTTCGCTGCGCCTCCTCGACGGTCAGCGCGAGCGGCTTCTCGACGAAGACATGGGCGCCCGATTCCATCGCCTTCATGGCGAAGGGCGCATGCGTGTCGGGAAGCGTGTTGACAGAAACGACATCGGGTTTCGTCGCCGCGAGTGCGGCCTCGAAGTCATCGAAGCGCTGAGCGCCTTTCAGAGCCTCGGGCATCTGGCGTTGCGCAATCCGCCGCTCGCAGACGCCGACCACCTCGAAGCCCGGAATGCGCGCGTAAGCCAGCGCATGGCTCATCCCCATCGCACCCAATCCGACGACGAGGACACGCATTACTGCCATAGCTCATACTCCCATGCGGTCGAGCACCCGATAGGTGGCAATCGATGGCGCGAGGAACCAGGGCGTGCCGCCGTAGAGCGGGCGCGTCGGGAAGGCGATCCCATCGAGCGAGGTCTTGCCCTCGGCCTTGCCCACGATCTGCTGGCCGATGCGCGTGCCGAAGTAGCTCGCCAGCGTCACGCCCGAGCCGCAATAGCCCATGCAGTAGTGGATGCCGTCCTGCTTGCCCAGATGCGGCAGCGTGTCGAAGGTGTAGGCGACGAAGCCGACCCAGGTGTGCGAGATGCCGGCGGACTTCAAGTCGGGAAAGATGTCGCTCATCAGGCCGTGCAGCGCGGGAAGCGCGATGAGCGGATCTTTCTCGGATAAACGCGCCCGGCCGCCGAACAGAATGCGCGACCCGTCGGGTGAGCCTCGGAAATAGACGACGATGCGTTTAGAATCGCTGACGGCGCGATCCTTGGGAATATACTTCTTCGCGCCGCCCAGAAGCGGCTCGGTGGCGAGGATATAGCTGCCAATGGGAATGACGCGGCGGCGGTGCCAGGGCGAGAGCGCGCCCGAATAGCCGTTGGTGGCGATGAGCACGTCGCGCGCGGTGACATCGCCCTTGCCGGTCCGCACGATGAAGCCCTGCCCGCTCCGCTCGATCGCCGTTGCCGGACAATGCGAGACGAAGGTGGCGCCGGCCTTGGCGGCGAGCGTCAGTAAGCCCGCATGATACTTGCCCGGGTGGATGTGCCCGTGCTTGCCGAAGATAGCGCCGCCAAAATAGCGATCGGAGGCGATCTCCTTGTGCTGCTCGGCGCGCGGCACGATTTCCATCGGCACTTCGAGGCCCTTGGGCATGCTCTTCGAAGCCGACACAAGTTCCTTGAAATACTTCTCGGCATGCGCGCCATGAAAGCGGCCGGCCTCGCGATAGTCACAATCGATGCCGCGCGATTTCACCAGCTCCTTGAACCAGGCGAGGCTCTCGATGCCCTCGCGGCGGATGCGGAAGGCGATATCCTCGTTGTGGCGGCCGCGCAGGTCATCGAACGTCGGCTTGATGGAGGTCGAGATCTGCCCGCCATTGCGGCTGGAGCAGCCGAACCCTAAGTCCTCGGCATCGATGACGAGCGTCGAGCGTCCCGCCTCCGCCGTCTCGCGCGCGGCCGAGAGGCCCGTATAGCCCGAGCCAATGATGACGACATCGACGGATTTCGGCAGCGCCCCCGTCGTCGGCGCCGGCCTCGGCACGTCCTCCCACCAGTAAGGCGTGGTCTTGATCCTGGCGGGCCGGTTGTCGCGCTCGACGAGCTGCTGCATGGGAGGCTCCCTCGCTTGGTGAGGGGAGGCTAGCAGGGCAAGGGCCCTATCGCTACCCGATGATGGCAGGCCACGGTTGCGTTTGCCGCTAAGGCAGCGGTGCGATCACATCGCCCACCCGGATCACCCCACCCTCGATGATCCGGCAATTAAGGCCCGAGCGGTTGATCAGGGGTTGGTAGACGGGCTTTTTCGTCAGCAGTTCCAGATACCGGCAGGGCACGTTGAGCCGGCCGCCTTCGAGGACCACGTTGCCGACGCGAAACCGCCGGCCCACCAGGTGATTGAGCGGCACGCCGCGCGTCGTGAGGTTGCGCCGGTGTTCGTGGGGGAGCAGCTCGATCTTCTCATCGCGCGCGAGCGCCTCCAAGGTCTCGACCTCGATCAGCGTCACCTCGCGGATGTCGGGAAACTCGGAATACTTGCCCTTGCCCGTCGCATAGCGATCACCCTCGATGCCGGTGCTGGCGATCAGTTTCGCCTCGCCGAGCGCCCGCATCGGTGCACCGGCCTGGTCCGACACGTGAATATGCAGAAGCTCGCCTTGCCACATGATGGTCATGCCCTCTCACCCATGCAGCGCGCCAAGCTCGTCGGCCCGGCCCGCCCCATACTCCAGCGCGAACACCTCCATCGCCGGCAGCCCCTTCGGCGTGACGGTTCCGCGCGAATGCCAGCCGTGGCCAGCGCCCGGCGGCAAGCCCGCGATCTCGCCATCGCCCACGATCTCGCCCGCCTTGGCGAGGCCGGCGAGGCGCGCGGCGCGGATGACGGTGGCGCCGAAGATGTCGCCGTCGCGCAGCAGCACGGAGCCGGCCGCCAAGCCGATGCGGAGCGGCGGCGCTTCTCGTTCCGCAATGCCGCGCGCGATCAGGGCAGCGGCACCGGCTGCTTCGGCCGCATCCTTGAAGTAGATGAGGAGCCCATCGCCGAGAGACTTCACAATGCGCCCCTGAAAGCGCGGCACGATCTCCACCGCCAGCGCCTCGAAATTGCGCGCGATGGCCGTGGCGGCTTCATCGCCGATCCGGCCCGACAGCTCCGTGAAGCCGACGATGTCAGCGAAGGCGATGGCGGGATACCGCTGCGGGGTTGACAGCCGGCCGCTCGCGGCGAGGGCTTCTTCGATGCGCAACACGACATTCTCGAACACGACCTCTTCCAGGCCGCGCTTGAGCAGCAGATTGGCCGTCTCGATCGCCATCAGCTGCAGCGGCATGCGCATCTCGCCGGCTGCCGCCATCAGATGATTGAAGGGCACGCCGCGCTTCAACAGCAGCGTCTCGATCTGGCTGCGGAAGATGTCGCGCATGGCGGCGCTGATGGTGCGCGTCGCCTGACCGAAGACGCGCGCCAGGTCAGTGACGGCCTTCTCTTCAAGATCGAACTTGAGCGTCAGCGCGAAGATCTCCAGCAGCCGCACCTCGTCCTCGCGCGCGACGCGGTCGCGTTGAGGCGGCGGCAGGCCCATGGCGGTCAAGAACCCCGTGGCACGCTGGAACTCGAGACCGAAGGCCGCTACGACCTCGCCGAACGTCTTGCCCGAAAGCACGGCTGGAAACGGGATGAGCTTCTGCCAGAAGCCGGGCGCGATTTCGCCTGCCGCCAGCGCCGCGCTCACGAGATCGATGCCGACGCCGTTGGCTTCGAGCGTCAGCAGCAGACGGACACCGGTGAGGTTCTCCGTCGTCAGCGCCTCGGGCGTCAGAATGCCGGCCGCGATCAGCCGCTCGATATCGGCCGGCGCAGCACCGGTGAGCGCGGCGACGCGGTCGATGGGGAGGGGCTGGGCGGCAGTCATCGGCAGGCGGCTCCATCACTCGATGCTTGCCGCCGACCGTATCGACGCAAAGCAGAGCGAACAAGGCAGCCATCGAAGTCCAGTTGACGTGCCGTATCGGCGGATGACGACGATCTTACACCGCCCGCGTGATCCCGCCATCGACCCGCACGCTTTCGCCCGTCACATAGCTCGCCTTGTCCGAGAGCAGGAAGGCGACGACGCGGGCGACCTCCTCGGGCTTGCCGTAGCGACCGGCCGGGATGCGCTGACGCCGCTCGGCCGTCTCCGGCAGATTGTCGATGAAGCCCGGCAGCACCGCGTTCATGCGGATGCCGTCCTTGGCATGCAGATCGGCGTAGAGCTTCGTCCAGGCGCCCAGGGCCGCCCGCAAGGTCGTCATCGGGAAGGCGGTCTCGGGTTCCATCGCGGCGTAGGAAGAGAGATTCACGATGGCGCCACCGCCCTGCTGCTTCATGACCGGCGTCACCAGCCGCATCATACGGATGACGTTGAGCATCACCATGTCGAGGCCCTTGTGCCAGTCGGCGTCCGAGATCTCGAGCAGGGCGCCCTTGGGCGGATGGCCGGTGTTGTTCACGACCGCATCGATGCGGCCATAGGTGTCGAGGGCGAGCTTGACCAGCTTCTCGATGTCGGCGGCTTCCGCGATATTGCCGCGAATGGCGACGCCGCCGAGCTCCTTGGCGAGGCCTTCGACCGTCTCGCCCGGCGAGAGCAGTGCGAGCTTGTAGCCCTCTTGGCCAAGCTCGCGGGCGATGGCCGCGCCGAGCCCCCGGCCGGCGGCGGTGACGATGGCGACTTTCGACATGGCGGAGACCTCCGTTGGCAACATGTTGCCAAGAAGGTCTCCGCCCGGCCGCCCCGAGTCAACCGCCCCCACAGTCAGAGGAAGAGAACATCTGCCGAAGTGATCTGACTAGCCGTGATTCCGGCGAGCGTGATGGTATCGCCATCGAAGGCGATGCGGGCACCGCCCGTCGCATTTGCGATTGTGAGCTGGGCAAAGCTGGTGAGACCGATCACATGGTCGAACACGATCTTTTCCTTGCCGTCCAGGAAGTCGGTGACGGTGTCGAGGCCCCAGCCGGTTGCGAACTGATAGCGGTCGGTGCCGGCGCCCCCGGTCAAGGCGTCATTGCCCTTGCCGCCAATCAGGGTATCGCTGCCGCCATTACCCTTAAGGACATCGTTGCCTCTAACACCATCGATGCGATTTGCGGCACCATTTCCGAGAATCGTATCGTTGTAGACCGTGGCGAGGAGATTTTCAGTCGCCACCAGGTCGGCGATCCTCACGGTTGCATTGGCAGCCGTCGCCGAGGAGGCGGAGGACGTCCAGACCTCGCTCGGGCTCGCGGCCATATTGGCATAGATGGCGGTCTTCATGGCTTGAAAGTCGGCGGCGTCGATCCCCGTCCCGCCATCCATCTTGTCGAAACCGTGGGCATGGAGCATGAGGTCGGAACCCGTACCACCGAAGACGGAATCGGCGCCGATGCCGCCTTCGAGCCGGTCATTGCCATCGTTACCATAAAGCATATCATTCCCGGCACCGCCGAGCAGATCGTCATTGCCGGCCGCTCCCGAGACGCGATCATTGCCGAGGCCGGCTGAGATCCGGTCGCGGCCTAGGCTGCCCGTGACGATGTCGTCGCCCGGCGTGATCCGAAAGGTATACGGCGAATAACCCGCCGGCACCTCCGTAGCGGTGAGTGCGACGCCCTCGACGACGACACCCGACGCGACGATCCAGCGATCGTTCAGTGGGTCAGTGTCGCCGAAGTCCTGCAGATAACCAGAAATGCGCATGCCGGGCGCGCCCGGTGGCAGGGTCGATCCGTTGTCGCTGAGAACGTTGCCGTCGAGTTGAGCGCCCTCGACGCCCTGCAGCAGTATCCCTTCCAAGTCGTTTCGTGCCGCGACCACGCCGGAAATCGTAACATCGCTCGCCTGGCGAACCTCGATGCCGGCCCGCCCGTTGTCGTCGTAGCGGCCGCCGCTGACGATGACGCCCGAGGTCCAGGCGCGGATCTCGTTGTCGCCGGTCTGGATGGCGAGCCCCGAGCCGCCATTGCCATAGGCCTGGTTCGCAAGCAGCTCCACATCCGCCGAGCCTGTCACGATGTTGAAGCCGTGCCGGCCATTGCCGTAGGCCTCGCTGTCGACGATCGTCACATCCGACGACCCGTCGATGGTGAAGCCGTCGGCGCCGTTGTCGCGGGCGACGCAGTGGGTGATGACGAGCTGGCGCGTGCCCTCGTGCGGATCGAAGCCGTAGCGGGACACGCCATAGATCTCGACATGGTCGAGGCGGATATCCACGTCATGGGCGCCGGTATCGGGTTTGGGACCGGAATAAAATCCGTCGACCGATCCGGTGGTGGCGGCGCGATTGCCGTCGATCGACAGGTTCGCGACCGTCACATGGCTCGTCGTCACCGGCGTGCCGTCGGCGAGTGTGCCGCCGGAAGCGGTGCGGACGATGCCGGTCACAGAGCCCGAGCCGTCGGCGAGACGCAGCGTCGTGGCGCCCATGCCGGCGCCCTCGAGCGTCGTGTTGGAGCCGATCCGCAAGCAGCCGTCGGCGGCATTGCCCGAACCAGCCAGGGTGAACGTGCCGGCCGACAGCAGCACATGGCCGCCGCCCACAGCCGCAACAATGTCGAGGACGGATTGGATCGCCGCCGTCTGCTCGGTGGGCGTTGCCAAGGGATCCAGGATCAGGGTCGTGGGGCCGAGGCCCGCATGCTCGTAGGTAATCGACAACATTTTAACGCCACCTTGAGCTTAATCGAGTGTTAGGAACCGCGAGCCATATGCCGCCCGAGATATTAACTCCGGGTAAGAAAGATCGCTAAAATGCTAAGCATCTGCGTAACTTCGACGCCAAGCTTAATGCGGGAAACGGGCTATCAACCGGCAAGAGGAGAATGCGGTGTTCAAGCCGGCGGGAAGCCCAGTTCTGCCCTGAAACGCACCTGGTTGTAGTGGGCGTCCTTGATGGTCATGGCGCGCGGCGGCTGATCGGGCCCGATCTTCACCACGGCGACACAGGGACCATCGCCCGGCCGGTGAACGCGCGCCTCGAGTGTCGCCAGATCGTTAAGGCTTGTAACGATGCTGGCCTCTGCAATGCCCGAGGCCCGGGCGATGCCGGCGAGATCCGCACCCTTGGCCGTCGCCGTCGGCTGGCCGCCGGTTTCACCGTAGAGACCATTGTCGAGCACGACGATCGACAGGTTCTTTGGCGCTTGCTGGGCGATGGTTGCGAAACTCCCCATGCCCATCAGCATGTCGCCATCGCCGGTGAGCACGAGGACGAGTGTTTCCGGCTGCGCGAGCGCGAGACCGAGGCCGAGCATGGCCGTCCCGCCCATGGCGCCCCAGAGATAGAAGTTTCGCGGATGATCGCCGACGGCGGCGACGTCGTAGGTTGGCGAGCCGAGCCCGCTGACCAGCAAAGTCTCGCCGCGCCCCTCGAGCAGGACGCGAACCACTTCGCGCCGGTCCAATCCATCGCGCATCACGGGCCCGCTCACTTGGAAAAGCTCTTGGCGCCGATCAGGCGCTGCGAGAGCAGCACCGCGACCGCCGCACCGCCGTTGAAGGCCATGCGAAGACCCGCTTCGATCGCAGGCGCCACATCGCCGGCGACCTCGGCCCGGATGACATGTACCCCCATGAGCGCGAATGCCCCTGGCGTCGCCTGGCCCATCGGATTCTGCCAGCCATTCTCCTCGCCCCATTCGCCGCGCATGGTGACGAGCGTCAGGAAGGGAAACCGCCCATTGGCGATGAGCGAGAGCATGTTGACGCAGTTGCCGACACCGCTCGACTGCATCAAGAGCACGGCGCGTTGACCGCCGAGCCAGGCGCCGGCCGAAAGCGCGACCCCTTCCTCTTCGGTCGTCAGCGCAACCGCGCGGATGGCTGGGTCGGCGGCGCAGCGGCGGATCAGCTCGGCATGGCCGGCGTCCGGCACATAGCTCACCTGTTGGACACCGAAATTCTGGAACAGCGAGAAAATCTCGCCAGGCCAGCCCGGCACTGTGCTCTTGATTTCGGACATGCCAACATCCATGGCCCAGCCTGGCGCGACATTCAAGGCGAGCCTTTACCACAGGACGCATACGGCTTTGCGCGGGCGCTGCTTCGACCTATCTTGCCGGCGATCCCTAGGGTGTTTCCGTTTTTCGGTGAATCACCTCAACACCCTAATTCCTTGGTTTGTCGTGCTTCTTTTCGGAAAACCGCTTCGCACTTTTCCGGAAGCACTCTAATCCTTGAGCCAGCGGCCCCAGAGATGCCTCCGATGCAACTGTACAAGTACGGGCTGATCGGGCTGCTTGCCGTCCTGGCGATACCAGGTCCAGCCGCGGCCGACCCCTCAGCCATCGCGATCCGGCATGCCAAACAGGCGGTCCGGCTCGTGCGAACGGCCCAGATCGCGCCGCCCATGTCGATGGGCTACTACCTCGACCGGCTGATGATGTCGGAATCGGGCGGCAACGACGAGGCCAAGAACCCGCTGTCGAGTGCGCTCGGGCCCTACCAGTTCATCACCTCGACCTGGCTCGACATCATGGACCGCCACTTCGCTGACGAGGTGGACGAGCTATCGCGCGAGGAGGTACTGGCACTGCGAACCGACCGGCGCGTCGCCCGCAAGGCCGCCGAGGTCTATAGCCGAGAGAACGCCCAGCTGCTCGCTAATGCCGGTGTCATGCCGAGCTTCGCGCATTTGCGGCTCGCCTTCCTCGTCGGCGACAGCGCGGCGGTGAAGGTGCTGAGCGCCAAGCCGGACGATGCCGTCGCGCTGCTGCTCGATCCGGCGGCGGTCCGCGCGAACCCGTTCCTCAACGGCATGACGGTGCAGGATCTTGTCGCCCGTGCCGAGCGCGATCTGCGGCGCAGCGCGCATGGCCGCGTCGCCGTCGGCAAAGGCTCCAATAAAGAGCGGCTCGGCATCAAGGTGCGCTGCAATCTCGCGCGGCCGAGTTGCCGGAAATGGCTGGCGCTGGCGAAGAAGCGGATCAGGGCGCCGGCTGCCAGGAAGGCAGCGACGCCCTGAGCTTGTGCCTGGGAGGGCAGTAGGTGTTTAGAGCAGGAAGTCCACCGCCTTGAGATCGGCCTCGCTGACGCCGGTCAGACGGACCGAGTCCCCGGCGCCGAGATCAATCAGCACGCCGGTGCTCGTGTCGGTCGCCCGCGCCAGCACTTGGGAGAAGTTGACGAAGCTGAAGGCCGCATCGCGCAGGTCGAGCAGATCGGCCGTGCCGCCGGCGACGAAGCCGTTGATGCGGTCATCGCCCTCGCCGCTATCGAACACGAAGCGGTCGTTACCAGCGCCACCATTCATGATGTCGTTGCCTTCGTCGCCGGAGAGAATGTCGTTACCGGCGTCGCCGAACAGCTGATCGGCGCCAAGTCCGCCTTCCATGTTGTCGTTACCCGTGCCGCCGTGCAGAATGTCATTGCCGGCATCGCCGTCCATGATGTCATTGCCGCCCAGGCCGAACAGCACGTCGTTGCCACCCTTGCCTTCCATGTCGTCGGCCGCGGCCGTGCCGATGAGGCGATTGTTGCGGGCATTGCCTTCGATGGTCGCCATGATCCGTGATCCTTCTTGGAGGGGCGCACTCGGGCGCCGTTGCGATGGCCCTTGACTAGTCGGCCCAGGCTGACGACTCGCTGAGACCAGCCGTCAGCGTCCTGTCAGTTTCGGACTATGCCCCCGCCTGCCAGTCCCGGACAGTCTCGATCGGCCAGAGCAGCATCAGCACATTGAGGGTCAGATTGTCGCGGATGACCGCCAGGGCAAGGAGTTCCATCGCAATGGCGAGACCGATGCTCCAGCGCACCGGCAATCGGCCGGCCAGCCAGAAGCCGAGCATCATCATGCCGATATCGGACATCGAGTTGACAACGCTGTCGCCGAAATAGTCGAGCGAGACCGTTCCCTCCCGGTAGCGATTGATGATCCAAGGGGTGTTCTCGAGGATTTCCCAGAACGCTTCGACCAAGGTCGCGATCGCCAGCCGGTCGCCGAAGCTCCAACTCCGGAACAGCCACCAGGCGCCCCAATAGAACAGGAAGCCATGGATCACATGGCTCAGGCTGTACCAGTCGGCGAGATGCTGGGAGTTTTCCGCGCTCATGGTGTCGCCGTGCCAGAGCTTGACGGTGCCACACGCGCAGATCGGTATGCGGCCCATCGAGAGCAGCAGGGCCGCCGCCAAAACCAGCAGCATAAGGACGATGAAGGCGGCGGGAGGGGAGGTGCGTTGCATGACTTGGTCATAGCATGCCGGGCGTGGATATCGCCCGCCCCCTTGTGCAAGGCCCGGCAAATTCCGCTAACGTGGTGCTGCCGGGAACAGCCCGGCCCAGCAGCGGACCAGCCCCATGCCGTCTATCGACCTGACCAGCTCTCCCGCCGGCCGCGCCTTCATCGGCGAGATTGCGCGGACCCACGGCCTCGACGCGGCGCAGGCCGAACGAGCCATCAACGGCCTCATTCCAGAGCTCATCGCCGGCATCGAGCGCAACACGCTGTCGAAGGGCGGCATTGCCGATCTCCTGCGGGCTCTCGCCACCGGCGGCCATGCCCGCTACCTCGAGGCGCCGAGCGTCCTGGGCGATCCTCAGCTCATGGCCGACGGCCAACGCATTCTGACCCACCTCTTCGCCTCGGAAAGCAGCGCCCAGCGCGCTGCCCGCTTCGTCGAGGGCGAAACCGGCGTGTCGCGCAACATCCTTTGGCAGATCCTTCCGGGCGTCGCCGCGCTGCTGTTTGGCTGGCTCGCCCGCTCGGGCAAGGGTCTCATGGGCGACGTCCTCAACAAGTTGCCGCAGCCGGCCCGCGCCAAGGCATCGGGCGCGCCGCCACGGCCGGTGTTTCCGAGCGATGGCGGCCGCTGGGCGCAACCCAAGGCTGGCGGTGACATCTTCCCGCCGACACCGGATTTCAACCGCCTGCCCAAGACCGAGAGCGGCCCCTATGGCGATCTCTCGGACATCCTCAGGAAGGGCGGCGGTAGCGGCGGGGGCGGCGGCGGCTTGGCCTCGATCATCCGCAACATCCTCGGCGGCCTGCTGGGTTTCGGCAGCAAAGGTATTGTCGGGTGGATCATCCGCTTCGTCGTCATGCGCTATGGCTGGCGCATCCTGAGCTGGGTGGTACGTCGCATGTTCCTCGGACGCTGAGGCAAGTTGCGCATGACAGAGGAGGCCGCTGGCGGTCGTGATGGGACCGGCGACCGTCACATGCTCGGCATCTTGCTCGTCTGCGGCGCCGCGCTGCTGTGGAGC
>JANNSX010000456.1:0-6178 GCA_031403155.1 Hyphomicrobiaceae bacterium
GCGCTTCAATCTGCTGCTGCGATTACAGAACGCACGTGTCCTCCTGACAAGCACGGGGCTCAAGGTTCGCGAGGTTTCGGCGGCCTGCGGCTTCAATACCTTCTCCTACTTCTCGCACGTCTTCACGCGCTCGTTCGGCAAACGCCCAAGCGAGTATCGCCAGGCTTGGCCGGCAGGTGAGGCTGAGCCGTCCTGGCCGGGCACCATCTTCGATTTCCGCGAACAGACGCGGTCCGCAGGTGCGGTGCCCAAGCGTCACGAGCGGGTTTACGCTGTTGGCAACCCGCGCGGGATGCGCTTGTCCGGATCGTAGAACGGCAGCGGCACGATGCGGCCCGTAAGCGGCCGCGCAGAATCGACATCGCCTATGCCGATCATTGTCCCGAGCCAGGAGCGCGGCTCGATGAACCGGGCATAGCCAACGCCGCGCCGCAGATGCGGTGAGTAGGCCCCCGTCGTGATCCAGCCGATCCGGCGGCCTTCGAGGTGCAACGGTGTGCCAGCGACCGGTGTCTCGTCGGCGAGGATACCGTGCAGCAGCACCGTCCGGTCGGCCGCGGCCAGGGCGGTACGCCCGACGAAGTCGCCGGCGTCGAGATCGACGAACTTGCCGAGCCCAGCCTGCCAGGGCGTGAGGGAAGGATCGATGTCGGTGCCGTTGTCGAGAATGCCGGCCTCGATGCGGCGGATGCCCATGGATTCGAGGCTGCTCGCCACGAGGCCGAACGGACGGCCCGTCTCGAGCAGGTGATTCCAGAGGGCAGGGCCGTCTATGTGCGGCTCCAGTGTGTAGAGCTCGAAGCCCATCTCGCCAGTCCAGCCCGTACGCGAGACGAGAAACGGCTTGCCTGCGATGCGGCATTGCCGGATGTGGAAATAGGGAAGCGCACGGGCCGCATCGGCGTCCCAAAGGGCCCCAAGAACCTCGATCGATCGTGGCCCCTGCACCTGCAACACCCACGAGCTAGGATCACGGATTTGCACATCGAGCCCGATGGCGAGCGCATGCAGCCAGGGCAGGAACTCGCCATTGGCGGGCACGTACCACCAGCGCGTCGCCTCGCAATGGAAGAGCACGCCATCCATCAGGATGCCGCCATCGTCCCGGCAGGCAATGCAATAGCGGCCGCGGCCGACTGCGAGATCGTCGATCCTGCGGCTGAAGACGCGCTTCAGGAGATCGAGAGCCTGCGGCCCCGAGATCTCGATCGGTCGCTCCGGTACATCGAAGAGCACAGCGTCGCGACGCAGCGCCTCGTACTTCGGCACCGGATCGTCGCCCCAGCCCAGCGCATAGAAGCGCCCGCTATAGAGCCCCCAGACCGTCTCGGGCGTCGAGTAGCAGGACGCCCAGGGTGAGAACTGGAATCGCTTGGAGGAGAGGCGGATGACGGGGTGCGAGGCCGCGTAGCCTCGCGGTGCGTCCGCGCGCCCGCTCATGCTCGACCTGCCTTGACCCCGGAGACGGCCTTCAAGATCGCGACAATGGCCTGGTCGCGCTCAGCGGCCATGTCCTCGAAATGCCGGCCTGCGGCAATCGCGTTGCAGCCGTCCACCATGCGATCACGGAGTTCTTTGGTGAGCTCCGGCGCTTCGAGCCGGGTCCACGGGAGCCTGAGTGCCGGGCCGAACTGGTCGAGGTTCGTCGCCATGCCACCTTCACCGCAGGCGACATGAAAAGCCATGCATTGCCCCATGAAGGCGAGACGCGGACCGGGTCCGTTGATCAGGGCGAGATCGATCTGGGCGGGCGTCGCCTCGCCATTGGCGACCATGTGGAGGGCCTCGCGCCAGAGCGCCTCCTGCAGGCGTGTGGCAATGAAGCCTGGGATTTCCTTCGGCAGCACCAGCGGCACCTTGCCGGCATGCGTGTAGAAGGCCTCGGCCCAGGCAACGGCCTGGGGCGACGAGCGCCGGCCGCCAACCACCTCGACGAGCGGCAGCAGATAGGGCGGGTTGAAGGGATGCCCGACGACGGTTCGCTCCGGCGTGGCGCACTGGGCCTGGATGTCCGTCATCGTCAGGCCGGAGGTGCTCGAGGCAATGACCACGTCGGGCGGTAGGATGCCACCCATATCCGCATAGAGCGCCTGCTTGATCGGCAGACGCTCGGGGGCGCTCTCCTGAACGAAGCATGCGCCGTCGAGCGCTTCGTCGAGTCTCGTTGTGATCTTCAGCCGATCGAGCGAAGCGCCGGGAGCCAGGCCCAGCTCGGTCAGGCTCCGCCAGCCGGTCTCGATATAGCTGCGATAAACCGGCGCCTCGGCGGCGTCGTGGATGTAGCCCGTCACGTCGTAGCCGCGGGCGAGAAAGTGGGCGGCCCAACCGCCGCCGATCGGACCGCCGCCGATGCTGGTGATACGGGTGATGCTGTCGAGCGACCTGAATGTCATGACGTCCTCACCGGCCCTTGAAGTTGGGCTTGCGTTTCTCGACAAAGGCCTTGACGCCCTCGCTCGCATCTTCCGACTTGAGCATGGAGCGATAGACGGGAAGATCGCCCGTGCGCATTTTGCCGAATGCGGTCTCGAGTGGCTCGCACTCGATGGCCCGCAAGACCTCCTTCACGGTCTGCATCGCCAGTGGGGCGGCTTCGGCCAGCTGGTTCGCCCAGGCGCGTGCGGTGCCCATGAGGTCGGCCTTCGGCACGACCTTGTTGATGAGCCCATAGTGAGCAGCTTCCTGTGCGGTCATGCGCCGGCCGAGAAGCAACATTTCGACGGCGATCGCATAGGGTAGGCGCCGCGGCAGGCGCTGCAGCGCGCCTGCATCGGGAACGATACCGAGTGGCATCTCAGGCAGCCCGAACTCGACATGCTCGGCGGCGATGATGAGGTCGCAGCCAAGAGCGATCTCGAAGCCGCCGCCAATGGCTAGGCCATTGAGCGCGGCGATCACGGGCTTGTTGAGTCGCCAATTTTCTGTGAGCCCTGCGAAGCCGCCGTCGCCGTAGTCGGCTTCCCACCAGTTGTCGAGCTTGGTGTCGCCGCTGTTGAGGGCTTTCAAATCCCAGCCTGCTGAGAAGACCCTTTCTCCGGCGCCGGTGATGATCCCGACGCGCAGCTCGGGATCGTCACGAAGCTCGGCAAAGGCGCGGGCGAGCGCCTGGCTCGTCGGAATGTCGACGGCATTGACCTTTGGCCGGTCGAGGGTCACCTCGAGCACATGGCCGCGGCGCTCGACACGAACGGAATCGGACATTGAGATCTCCTACCGGAACGCTGGAATGACGTCGTCGCAGAAGAGTTGCAGCGAGCGCTTCTGCTCCTTCAGGCCGAGCCCGAGACTCGCATAGTACGTGAACTGGTCGACGCCCAAGGCCTCGTACTTCCGGAGCTTGGCGATGACCGCGTCGGGCGTGCCGAACATCAGGTTTTCCGAGAGCATCTTGGGGTCGTACTCGGCGCGGTTGCCGAGCTCGGAGAACGGGGTCGATTTCGGAAAGCCATTCTCGACGTCGCCCAGATTCTTGAACAGATTCTCGAACTGCGAGAGCTGGCGCTGCGCAGCGCGGACCGGAACCTCCCACTCCTCCTTGCGATCGTAGACGCAAGCATGGCGCATCATGGCGAAGATCGGCCGCCTAACGCCGGGATTGCCCTTCAAGGCCTCGTCGAGCCGGCTCTTGTAGTGCTCGGCCTCCGACATTGGCCGCGTCAGCGGCCAGGAGAGGATGTTGCAGCCGTGCTTCACCGCGAAGTCGTAGGTGATGGGTGCCCGCGCTGCGATCCAGATCGGGGGATGTGGGTCCTGCAGGGGCTTCGGCACCGATGTCGCCAATGGGAACGACCAGAACTCTCCCTTATGCTCGACATCGCCCTTCCACAGTGCCTGCACCACCGGCAGCATCTCCTGCATGTAGCGCCAGCCCTCGGATTGCTTGAGGCCCGGCATCATGCGGTCGAACTCGCGCTGATAGGCACCCGAGCCGATGCCGAACTCCGAGCGGCCGTTCGAGTAGAGGTCGAGGAGAGCTGCCGCGCCCGCGAGCTTGATCGGATGCCAGTAGGGTGCCACCGCCACGGCGACGCCGATGCGAATGCGGTTCGTATGCGCTGCCCACCAGGCGCAGATCTGGAACGGGTCCGGCGCGATCGTCATTTCAAGGGCGTGGTGCTCGGCCGCCCAGGCGATATGGAAGCCACCCCGATCCGCCAACTGCACCATCTCGAGCGTGTGCCGCTCGACGGTGCGCATGTCGATGTCGGGAGCCATGCGCTCCATGTTGATGGCGAGCTGGAATTTCATCTTGCCGATCGATCCTCCGCTTTCGAGCCTGGGTTGTCTCGGAGGGTCAAGATCACAGGAACGGAACGAGCTAGTTTGTCGGAGTTTCGTCGGCGTTACCAGTTTTTCGACGCCGGCCGGACAGTGGCCCCAAGCGGTGGTCTACTCAGTTGATCGCCAACGCAGGAGCAGCCCGGCGCGTCAAGATACGAATCGTCCAGACCCGCTTCGCGCTTCAAACTGGACAGGCGTCATGCTTGCGTCGTCCGTTCTGCACCCAAAGCCGAAACTCGGTTGGTGACGCGATTGGCCCTCCTCGACGTTTCGCGGCGGCGCATCATGACGGCCGTTGTTGGGGTTACCGCGTCGCCGATTACGCGTCGCGCCGCCGATAGCCGCTATCGGCGGTGGTGCGGGTGTCGGCTATGTGCTGTCGAAGGCACTCCGTAAGCCATTGCGGAACCGCTCTTGATGTGTTCTCTCGACCGGCGATCTTGAGGCTTCAGCGGAAGCATCCGGACCTCCCGGCGACATTGCGGCCCTTACCTCGTATTCCTGTTCCGTTGTTACTCTAACTCGGTGATTGTGACCGATGCTGCAGGCTCTCGACCCTTTGACGGCAGCCTTCGGCGCAGCCATCGCTTTCGGCCTCGCTGACTTCATGGGAGGCCGGGCTGGTTACCGTTTGGGCGCGGCCGCGGCTGTCTTCATCGTGCAGGCAGTGGCAACTGTGATGGCGCTCGCCATCATCGTTATCGGCTCATTCCCGCTTCCCGATGGTCGCGACCTAGTGCTCGGGATCATCGCCGGCATCACCGACGGCTTTGCGCTCATTCTGCTTTACCGCGGCCTCGCCGAGGGCCGGATCGGCATCGTGGCACCGTTCGCCAGTCTGATCTCCGTGGCATTGCCGGCGGTGAGTGAGGCAGTATTCATCGTCGTACCGCCGCCCGTTCAGCTCGCCGGAATCCTGCTGGCCGCACTTGCCGTCGTGGTGATCGGCTGGTCGCCCGACGGCGAAGACGATCCGGTGCGGACCCGCTTATCGATCGTGCTTGGCGCAAGCTGTGGCCTCATGTTCGGGGTCACCAACCTGACCCTAGGCCTAGTCGAGCCTCAAAACGGCAATGGCGCGCTGCTCATCATGCGGTCGGTGGCGATCGTGATTGCATTTACCATGCTCTTCACAGCGCGGGGACGACCCGTCGTCACCAGCGGCGGAGTTGCGATTGCCCTCATCGCCGGCGTGTTCGATGGCATTGGCCTCACCGGCTACGTCTATGCGGCGACGAACGGGCTGATCGGCGTCGCGGCCGCGGTTCTGGCGCTCTACGCAGGGGTGACGGTGCTACTCGGCGTGTTAATCATCAAAGAGCGTGTTGGCCTCACCCAGCTGGCTGGGTTTGCGATCGGTGGCGTAGCGGCGCTGCTGCTTTCGGGCGGCCTCTGACGGGTTCCAGACCCGTTGTACCGTGGCGGGGAATGCCGATCCGGCCTGCGCCGTCCGCAGCATTTGGACATTGGCATCGGGTAAGAAACCGCTTCAGACCGGCGGGCCTGCGTGAGCTGGTTCGTTTTTGGCCCTCAGTGAAACTGAAAACCAAAAGGTCTCGGAGGCAGACCGGACATCTCAGTTGGACTTGGTCATTTTGTGCGAATTTTGCGCTGCACAGCACGGGCGACACCGAAGCGCCTCCACGCGCAACACCAATGTTGCGACCCGGCACTGAGTCGGCAGTGGGTCATTTTCGTTTCGCATCAGAGGCTTGGCGGTCGCTGTGCAGAGATTCCGGACATTGATGTTTCAAGGGAAGTTGCGCCGGAGGCAGCATCGTGGTTCGGCAGCAGCACTACCGTAAGCGGACAACTCCCGATCATGAGTTCCAGATCGCGTCCTGCTCGATATCGCGCGTCTCCTCCCGCCCGACCGTCGCTTCCATGTCCGCCTTGC
>JANNSX010000457.1:0-5411 GCA_031403155.1 Hyphomicrobiaceae bacterium
TGGGACGCATTGAGGCTCGCAGAGAGCGATTGCAGCGGGAGCAGAATGACCTCGATGAGGCTTTGGCGGAATGGGTGCTAATCCCCGATGCCGCCGCGACTGCTCGGCTCATGGCGGCAGCGAGGGCGTATCTCGGCATTACGAGGACGAACGATATCATCAACGCGAATTAGGGAGCCTAGATGAGCACGCATGCAGTCAACGTGATCGAGATTGGAACCGTACTCCCGCATCCCAATGCGGAGAGACTTGAGATTGTGCCAGTTGGCGGCTGGCAGGCTGTCGTCAAGAAGGGCCAATTCGCACCGGGGGACCGCGCTGTCTACATCGAGCCGGACTATATGGTGCCGACAGCGCATCCTGATTTCGCGTTCCTCGCCCGCGAGGGCCGTGAGAAGCATCGGCTCAAGGCTGTTCGTCTGCGGGGGGAGTTGAGCTTCGGTCTGTTGATTCCACTGCCCGAGGATTTGCGTGACCGTGCGCCCGGAACGAACGTCATGGCTGATCTGGGCATCGAGCGCTGGGAGCCTGTCGTTAAAATCACGATGGCCGACGAGCTGGCGCAGGAGTTGTGGCCCGCCGTCTATGCCCCGAAGTTTGACATCGAGGCTTATGAGAAGTTCCCGCACGTCTTGACTGAAGGCGAGCCTGTCGTCGTGACTGAGAAAGTTCACGGTGCTAACGCCCGTTACGTGTGGACGAATGACACCTTCTACATGGGTTCGCGCAATCGCTGGCTGATCCCTGATGGTGCGCATGTCTGGGCCCAAGCAGCACGTCGGACGCCAGCGGTCGAGGCATGGTGCCGTGAGAATCCAGATACCGTTCTCTATGGCGAGGCGTTCGGTAATGTGCAGAGCCTCAAGTACGGGCGCACCAAGGGTGAGGTTGATTTCGTGGCCTTTGCAGCAGCCCGTGATGGGCGGTGGCAAAACCAGCCGGATCTGTACGAGTCCCTGGCAACGGCAGGTGTTCCGACGGCTCCCATCCTCTACACGGGCGGCTTCGATATTGCGGCGATCAAGGACGTGGCTGAGGGGGATTCTCTAGTGTCGTCCGATCTGGGCCAGCTGATGGAAGGGGTTGTGATTTGTCCCGCGACCGAGCGGTGGCACGCTTCCATTGGGAGGGTTGCGAACAAGCACATCAGCAATCGGTATTGGGTTAGTGATGATCGATAGCATCGTTGCCCCGCCGCTTCAGGAGGAAATGCTGCGCGCACAAAAGCGCATCGCCGAGCTTGAGGCGGCGTGCAGTGAAGCTCTTGAGCAAGTGGAACTGCTGGCGAAAGACCCAAAGACGAATTGGTTGTGCCAGACGCTACGTCGCGCCATCGGGGATCAGTGAAAGAGGCTCAGCCTTTCACCTCCTCAAGGGGAGGAGGATCACGGGGCTGTCGGGCGGCCGGTCCCGGAACACGGCCCCGAGCTGCTGGCCGTCCGTCAACACACCGCGGTCGGAGGGGTCGAACGGCGCAAGCGCGTCTCTCAGCTCCTCGACTGTCATTTCCCGCCCCTCGCCACCCGTGGCAGCCACGCGCTACGCTCAGTCGTCGGAACATTGTCCTGCTGCGCGGGCGGCGCGCCCTGCGCCCAGTGCGTCTCTCGCAGATAATGGAGCAGATCCCCCCAATTCGTGCGGTACGTGACGTGCTCGCCTTCGGCATTGGCGAGCGCGACACTGCCGTCATCGGCTTGGAAAATCTGGTAAACGAGATTGGGTCCGGTCATTGTGCCCCTCCTAGAATGGGATTTCGTCATCGAGCGGCGTATCGGCATCGAGCGCTGCGGCCGGCATTGGCGTATCGCCTGGGAATACGCCGTTCGCCGGCGAGGCTGCCGTCCAAGGCCGCGCGACTTGCGCCCTCGGAGCTGCCGCCCTAGGGACCGCTTGCGGCATCCGCACGCGGATCGCCGCGACTGACCGGCCCTGGAAATCAACCATCGCCTCGACCAACACGACCGGCTGGCCCTGCCATGCCGTTGTGTCATCGCCATAGACACTCGCGATCGTGTTGGCGTTGGTCTTGTTCAGAACA
The DNA here is from genome assembly GCA_031403155.1 of Hyphomicrobiaceae bacterium. Classification (GTDB taxonomy): domain Bacteria; phylum Pseudomonadota; class Alphaproteobacteria; order Rhizobiales; family Hyphomicrobiaceae; genus JANNSX01. The sequence goes on from JANNSX010000457.1 coordinate 2,039, forward strand.
AGCCCCTTCTGCGCGCCCTGGAAGTACACGACCGGCTTTTCTTCTGAGCCCAAATCTTCCATGACGACGCGATCGATGCTGACTGAGATATTGCGGCCGCCGAGATCGGTCGCCTTCAAGTAGGTGCTCGGAAACGCTGCTGATATTCTCATGTCGTGCTCCTCAGCTGTAGGTGATTTGAAGGGTCTGGCCGCCGTTATCGAGCTCGACGCCGGGAATGCTTACGCCTGATTTTACCTCTGCGCTGATCAGGCTCAGGTCCGGCTTCGGAGGCGGTGTCCTCCAATAGCGCGGCGGTAGCAATGAGAAATCGACGATCTTAGCCTTGCGAGGTAGCGCCTTGATTGTCAGCGTTGCCGATGCCGTCTCGAACCGTTTCAGGCCTAGATGCTCAATGGCGCTGGCGAGCGCTGTTCTCAGCCGCACCTGCTGCAGCGCGAGCCGCGACTTTCGGGCCTGGATCAGCTCGACTTGTTGATCGATCGCCAGCATCAGCGTCTTGATCTCGCCGAGCCGGTAGAGCACGCGCTCGGCGGCGTCGCTGAAATCCGTCTCGCTCTCTACTGTGATCTGTATGGCCTCGGCATCCTCGCCGATCGATTCCGCAAACGCGGCAAGCAGAGCCGTGGCGGCCACCGTTGCGTTGTGCAGATCGCGCAGAGCTTGCGGGCTGTCACTCATTGCACTCTCCACTTCAACCCGAAGTCGTCAATCGATCGCCTCAACTTCCGTATCTCGCTCCGCAATGAGCGGGCTTCCTGGATCATCGTCTCCTGACCGCAGTCGGGGAGCCAATCGCTCAGCTCCTCCGCGTCCTCTTCCAGCAAGCTCGAGTCCCGCTCGAGCAGGCGCAGCACGTCTTCCTCGGTGCGCTCCTGCCTCATGGCGTATCCCAACTTTCTTTGATCCGCGAAGCCCGCTCATTGCGGAGCGAATGAACCGTTTCCGCACTGATATCGGAGGCTTCGCGCCAGCGCAGCGCCGCGAGCCAGCCTAACCAAGCGAGGCCGTATCCAACGATCCCGCTCAAATCATCGAATGGAAAACCTGGCACGGTCGCCAGCGTGATCGTTAATTGCACGACGTTCAGGCCGCAACTGCCGAAGCAAAGCCAGGCCATCATCCTCTCAAATCTCATGACATGATCGCCTTAGCGTCCGCTTGCAGCTCGCCGAGCAACTTCCGCTCGCTCGCGAGCATCAGCTGCACCGCGACGTGCTCGGCGGGGCTGTACGTCCATTTGAGGATCGGGCTGCATTGGCGCCGGCACCAATTATCAAGACTTTCGAGCCGCGAGATGATCGGCTCGACTTCGGCGATCGTCGGCCGGTCTGTGATGCGGATCTCGACGCGGCTCACATCGACGTTGGGCAGGCCGACAACGGCGAGCGAGTGCTTGATATTGAGCATCAAATCGAGATCGTGTCGGCGTGTCTGGCGCCATGGTCGAAGTTTCATTTTTGGTCCCCTCTGATTACCGGCGGGGGTTGAGGGATCGGACTCCTCAACCCCCGCCGGGCACTCGCCGGTTCCGCCCCGCGTCCTTACTCTGGTGCGTATCCGGCCCCCGCTGACTGAAACTCAACTTGGGCAGCGGCGGCGGGAGTGGGTTGCCGCCGCTGCCCTTACCCGCGCTCTTCGAAGCCTTGGGAGGAATCTGCCCTCGTCGATCGCGTGCCCTTGTATTGCAAAGTTTTGCGTTGCCGTCAACAGGAAATTTACGCTTCGATGCATTTTCTTGCAACCGGGGATGAAATCTGCTATGCATGCCGGCATGAAACTTAGAACCTACTTGCGCCGCAACGACCTGACGCCACGGGAGTTCGCCGAGCGCTGCCGTTGCTCGAAGAGAACTATCTACAACGTTCTCAACGGCACTCATCGCACCCGGCTCGATATCGCCATGCGCATCAGCCGCGAGACGCGAGGCAAGGTCAGCCTGCGCGAATTGCTTGACGAATGTGGCGAACAGGATGAAAAAGAATCTGCTGCCGCCTAGTGTTCGCCGGAGAAAGGGGGAGGGGGGTCTCTCCTGCTGCGAAGGCCACGGTCAGCCGGCGAGGCCTAGCCCTCTACTGGCCGTGGCTCAACCCCATCTTGGCAGAGGGGTTGATTGCAGCGGTCTTTAAAACCGCCGGACCGACCGGGAGAGCGACTTTAGAGAGGAGCCTTCCCTACTAGGTCTCGTGGGTTCGAATCCCACCGTCTCCGCAGCCTAGCCCTCTACTGGCCGTGGCTCAACCCCATCTTCGATGACCAAGCGGGGTCCGCCAGCATGAGTAGCGCTGGCGGGCCAGCCCCGTCCCGTCTGTAGCGTCCTGCGTTCGCCCTACAACCCCGCTCTCAGCAGGAGCTACCTATGCACACTTCCAACGAAACCATCATTCGCCGGGGGGCGGTCCTTATGGGCCTCCTGCTCGTGCTCGCCGAGGTTATTTTCTTGATCAGAGGCGGCTGGCGCAGCGCGGTCGACGACTACGACCGCACGGCCTTCGTGATCCTCGCAGTCGTGCTCAGCCTCGGCATCGCGTTTTTGCCCTCGGCTGCCTACCGGCTGTTCCTCACCCGCCGCTGGGTCGTCGGCGGCCTCGCTTGCCTCGCGTGGGTGCTGGTGGCCGCCTACGCCTGGGGGACCACTGTGTCCGTCTCGGCAATCGCCCGCGCAGAGATCACGTCCGACCGTCAGGCGACCATGACCAAGGCCAGCTACTCGAGTGACGCCGTCGGCGACCTCACGCGCAAGCTCGGCAAGAAGGAGCAGGAGTTGAACTTCTTGGCCGAAACCGACCCCCCGGAGACGATCCAGGGCCGGATCAACGCCTTGAAGCAAGGCAAGCGGTGGAACGCCACCAGCCAGTGCACAAATGCAACGAAGTCGAGATCGCGGGCTTACTGTGCCGAAATCGCAAAATTGGAAGGCGACAAGGCACTTTCCGGCCGACGTCTTGAGCTGCAGTCCGAGATCGACGCGATCGGCGCTGAACTCGCAACCGCCCGTCAGGTCGTGACTACTCAGCCGGCGGCGCTCGCCTCAGTGGACCCTGAGTTCATGGTCCTGGCCAGCATGGCGGCTTGGTCTGAAACCCCCGGAACGCACGCGATTTGGGCTGCCGAAATGTTCCGCCACGCGAACCTCGCGTTCGTGCTGCTGCTCTCCGCCATCGTCAATCTCGTGGCGACCGCCCTTTCCGTCAAAGCGGAAGGGCCGGCACGGGCTGCGATGACCTTCGGCGGCTCTGGCGTCCCGGATATCGCCTCGGCACCGGATGAGGCTCCTCAGCCCCTTCCAGAGCCGGTGCGAATCGCGGACAAGGTGAGTGATGGCCTGGCCGTCCTGCGGCAGACGCTATTCGGCAGGCCGGCGCCGACTGCT
>JANNSX010000458.1:0-8668 GCA_031403155.1 Hyphomicrobiaceae bacterium
CCAAGGTCCGCGCCGGCGGCCATGGCTTCGACATCGTCGTGCCGTCCGCGAGCTTCATCCCGATCTGGGTGGGAGAGGGCCTCCTGCTCGAATCGAACCCGAACCAGATGGAGAACTTCAAGAACGTCGAGCCGAAATGGGTCGATGTCGAGTTCGACAAGGGCCGCAAGTACACGGTTCCGTGGCAGTGGGGTACGACCGGCATCCTGGTCAATACGAAATTTTACAAGGGCGACATCAATACCTCGGCGATCTTCCTCAATCCGCCGGACGAGCTGAAGGGCAAGGTCAATGTCGTGCCCGAGATGTCGGACGTCATGGCGCTCGCCATCATGTACAATGGCGGCCAGTGGTGCACGACGGACAAGGAAATCCTGAAGAAGGTCCGCGATAACCTCGTCGCCGCCAAGGCCAGCTGGCTCGGCATGGATTACGGCAACCAGGAGAAGTACGAGAAAGAGGACATCATCGCAGGCGTTAACTGGAACGGTTCGACATTCCGCGCGCGCCTCAAGAATTCAGGCGTCGCTTACGGCTATCCGAAGGAAGGTTTTCCGGTCTGGATGGACAACGTCGCCATCCTGAAGGATGCCAAGAATGTCGAGAATGCCAAGCTGTTCATGAACTTCATCATGGACCCGGAGAACGCGGCCCTCATCTCGGCCTATGCGCGCTATGCCAACGCCATCATCGGCTCGGACAAATTCATGCCCGAGGACATGAAGACGGCGCCTGAGATCGTCGTGCCGGCCGAGTTCGCGGACAAGGGCGTTTTCGCGCTCACCTGCCCGCAGGAGGCGAACGACATTTACACGAAGATTTGGACCGAGCTGCAGAAGTAGGCACGGCCAATCTGGAAAACCGGCGGCAGGGCAGGGCAATGCTGATGATGCCACTGCCGGCCGCCGGTGCCGTTTCCGGAATGCCGCGTCGAACATAAATCACTCGCATCAGCACTTTGGGAGGAACAACACTATGAGCATCCGGAAATTCGCGGCCGCCGTCGTGGCGTTGACCCTAAGCGCCGGCTCGGCGCTGGCCGGCGGCGAGCTGCAGATCTTCAACTGGGGCGACTATACGAGCCCCGAGATGATCAAGAAGTTCGAGGCCCAGTACAACGTCAAGGTGACCGTCACCGACTACGACTCGAACGATACCGCGATCGCCAAGATCCGCGCCGGCGGCCACGGCTTCGACATGGTCGTGCCGGGTGCCGGTTGGGTGCCAGTCTGGATCAAGGAAGGTCTGCTGCTCGAGACCCGGCCGGACCAGATGGAGAATTTCAAGAACGTCGATCCGAAGTGGATCGATGTCGCCTTCGACAAGGGCCGACACTACACAGTGCCGTGGCAATGGGGCACGACCGGCATCATCGTCAACACGAAGTACTACAAGGGCGACATCAACACCTCGTCCATCTGGCTCAATCCGCCTGATGAGCTCAAGGGTAAGATCAACGTCGTGCCGGAGATGGGCGACGTCATGCAACTCGCTGTCCTCTATCATGGCGGCGAGTGGTGCACGACGGACAAGGAAATCTTGAAAAAGGTGCGCGACACCATGGTCGCCGCCAAGAAACATTGGGTCTCGATGGACTATGCGCAGCCCGAAAAGTACGTGAAGGAGGACATCGCGGCCGGCGTCAACTGGAACGGCTGGAGCTTCCGCGCCCGGTTGCAGAACCCCGACATCAAGTATGCGCTGCCGAAGGAGGGCTATGGCATCTGGATGGACAATCTCGCGGTGCTGAAGGACGCCAAGAACGTCGAGAACGCGAAGCTCTTCCAGAACTTCATGATGGACCCCGAGAATGCGGCCATGCTCTCGGCTTTCGCGCGTTACGCCAATGCGATCGTCGGCTCGGAGAAGTTCATGCCGGCCGATATGGTCGGCGCGCCGGAGATCGTCATCTCGCCCGAGTATGCCGACAAGGGCCACTTCATCCTCGCCTGCTCGCCGGAGGCGAACGATCTCTACACGAAGATCTGGACGGAGCTGTTGAAGTAACAGAAACGCGCAATTGTCAGAGGGCGAGCGGCGATCCATAGTCGGGCATTGGCCGCTCGCGACTTGAAATCGAAGAGCAAACTCGGGAGGAACATGATGAAAAGACTTCTCATAACCGCCGCTACGGTCACAGCACTGACCTTGGGGGCCGGCGCGGCACTCGCCGATGGCGAGCTGCAGATCTACAACTGGGGCAACTACACGAGCCCCGATGCGATCAAGAAGTTCGAGGCGCAGTACAACATCAAAGTGACGGTCACCGACTACGACTCGAACGACACGGCGCTGGCGAAAATCCGCGCCGGCGGCCACGGCTTCGACATCGTCGTGCCGTCCGCCAACTACGTGCCGATCTGGATCGAGGAGGGTCTCCTGCTCGAGACGCGGCCCGACCAGATGGAGAACTTCAAGAACGTCGAGGACCGTTGGGCGGATGTTCCTTGGGACAAGGGCCGTCACTACACGGTGCCGTGGCAGTGGGGCACGACCGGTGTCGCCGTCAACACGGCGGTCTACAAGGGTGACATCGACACGTCGGCCATCTTTCTCGACCCGCCTGCCGAGCTCGTCGGCAAGCTCAATGTCGTCCCCGAGATGGGTGACGTCATGGCGCTCACCATCATGTATATGGGCGGCGAGTACTGCACAGACGACAAGGCAATCCTCAAGAAGGTCCGCGACAAGCTGATCGAGGCCAAACCGAAGTGGCTGTCGATGGATTATTCGACCATCGAGAAGCTGGTGAAGGGTGACCTTGCCGGCGGCGCGGACTGGAACGGCTCGAGCTACCGCGCCAGCCTGCAGAACAAAGACATCAGCTGGGGCTATCCGAAGGAGGGCTTCGTCGTCTGGATGGACTCGGTCGGCGTGCTGAAGGATGCCAAGAACGTCGAAAACGCGAAACTGTTCCAGAACTTCGTCATGGACCCCGAGAACGCGGCGAAACTGTCCGAGTTCGCGGGCTACGCCAACGGCGTCAAGGGCAGCGACAAGTTCATGCCGGCTGCCATGCTGTCGGCGCGCGCGGTCAATATCCCGGCCGATCTCGCCGACAAGGGCCGGTTCATCACGGTCTGCCCGCCTGCGGTGACGGAACTCTACACGCAGATCTGGACCGAACTCCTGAAGTAGGCCAGTGACCGGTCAGTCCTACCGCAACGCCGAGGCGCGCCCTGAGATCATGCAGGGCGCGCCTCCACATTTGATCGTGCCGCGTCTCGACTGGGACCGGCCGCCCTGGAACCGCTGGGCGTTCCAGCATATCCGTGAGATCCTGCCGACGGCGGAAGTCTGGCGCGGTGCAGGACCGGCATCGACGCTCGCCGAGGCGCCGAAGGATTTGGGCGGCCTCCGATTCACGCGCACCGATGGCGCGTCGCAAACCGTCGATGCGCTGCTCGAGGAAACCTATACCGATGGCTTCCTCGTCGTGCATGCCGGCAAGATCGTCGTCGAGCGCTATTTCAACGGCATGACGCCCCGGATACTGCATCTCTCGCAGTCGATGGCGAAGTCGGTCACCTCGGCGACGGCCGGCGTGCTGATCGGCCAGGGGCTCCTCGATCCCAAGGCCCCACTCACCCAATACCTCCCCGAGCTCAGCGGCACCGCCTACAAAGGCGCGACGCTCCAGCATGTCCTCGATATGACGAGCGGCGTCCGCTACAGCGAAGAGTACACAGACCGCTATTCCGATGTCGGCCAGACCGATGTCGCAAGTGGCTGGAAGCCGGTCCCGCCCGGTTCCGATCCTACATTCAAATGGCCGGCTCACATGTTCGAGCAGGTTCTGAGCCTCAAGACGCTCGAGGCCGAGCACGGCAGCCGTTTCCTCTATCGCTCGATCGAGACCGATGTGCTCGCCTTCTGCATGGAGCGCGTCTCCGGCAAGCGCCTGTCTGCTCTGGTGAGCGAGCACCTCTGGCAGCCAATGGGGGCCGACGAAAGTGCGAATTTCACGCTCGTTCCCGCCGGCTATGCGCTGGCGAGCGGCGGCCTCAATGCGACGCTGCGCGACTATGCCCGCTTCGGCCTCGTGATCTTGAACGGCGGGCGGCTCAATGGCCGGCAGATCGTGCCACCTTCCTGGGTGGCGGACATTCGCCGTGGCGCCCACGGGCTCGCCAACGACTACCTCCGCCAATCGCTGCCGAACGGCTGCTACCGCAATCAATTCTGGATTGAGGATCGCGACCGCGAGACGGTGATGTGCCGCGGCGTGTTCGGCCAGCTCATCACCATCGCGCCCGAGCACGATCTGGTCGTCGTCAAGCTCTCGAGCACTCCGGACTTTCTCAATTTGACCTACGGCCTCGATACGCGCCGCGCCATCGGCGCCATCGTCGAGGCGCTCGGCTGAAGCCGTCCCGCCAAGAGGATATCCATCATGTCCACCGCCGACCTCGATCTCTGCTACATGCCGGCCACCGAGGCCTTGAAGCGCTTCAAGTCGAAGAAGCTATCCCCCGTCGAGCTGATGAAGGCTGTCATCACCCGCGCCGAGGCGGTAGAGCCCACGATCAACGCCTTCACGTTCAAATACTATGACGAGGCGCTGAAGAAGGCGAAGCAGGCCGAGGCGCGCTACGCCAAGGGCAATCCCAAGGGCCCGCTCGACGGCCTGCCGGTTGCCATCAAGGACGAGAGCTACATCAAGGGCTATCCGACCTCGAACGCCTCCTTCATCCTCAAGGACTTCGTGCCCGAAACGACCTCGCCCACCAACGAGCGCCTGCTCGATGCCGGCATCATTTTCCATGCCCGCACGGCGACGCCCGAATTCTCCTGCGCCGGCGTCACTTACTCGAAAATGTGGGGCGTCACGCGCAATCCGTGGAACCCGGAGTTCACGCCGGGGGGCTCGTCGGGCGGTTCGGGCGCCTCGCTCGCCGCCGGCTCGACGACACTGGCGACGGGCTCCGACATCGGCGGCTCGATCCGCATTCCGGCAAGCCAATGCGGCCTCGTCGGCTTCAAGCCGCCCTACGGCCGCAACCCCGACGATCCGCCCTTCTCCTTCGACTTCTACAATCACACCGGCCCGATGGCCCGCACCGTCGCCGACTGCGCGTTGCTGCAGAACGTCATGTCCGGCCCGCATCCCCGCGACATCGCCACCGTCAAGCCGAAGCTCACGCTGCCGGCGAAATTCAAGGACATCAAGGGTTGGCGGATCGGCTATTCGATCGATCTCGGCATCTTCGAGGTGGACAAACAGGTCGAGGTCAATACGCGCGAGGCGCTCAAAGTATTCAAGTCGCTCGGCGCGAAGGTGGAGGAGGTCGATCTGAAGTGGGACGAGGCCTGCTTCGATGCGGGGCTCAAATACCTCGCGCATCTGTTCGGCGCGCTGATGGCCCAACAGGCGAAGCAGCATCGCAAGATCATGAACGGCTATGCGCTCTGGTTCGCGGACCAGTGCGAGAAGTCGTCGACGCTGGATTTTCTCGATTCACTTGTGACGGCCGGGCGCATGTATTCGACCCTCGGCCCGGCGCTCGAGAAGTATGACGTGATCATCTGTCCGACAGTCGCCATGCCCGATGTCTTGGCCGATCTCGACTATGAGAAGAGCCCGCCGGTCCGCGTCAATGGCAAGAAAGTGCATCCTGCCCTCGGCTGGGCCATGACCACCTGCTTCAACACCATGAGCCGCTGCCCGGTACTCTCGGTTCCTTCGGGCCACGTGAAATCCGGCATGCCGACCGGCATCCAGATCGTCGGCCCGACCTTCGAGGACGAGAAGGTGTTCCAGGCGGCCTCCGCCTACGAGAAAGCGGTCGGCGGCTGGTTCCGGGACGCGACGGGGCGACCGGAAGTGTGAGATTGAGGGAGTAGGGAGTAGGGAGTATGGAGTATGGAGTATGGAGTATGGAGTAGGTTTGAACTGGCTACTTCCCTACTCCCCATTCCCAATTCCCTACTCCCTCGCGGGCAAAGCCCGCGCCTCCCCATTGCGCCCTCGCCCCTCTCGCTGTACAACACCCTCCACAAACCGCCCGGCGGGGCATGCCGTGGCGGTTTTCGATTGCTCAGGCAACATTCGGCCGGGCTGCCGCCCTCCTTGCTAACGCTTTGAAAGCGCTAGAGAAATTGGTTGGCTTAGCCGTCTTCGGCCCAACAACAAGGAGACTGATGCGAAATGCCCAAGCTGAAGACGAAGTCGAGCGTGAAAAAACGCTTCAAGGTGACCGGCACCGGCAAGGTGAAGGCCCAGGCCCGCGGCAAGCGGCACGGTATGGTCAAGCGGTCGGCGAAGTTCATTCGCAAGGCGCGCGGCACCATGGTGCTGTCGGATCCCGATACGAAGCGCGTGAAGCAATGGATGCCCAACGCCCGGAGGGCCCGGCGCCGCACCGTTCGGGTCGCCAAAAGCACCGAGAGTTGAGGGAGGGCTGACACATGGCACGCGTAAAACGGGGCGTCACGTCCCACGCCAAGCACAAGAAAGTTCTGAAGCAGGCCAAGGGTCACTTCGGCCGCCGCAAGAACGCGATCAAGACGGCACGCCAGTCGGTTGAGAAGGCCGGCCAGTACGCCTATCGCGATCGGCGCAACAAGAAGCGCACGTTCCGGGCGCTCTGGATCCAGCGCATCAACGCGGCGACGCGGGAGTTGGGGCTCACCTACGGACGCTTCATCGACGGTCTCAGCAAGGCCGGCATCGAGGTCGACCGAAAGGTTCTGGCCGATCTCGCCGTCAAGGATGCGGAAGGCTTCAAGGCGCTCGTCGAGCGGGCGAAGGCCGCGGTTGCGGCCTGAGGCTGAGGAGAATTGTAGGCTGGGCTGAGCCATCGGCGAAGCCCAGCACTTCAAGCTCCAAGCTCCGTCGTTGCTGGGCTTCGGCCCGCGTCGCGGCCCTCAGCGCCAGCCTACGACACCCGCCGCCCCGGGATTTCAGACGCCGATGAACGATCGCCCCTCACCCGATCTCAAATCCCTCGAGGCCGAGCTCGTCGGTGCGGCGAAGGCGGCCGCCGACTTGAAGGGGCTCGACGACGTGCGCGTGGCCGCGCTCGGCAAGAAGGGCCGCATCTCCGAGCTGATGGCGACGCTGGGCAAGCTTGCACCGGAAGAGCGCCGGAGCTTCGGCCAGGCGGTCAACGCGCTCCGCGATCGCGTGACGGACGCGCTCGATGGGCGGAAATCAGCTCTGACCGAAGCGGCGCTGGAAGCCCGCCTCAAATCCGAGCGCGCCGACATCACACTTCCCGTGATGCCTGGGCCCCTCGTCGATGGCCGCATCCATCCCGTCTCGCAGGTCTTCGACGAGGTGTCGGAGATCTTCGCCGATATGGGCTTCTCGGTCGCCGAAGGTCCGGACATCGAGACCGACGACTACAATTTCACCAAGCTCAACATTCCCCCGGAGCACCCCGCGCGGCAGGAGCACGACACCTTCTACCTGAAAACCCCGCCCGGCTCGAACGAGGCGCCGCTGGTATTGCGCACGCATACGAGCCCGGTGCAGATCCGCGCCATGCTCGCGCAAAAACCGCCGCTCCGCATCATCGCGCCTGGCCGCGTCTACCGCATGGACAGTGACCAGACGCACACGCCGATGTTCCATCAGATCGAGGGCCTCGTCATCGACGAGGCGACCCATATGGGTCACCTCAAATGGACGCTCGCCGAGTTCGCCAAGGCCTTCTTCGAGGTGGACGAGGTGAAGATGCGCTTCCGCGCCTCCCACTTCCCGTTCACGGAGCCCTCCATGGAGGTCGATGTCGGGGCGGAAGCGATCGGCAAGCCCGGCAAGTGGCTGGAGATTCTGGGCTCCGGCATGGTGCACCCGAACGTCATCCGCAATTGCGGCCTCGACCCCGAGCGCTACCAGGGCTTCGCCTTCGGCATGGGCCTCGACCGCATCGCCATGCTGAAATACGGCATCCCGGATTTACGCGCGATGTTCTCGGCGGATTTGCGCTGGCTGAAGCACTACGGCTTCGTGCCGCTGGATGTGCCCACTCTGGCGGGTGGGCTGTCGGGGTAGAAACTCGGAGCACGCGAAACGACGGATTTGTAGGGGCGAGCGGCGGGCGCCCGCTCGCAACGGCAACCGCGATTGCTGCACACGTGGACAGCCGGGCGACCGCCGGTCGCCCCTACGACGTGCCCGTCTTCGCGGGCATGACGGGCTTGGTGGCGTCTTCAAACCTCCAACCCCGCCTTCCTGAGCCCGTCGATCAGATGCTCCGTGTCGGAGCGGTTCTTGTAGGGCTCGGCCTCGGCGAATTTGATGACGGGGATGTCGGGCTTGAGGCGGGCGCATTCGTCGAGGGCGGCGCGAGCTTCGGTGGTGCGGCCGAGCTGGCCGAGGGCGGCGGCGAGATACATCAAGGACTTGACGGACTCCGTCGGGGCATCAAAGCTCCTGGCAGCGTCCGCGTATCGGCGATCCAAATAGGCCGCTCTTCCCGCGAATACGGCGTACCAGGTCGGAGGAAAGGGATTGAGCCGCAAGCCCTTCTCAAACCAGATGCTGCTTTCAGCCGCGCGTCCGGTGTAAGCAAGAAACAATCCCATGTGCGTCGCCACATACGCATCGTTCGGATTGAGTGCGCAAGCTCTCTCGTGATGAAACTGCGAAAGCTGGAATTCTCTATTGTACAAGCCGCAGTATGCGACGATGATGTGACATATGGCACTACTATCGTCGAGC
>JANNSX010000459.1:0-1541 GCA_031403155.1 Hyphomicrobiaceae bacterium
CCGCAGCCGCGGCAGGACGGCAAGGAGCTGCGCTCTTTTTTCCGGCGTGGACGTCGTCATCGTGATTGGCTCCAGCCTTGCTCCGCCCCGCCGACCAGCTCTTCGCCCAAACGCCACATGGCATCTCAGTCGCTGGCTTGAACTCACCCCCAACCGACGTCCGTAGGTTCCGGCTTAGGTTCCGGAATTCCGGCGCACGGTTCAGACTAGCGAGCTTGCCAACCGTACGTGTCGCACCGTGACCAGAGCATGACGTATAGATGACGACGCCGTCATGTTGGTGCGTCCCGTTCAGTCGGTTCGTCCATGGGAAACACGAGCGAGACGCTCGTTCCACGGCCCGGCGCGCTTTCCACGTTGACTGCACCATGGTGATGCTCGACGATCTTCTTCACGATCGAAAGGCCCAGTCCGAGTCGGTCGGCTGATGGCCGATTGCGAGTAGCGCGATAAAATCGGTCGAAGATGTGGGGAAGGTGTTCTGGGGCGATGCCTTCGCCGGAATCCGAAATCGTCAAATGCAACATTGAATCTCTTGCCTCGGCCGAAGCTCGCAACGTTCCAGCGTCAGGCGTGTGCGCGATCGCATTTCCCACAAGATTTGCAACGGCTCTCTGAAATAATGTGCGATTGACCCGGATTCGAAGCCCGGACGGGCAGTCGATCGAAAATATAAGTTGGCGCTCTTGCAAGCTGCTTTCGAAATACGCTGCGATCAGGGTCAGCTCTTGGCCAACGTCGATCAACTGTCGGTCGAGACCTGCCAGATTGTCGGTGTCATGCGCCAAGAAAAGCAGATCGGAAACGAGACGCGTCAGTCGTTCGCACTCTTCGAGTTGGGACTCCAACGTCGATTGATACTCCTCCTCGGAACGGCGATTAGCCAAAGTCACTTCCGCGCTGAGCCGAATGTTGTTGATCGGCGTCCGCAGCTCATGGGCGACGTCATCAGTGAACTCTTGGAGGCCCAAGTGAGACCGCTCCAGACGGGCGAGCATCTGATTCAGTGCATCGACCAGCCCGAACAATTCCGATGGCAGCCCGTCGACCTCAAGCCGGGCATCCAGTGTCTGGCTTGTAATGCATGCAGAAGCGCTTTTGACGCGTGCGATGGGCGCGGATGCCCGCTTTGCACAGCGCCACCCCAACAGTCCCGCACTCACAAGAGCCAGCGCCAGAACCGGAAAAAGCGCTTGCCGGTAGCGGGAGATCAGCTCGTAGTCACGTTGTGTATCTATAGCGACTTGTACGAGATAGGGGATTGTCCCGGAGGGCGTTGAGCCCACGATCCGCTCGGTGAGAATCCTGACCGGTCTACCGTTAGACGTCTCGCTCACGATCGCTGGGTAGACACCGCCGCTTGTGTCCGCCTGTCTTTGAATGCCGTGATCAGGAAGCGTCGCGGGCATGCCTGGCGTTTCCATCCAAACCTGACCGGTTGGCAGTATGATTCTAGAGAAAATCGGGCGTAAACCTTCGCTGTATTCATGGACCTCATGTGCGAGCAAGACCTCGATATCTTTGTCGGCCGCCAGAATGTG
>JANNSX010000460.1:0-3260 GCA_031403155.1 Hyphomicrobiaceae bacterium
CTTCCTGGATGTTGCCCTGCATTTTCTCGAACACGTGATCGTGGGTGGCCAGGGCGACGATCGGCATCTGCTCGTCGATCAGCGCGATGGGGCCATGTTTCATCTCGCCGGCCGGGTAGCCTTCGGCGTGAATGTAGGAGATCTCCTTGAGCTTCAGCGCGCCCTCGAGCGCGATCGGATAATTGATGCCGCGGCCCAGATAGAGAAAATCGGACCGGTTGTGGAACCGGATCGCAATCTCTTCGACCTGTTTCGCGATCTTCAGCGTGTCTTCCAGCACCTTCGGCAAATGCATCAGGGCCTGGATGTGCGCGCACCGCTCGTCCTTGGTGAGCGTGCCGCGCACTTCGGCGAGGCGCAGGGCAAAGAGGTAGAGCGCGACCAGTTGCGTGGTGAACGCCTTGGTCGAGGCCACGCCAATCTCCGGCCCGGCGTGGGTGTAGATGGTGCCCTCGGCCTCGCGCGTGGCCATGCTGCCGACGACGTTGCAGATGGCGAGGCTGCGGGCGCCCTTGCCCTTGGCTTCGCGCAGCGCGGCCAGCGTGTCGGCGGTCTCTCCCGACTGGGTGATGGCGACCGCGAGCGTCTTGTTGTTGATGATCGGGTTGCGGTACCGGTATTCCGAGCCGTAGTCGACTTCGACCGACAGCTTGGCCAGCTCCTCGATCATGAACTTGCCGACCAGTGCGGCATGCCACGAGGTGCCGCAGGCGAGCAGGGTGATCTTGTCGATACTCAGCAGATCGGCGGCCGGGATGGCCATCTCGTCCAGGTAGATTTGCCCGGTATCAAGCGAGGCCCGCCCGAGCACCGTGTCGCGCACGGCGTGCGGCTGCTCGAAGATCTCCTTGAGCATGAAGTGCTTGTAGCCGGCCTTCTCGGCCGAAATCGGATCCCACAGCACACGGGTCGGCGTGCGCTGCACGGCCGTGCCGTCGAGCGTCTGGAACGTGACGCCCGCGGGCGTGAGGACGGCCATTTCGCGGTCTTCCATGAAAACCACGTCGCGGGTATGGCTGAGAATCGCCGGCACGTCCGACGCCACGAAATACTCGCCGTCGCCGATGCCCACGACGATGGGCGGGCCATTGCGGACCGCCACGAGCTTCATGGGGTCGTCGGCCGATAGCAGCACCAGCGCAAACAACCCCCGCACGCGCTTCATCGCCCGCAGCACTGCGTTTTCAAGCCCGTCGGCGCGCCATTCTTTCTGGACCAGGTGGGCCACGACTTCGGTGTCGGTCTCCGACTCGAACTTGTGACCTTCGGCGACGAGCTCGCGCTTGATCTCCAGGTAGTTCTCGATGATGCCGTTGTGCACGACGACAATACGGCCGGAGCCGTCGCGGTGGGGATGCGCGTTCTCTTCGGTTGGCCGGCCGTGCGTCGCCCACCGGGTGTGGCCGAGGCCATACTCACCCGCCATGGGCGTGGCCTGGATTGAGTTCTCGAGGTTGATCAGCTTGCCGGCGCTGCGCCGGACTTCGATCTGCCCGTCGTGCACCACGGCGATGCCCGCCGAGTCGTAGCCGCGATACTCCAGCCGCCTCAGGCCATCAAGAATGACCGGGACGACGGGCTTGGGACCGATGTATCCGATAATGCCGCACATAGTCAGGCTTTTGGTTTCTGGCGGCGCTTTTCGCGCCATCCTTCTTTGTTTTCCTGACGCGCACGGCCAACACCGAGCGCGCCGGCCGGTACATCCTTCGTGACCGCCGAGCCAGCTGCAATGTACGAGCCATCATTTAGCGTGATGGGCGCCACCAGGGTGCTGTTGCTGCCGACGAACACGTTGTTGCCAATCACCGTCCGGTGCTTCTTCTCGCCGTCGTAGTTACAGGTGATGGTGCCGGCGCCGATATTTGTTGCCGATCCGATGGTGGCATCGCCCAGGTAGGCCAGGTGATTGGCCTTCGAACCCTTGCCCATCGCGGTCTTCTTGAGCTCGACGAAGTTGCCGATGTGCGCGTCTTCGCCGACCTGCGATCCGGGCCGGATGTGCGCGAACGGACCGAGGAACGCGCCGGCCTCCACTGTGGAATCTGTCACCACAGTGTGGTTCCGGACACACACCCGATCGCCGATGGTTGAGTTGACGATGCGCGTGCCGGAGTGAATCTCGCACGCCGCGCCAATTTTCGTGGACCCTTCCAGGAACACGCACGGGTGGATCACCGTGTCGGGCCCGACCACGACATCGCTGTCAACGTAGGTGGTGGCGGGGTCAATCAACGTGACCCCCGCGGCCATCAACTCTTCGTTCTTCTGCTGGCGGACCATGGCACTGACCTCGGCAAGTTCTGTGCGGCTGTTGATGCCGCGAATCTCTTCCGCGCGATCGACCGTCCACGTGGCGACGGTGCGCTTCTGTTTGAGATAGATGGCGACCAGATCGGGCAGGTAGTACTCGCCCTGGTTGTTCGAAGTGCCGATTGAATCGAGGGCGCCGAACAGCGGCGCCAGGTCGAACGCATAAATCCCGGAGTTAATCTCCGTGATCTTCTTCTGTGCCGGCGAGGCGTCGCGCTCCTCGACAATCTTCGCGATGCGGCCGTTGGTCCGGACAATGCGCCCGTAGCCGAAGGGCCTCGGCATGTTGGCCGTCACCACCGTGGCCGCAGCCTCGCATTGGGTATGCGTCTCGATCAGCGAGCGCAGCGTGTTGCTGGTCAGCAGGGGCACATCGCCCGACAGCAGGATAACAACCCCGGTCTTCCCTTCCAGGAGGGGCCGGGCCTGCAACAGCGCGTGGCCGGTGCCGAGTTGCTGTTCCTGGACGACGAACTGCAAGGTTCCACCTTCGCCAAGGCTACGGTGGACAGGCCTCCTGGCGAGGGCGGACCTCACCTCGTCTGCGCCGTGGCCGACGACCAGGGTGATGCTGGCCGGCGCCGCGGTGCTCGAACCACTCGCACAACGCCTCGGCCTCGCCGTACATCTCAAAAACAAGAAGCGACGCGAACAAATCCTCGAGGTAGCGGCCGCCCTCGCCGTTGACCCTATGCAGGCGGCGCATCATCTGGAGAAAATGGCGGACCGGCATCCACGCGTGCTTCTCGCCGAGAGGCAGGCGCACGAGCCGCCGCATGTCCTCAGGCGCGAACTTTCCCGCGTCGGGCATCAGCATGAGGATGGGCTTTTCCTCTCCGGGCCATGCCTTCATCTTTCCGAAGGAGAGACGCGCGCCGGCCGGGATCACGAGCCGCTCAAACGGCAGCTCGTAGCGCTTCGGGCCTTCGTCTACGATCTTGCCTTCG
>JANNSX010000461.1:0-9162 GCA_031403155.1 Hyphomicrobiaceae bacterium
TGAAGCAGAACGCGGCCAAGTACGGGCTCGAAAAGTTCGACTTCACCAAGATCGACCTCGACATCAACATCACCCCGGCGGGCAAGGTGGACGGTCCGTCCGCGGGCGGCCTGATGGTGACGGCGATCATCAGCGCGCTGACGGGTCGCCCGGTGACGCCCGGCCTCGCGATGACGGGCGAGATCACGATGCGCGGCGACATCCTGCCGATCGGCGGCCTCAAGCAGAAGGTAATGGCCGCGCACCGCATGGGCTACACGGAAGTGATCTTCCCCTACGCCAACCTCAAGGACATCGAGGACATCCCCAAGGAAGTCCGCGACGGCCGAAGGCCATGCCAAGGTCACGTGAGGGACGCGGAGTGCTTGTTTCGTAGGGGCGACCTGCGGTCGCCCGCTTTGTGGCTTGCATACCGCCCGCCGCCGCCCCTCACCCTGCCCTCTCCCCGTACGCTTCGCTACGGGGAGAGGAAGGCCGCCGAACCATCGCGGACCCAATGCGCACCGATCTCTTCGACTTCGAGCTTCCCGACGACCTGATCGCGCTGCATCCCGCAAGCCCGCGCGATGCGGCGAGGCTGCTTGTCGTGAAGCCTGACGAGGGGCTTGCGGATCGTCATGTCCGCGACCTCCCCGATCTCCTTCAGCCCGGCGATGCGCTCGTCGTCAACGACACGCGAGTCATCATGGCGGAGCTTCAAGGCACGCGAACGCGCGAGGACGGGGCGGTCGCCCGCATCCATGCGAACCTGCTGCAGCGCCTCGACGACAATCGCTGGCTGGCGCTGGCGCGACCGGGCAAGCGGTTGAAGGTCGGGGACCGAATTCGTTTCGGCGCCGAGGGCGCGGGCGATGTGTGTCTCACCGGAACGCTCGATGCGACGGTGGCCGCGAAAGGCGAGGGCGGTGAGGTCGAGCTGGCGTTTGATCTGAGCGGCAGCTTCCTCGACGAGGCGATCGCCACGCAGGGCCAGGTGCCGTTGCCGCCCTATATCGCCGGCAAACGCCAAGTCGAGGACCGTGACCGCGCCGACTACCAGACCCTGTTCGCGACCCGTGAGGGCGCCGTTGCCGCGCCGACCGCAGGCCTGCACTTCACGCCCGAGCTGATGGAGCGGCTCTCCGCGCGCGGCATCACGCGGCATACGGTGACGTTGCATGTCGGCGCCGGAACCTTTCTGCCGATGAAGTCCGAGGACACGGCCCAGCACAAGATGCACGCCGAGTGGGGCGAGGTGACCGAGGAGGCGGCCGCCGCGCTCAATGGTGTGCGGCAGGCGGGCGGCCGCATCGTCGCCGTCGGCACGACGTCACTGCGCCTGCTCGAGTCGGCCGCTGGCGATGACGGCGTCATCCGCCCCTTCCGCGGCGAGACGGCGATCTTCATCACGCCGGGCTATCGCTTCAAGGCGGCCGACGTGCTGATGACCAACTTCCACCTGCCGCGCTCGACGCTGTTCATGCTGGTGTCGGCGTTCGCGGGGCTGGAGACCATGCAGGCGGCCTACGCGCACGCGATTGCGGAGCGGTATCGGTTTTACTCGTATGGGGATGCGACGTTGTTGGTTCGCGCGTGAGGAGAGATTGAGAGTGAGCCGATAGGCACGCAGGCCCCGGCCACCCATGCGGAGCATGGCTACGCCATGACCGCCGGGGTGACGTGGGGAGGGGTGATCCTTCGCAAGAGAAATCAGGAGGATGAGAGTTTGATCTGGCTTTGCGCCGCAGGACCGTCGCCGCACGTGTCGTCTTCGGGGCGACAGCAGGCCCCCACAACGGCGTCATCCCGGCCTACGGGCCGGGACCTGCGTGCGGCTGCGGTACGGACAGGCTCTCCACTCGGGTAACGGCCAGTCAAACGTCACGAGTGTCCCGACCCCGAAGTTCGTCAGATCAAGCTGCTGGCTCAGCGCGAACTTCTGGATCGATAAGGATATTCGGCGGGTCAATAGCTTCGTGTGGCGTCATGTTCAGAAGTTCGCCTGCGCAGCTCGCCGCGATGATGGGGCGAACTTCCGAACGCCACACTATGATGCGTTGTCGCTTGCTGTAGGCCGCCCCCGTCCGCTATTTGGCGCCCTAACGCCTTCACGAGAGTCATGATGACCCCCTTCTCCTTCACCCTTGACGCCACCGACGGCCGCGCGCGCACCGGCGTCATCCACACCCCGCACGGCGTGATCCGCACGCCGGCCTTCATGCCGGTTGGGACGGCGGGGACGGTGAAGGCGATGTTCCTGAAGGACGTGAGGCAAGCCGGCTCCGACATCATCCTCGGCAACACCTATCACCTGATGCTGCGCCCCGGCGCGGAGCGTGTCGCCAGGCTCGGGGGCTTGCACAAATTCATCGGCTGGGACGGGCCGATCCTGACGGATAGCGGCGGCTTCCAGGTCATGAGTCTCGCCAAGCTGCGGAAGATGACGGAGGCGGGCGCGACCTTCCAATCGCACATCGACGGCTCGCGGCATCACCTCTCGCCCGAGCGCTCCATCGAGATCCAATGCCTGCTCGGCGCCGACATCCAGATGCAGCTCGACGAGTGCCTGGAAATGCCGGCGTCGCCCGAGGAGACGGAGCGCGCCATGGAGCTGTCGCTGCGCTGGGCGGCGCGTTCCAAAACCGCCTTCGAGAAACTGGCGCAACCCGGCCAGGCCCTCTACGGCATCGTCCAGGGCGGCACCGATTCCGAGCTGCGGCGGCGTTCAGCGGTTGGCCTCGTCGCCATGGGCTTCGACGGCCATTCGATCGGTGGGCTCGCGGTCGGCGAGCCGCAATCCGAAATGCTCGCGATGATCGACATCGTCGAGCCGATCCTGCCCAGGCAGAAGCCGCGCTATCTGATGGGCGTCGGCACGCCGGAAGACATTCTGGAAGCGGTGGCGCTCGGCGTCGACCAGTTCGACTGCGTGATGCCGACGCGCGCCGGCCGGCACGGCCTCGCCTACACCTGGGACGGCAAGCTCAATCTCAAGAACGCGGCGCATGCCGAGGACGAGCGGCCGTTGGATGCCACGTCCTCATGTCCGGCGGCCCGCGACTATTCCCGCGCCTACTTGCACCATCTCGTGAAATCCAGCGAGCACCTCGCCGCCATGCTGCTCACCTGGAACAACGTCGCCTTCTATCAAGCGCTGATGGCCGGCATCCGCGCGGCGATCGCCGAGGGGCGGTATGACGCGTTCAAGGCGGAGACGTTGGCGCGGTTGCGGAAATCGTAGAGGCGACCGGCTGTCACCCGTCTTGCCGCACGTCGTGACGGGCATGGCTGACATTGCGTTGTGCCGCCGCCCCTCACCCTCCCCTCTCCCCGTACGCTGCGCAACGGGGAGAGGTAGTCAAAGGCCGTGCCCGCCTTACATGTCAGGGACGCGCCGTATGTCACCCTCTCCCCGCTTCAGCGGGGAGAGGGGAGGGTGAGGGGCGGCCACAGGGGAGGTCGTTGCCATGCACGCTAAAGAAGGGCGACTGCAGGCCGCCCCTACACAACGTGCACTCTGCGTCCCTGACGTTCGCGTGACATCGGCTATCGACTGTAGGAGCGACCGGCGGTCGCCCCACTTCGTCCGGCATCGACAGTCTTGATGGGGTGCGACGTAGGGCGACCGCAGGTCGCCCTTGCGGCCCACATCTGCCGCCTTCTATCAGGTGCAGCGATTGCGTCATCATACGGCGTCTGAATGACGCGGCCATCCCTCCGCACCGTCATCCCGGCGAAGGCCGGGACCCGTGTGCGATTTTGTGCGGCAGCGAAGTGCCCTATGACTCAGGCCTTGCCTTTGGAGACCGTTGCGAGTGGATGGGCCCCGACTCCAACCGTGACGCACTCAGGTCCCGGCCCACGCGTGCTTCGCACGCTGGCCGGGATGACGGGATGTGAGGCCATCCTGGCTCGCGACTGGCGTGGTCGAGGAGAGAAGTTGGGGCGGGCCGGTTGGTCGACGGATCACTCGCGCCCTGCAACGCGACCCACCATCTCCATCGCCTTGAGAACCGTCGCGCGGCGGATCGGGCCGCGGCCGATGCTTCCCAGGCGAAGCTCCTCGACGACCGGCGCTCCGCCACGCCGCATCGCCGCGAGATAGACGAGACCGACGGGCTTGGTGGGCGTGCAGCCTCCCGGACCCGCAACGCCGGTCACCGCGACGGCGATATCGGCGCGCGAGTTTCGCAACGCCCCTTCCACCATCGCCCGCGCCACCTCGGGGCTGACCGCGCCGTGCGTCGTGACCAGCGCCGGCGGCACGCCGAGCATCTCGGCTTTCGCCTCGTTGGAATAGGTGACGAAGCCGCGATCGAAAACATCGGAGGAGCCGGCGATCTCGGTGATCGCGCCGGCGATGAGGCCGCCCGTGCAGGATTCGGCCGTCGCAAGCTTCAGGCCCTTGGCGCACAACAGATCGACGAGCGTTCGCGCCGCCTTGACGAGTTGTGGATCGCTCAAAATGCAACAGCCCTCCGCTGGTCGCCTGGCATGGTAGCCGAGGCGGAGCGAAGGGCCTAGTACCCGATCGCAGAATTGAGTGCCACACGTCGTGGCGCGAAAATGCCGCGTGAATCGGGTACTTCAGCAAAAAAGCTAGTACCAGCCATTTCTGATGGCGGGTATTAGCTCGCAGACGAGGGCTCGTCTCCGCTCAGGCGGCGACGAGCTTCTCGGCCGAATCCAACAATCGATCGAACGTGCCGGTCGACTCGTTCCCCATCGTCTGCACGACGCGAAGCTGCGTGTCGCGCCAGATCGGATAGGCCTTGCGGATCGCGTCGTCGCCGGCGGCCGTCAGGTGCAGCCCACGGCCACGGCGGCCGGCCGGCGGATCCATGTTGATGAGCCTCAAGCCGACGAGCCGTTTCAGGTTGCGCGACAGCGTCGACTTCTCGATGTCGAGGTCGAAACCGATCTCGGCCGCCGTCACGCCGTTCTGCTGGGCGACCGCCGTCAGCAGTGTGAACTGGCTGGCGGTGAGGCCCAGGCGCCGCAACGCATCGTCATAGACCCTCGTGATGATACGGCTCATGCGGCGGGCGCGGAGTGCCACGCAACACGAGGATGAGCTTTCGGCTATCTCGGCGGCACTCAGCGACTCGGTCTGTGTCAGACCTTCCATGGCGATGGCTCCCCGAAGTCAGCTGCGGACATACAACCGAAGCTGCTACGATTCGGGGCGGGCCTGCAATGGGCGTTGGATCAATTCCGGGCGAAGGGCAGCCGGAGCGTCGCGGTGGCGAGCGCGGCCAGGCCCTCGCCCCGGCCGGTGAAACCCAGGCGCTCGCTGGTGGTGGCCTTGATCGAGACGCGCTGTGACGGAAGCGCGAGCATGCCGGCGAGGCGAGCCGTCATGGCTTCGCGATAAGGCCCGATGCGCGGCTGTTCGGCGATGACGGTGACGTCGGCATGGACGATCCGGCCACCGCGTTCGGCGGCGAGTTTGGCCGCATGGCGGACGAAGAGTTCCGAGGCGGCGCCCTTCCACTGCGGATCGCTCGGAGGAAAATGCACGCCGATGTCGCCCTCCCCAAGCGCGCCGAGGATGGCGTCTGTCAGCGCGTGCAGAGGTGCATCGGCGTCCGAGTGGCCTTCGAGGCCGTGAGTGTGTGGCACGCGCACGCCGCAGAGCATGACGTGATCACCGGCCGTGAAGCGGTGCACGTCGAAGCCGTTGCCGGTGACGGTTTCGCCTTGCCCGAACAGGCGATCGCGCAGCAGCCGGTTCTCGGCTTCCAGCAAGTCCGCGGCGGTGGTGAGCTTCATGTTGCCTTCGTGTCCCGCGACCAGCTTGACGCAAAGCCCCGCCCATTCGGCGGCATGGGCGTCGTCGGTGAGCCCCGACACGCCGGCGGATGCGGCACGGCGGTGCGCGTCGAGGATCGCGGGGTAGCGAAAGCCTTGCGGGGTTTGCGCGCGCAAGAGGCCGCTGCGGTCGACGGTCTCGCGGATGAGGCCGCTCGCATCACCGCGCTTGATGGTGTCGTGGATCGGCAACGCCGGTATGGCGCCATCGGCATCGCCCAAACCATCGAGTACGCGGTCGATGATGCCGGCATCGACGAAGGGGCGAGCCGAGTCGTGAATGAGGACATGGGACGGGTTGGCATGGCTGAGCGCCTCGAGCCCGGCGCGGACCGACTCCTGCCGCGTCGCTCCGCCGATCGCGGGAGGGAGCAGGCGACCCTCGATGCCCAAGACGCATTCACCATACGTGGCGCGGTCGTCGGCGTGGATAACCACAAGAGTGTGGTTAACCCTCGGATGCGCCAGAAACGGGGATAAACTCCGCCGCAGCACCGCCTCGCCATCGAGCGCCAAGAACTGTTTCGGCCCGAGCGGCCCCGCCCGCGTCCCACGGCCGGCGGCGACGATGAGGGCCACTGTGGGGGCGGTCGGCACGGAGGGGCTCCTGGGGCTTCCTAGGGGCTTTGGAGGGGCATTCGCCGCCTGCCTAGCACGCCGGCGGGGCGCGGAGCCATGGATCGGCGGCGTTAACCCTGCCCAACGCGCCTATTGCCCAAAAATTAGGCAGAGACTATCACTGCCCACGAAATGAGCAACGCACTTTTGTCCCCCCTGGCCATCGGCCCCATCACCCTGCCCAACCCGGTGGCGCTGGCGCCGATGTCGGGGGTGAGCGACTTGCCGTTCCGGGATCTGGCGCACCGGTTCGGCGCGGGGCTTGTCGTCAGTGAAATGGTCGCCTCCGAGCCGCTGGTGCAGGAGCGGGGTGACATGCTCTTGAAGGTCCGGCCGCCGCAGCATCGGCCCTTCGTCATCCAGCTGGCCGGCCGGGAGGCGCGGTGGATGGCGCAAGGCGCACGGATCGCCCAAGACCTCGGCGCCGATGTCATCGACATCAACATGGGTTGCCCGTCGAAGGTCGTGACGAACGGGCTTGCGGGCTCGGCCCTGATGCGCGACCTCGATCACGCGCTGACACTCATCGAGGCGACCGTCGGCGCGGTCGATCGTCCGGTGACGCTGAAGATGCGGCTGGGCTGGGACGAAAAGAGCCTCAACGCGCCCGAGCTCGCGCGCCGCGCGGAGGCCGCTGGCATCCGCATGTTGACGGTGCACGGCCGCACGCGCTGCCAGTTCTTCAAAGGCAAGGCGAATTGGCCGCTGGTGCGCCAAGTGAAGGCGGCGGTTCGCATTCCCGTCCTCGTCAACGGCGACATCACCGGCATTGCGGAGGCGCGCGAGGCCCTCATGCTCTCCGGCGCCGACGGCGTCATGGTCGGGCGCGGCGCCTATGGGGCGCCGTGGATGCCCGGACGCATTGCCACAGCGCTCACCACAGGCGCTGACCCCGGCGATCCGTCGCCGGACGCGCAGTGCGACATCCTCATCGAGCATTACGAGGCGATGCTCGCGCACTATGGCACCGGCCTCGGCATCAGGAATGCGCGTAAGCATCTCGTCTGGGTGGTCGAACGGCGCGTTCCGAGCGTCGCCGCGCAGAAAGAGTGGCGCCGGCGGTTGTGCGGATCGGAAAATCCCCGCGAGGTCATCGCCGCCATCAAGGACCTCCATGCTGTCGAAGCTCTGGCCGCATGAGCGCGGCCCGGACAGCCGCGATTGTCGCGCCGGCCCCAGTCGATGCGAGCGCGATCCTCGCCGCGCTGCCCTACCCGGTCCTCGTCGTCGACGTGCACGGGGTCGTCGCGGAGGTCAATGTGGCGGCGGAGGCTTTCTTCGCGGCGAGCCGGCGGCGGCTGATCGGCAAAGGGCTCGCCGCGCTGCTGCCTGTCGCCAGCCCCTTGATCGCGCTCGTCGATGAAGCGAGCCGGCACCTTCGCCCCTCGACCGCGCGCGGCCTCGACCTCTCGACGCCCATCGCCGGCCGCCATCCTTTCGTCGATGTGATGGTCGCGCCGCTCGCCGAGGACGCGGGCCATCTCGTCGTGACCCTCATCGAGCGCTCGATCGCCACCATGATGGAGCGGCAGCTGACGCATCGCTCCGCCGCGCGGGCCCTTGCCGGCCTCTCGGCCGTGCTGGCGCACGAGATCAAGAACCCGCTCTCCGGCATCCGAGGCGCCGCGCAGCTCCTCGAAACCGATGCGAGCGAGGAGGGGCGCGCGTTGACCGGCCTCATCTGCGCCGAGACGGATCGGATCTGCCGCCTCGTCGATCGCATGCAGGATTTTGGCGCGGGCGATGTGACCGCGCGCGAATCCGTCAACATCCATGAGGTGCTGGAGCATGTTCGCACGCTCGCAGGCGCGGGGTTTGCGAAGGGCGTGGCCATCGTCGAGCGCTACGATCCCTCGCTGCCCGGCATTCCCGGCAACCGCGACCGGCTGATCCAGGCTCTGCTCAATCTCGTCAAGAATGCCGCCGACGCCGTGGCCAACGCGAGCGATGCGCGGATCGTCCTGCAAACATCCTTCCGCCCCGGCCTGCATCATCGCGGCGCCGCGAGCGGCATGCGCGAAAGCCTACCACTCGCCATCACCATCGAGGACAACGGTCCCGGCGTGCCGGAGAGTCTCAGGCCCCACATCTTCGATCCGTTCGTCACCGCCAAGAGCGGCGGTAGTGGGCTTGGCCTCGCCCTCGTCGCCAAGATCGTCGAGGAGCACGGCGGCATCGTCGAGCTCGACCAGGAGCCCGGCCGCACCATGTTCCGCATCGCGCTGCCGATCGTGGAGAGTGAACCATGAGCAAGGGCAGCATCCTCGTCGCCGACGACGATGCGGCGATCCGCATGGTGCTGAACCAGGCGCTGGCCCGCGCCGGTTTCATTCCGCGCGTCACCGGCAACGCGGCGACGCTGTGGCGGTGGATTGCCGAAGGCGAGGGCGATCTCGTCGTCACCGACGTCGTCATGCCGGACGCCAACGCGTTCGATCTCATCCCGCGCATCAAGAAGCTCCGGCCCAATCTGCCGATCATCGTCATGAGCGCGCAGAACACGGTGCTGACGGCGATCAACGCGGCCGAGCGCGGAGCTTATGAGTATCTGCCCAAGCCCTTCGACCTGAAGGTGCTCGTCCAAACCATCGAGCGGGCGCTGGCCGAGCCGCGGAAGGCCGTTGCACCGTCGAAGCCGGAGCAACCCGAGCAGCAGCTTCCCCTCATTGGCCGTTCGGGCCCGATGCAGGAGATCTATCGCGTCATCGCGCGCCTGACGCAGTCGGATCTGACCGTCATGATCTCGGGCGAGAG